>DALYDW010000001.1:0-9104 GCA_031972915.1 bacterium
CGGGAGCTTGGTGGATAATGGCTTCGTAAATTGTTTTGGCTCCCTCAAGGTCGCCCTGTTTTTTTAGGGTTTGGGCCTGCTGATACAAACTTGTGGTATTTTGATTTTGGGCTAGAGGGCCGGCCTTTGATTGTTGTGAAGAAACGACACGATCGTTTGAGGCGATGCCTAAAAATGGAAACATGGGAACACTCCTTACCCTGATAAAACCCTGTTTCTCTGCTGTCGTTTTATGAGCGGTTTAGTAGAAACCCGAGAACCCGACACCAGAATCTATTCCGATTCTCGAATTTGTGTCATTAAAGTTGCATAAAAAAGTCTTTACTTATCGAAAAGTTCTGATTTTCTAAAAATAGTGAGAAAAAGGCTCAGCGGCTTGGTATTCAATGCCCTAGGTGGATGTAGGAGGGGGAGATGGCATTTTACCGAAGAGTCTCACTAGAATAATGCCAACCTCGTAGAGAACCATGAGCGGAAGGGCCATTAAAACTTGGGAAAGTACGTCTGGGCCCGGGGTTAAAATTCCCGCGACTAAAAAAATCCCAACGATGACGTACTTTCTGACCTGGCGTAAGCCCTGAGCTTGAACCAGACCTAAGCGTCCTAGTAAAAATAAAAACAAAGGGAGTTCAAAAATAATTCCGAAGGCGATTAAAAGGCGGAGTGCCAAGGAGAGATAATCGCTCATCCGTGGCATCATGAGAATGGAGGTTCCCTGAAGAATATCGACAGCCATGGAGAATCCGGGGGGAAAGACTACGAAATAACCGAAGGATGCGCCTCCGACAAAAAGCAAACTACAGAGCAGAGCCACTGGCAGAATGCCGCGGCGCTCTTGAGGGAGCAGGCCGGGGCGTATGAAGCTCCATAAAAAATAAAAAGCCCAAGGTGAGGTGAGAAAAATCCCAACCACCAAAGAAATTTTGAAATAAGCGAAATAGGCTTCGAAGGGACTCGTAATAATGAAATGGGAATTTTCGGGTAATATTTTTTCCAGTGGCGCCATTAAAATTCGATAGAGGTCTGGAGAAAAATACAGACATAAACCTGTTGCTATAGATAAGGCGATGAGAGAGCGCAAAAAAACCCAACGCAGTTCTTCTAAATGATCCAAGAAGGACATCGAACGATCGTTCATGGTTTTGGCTTTATCTCTTTTTTTGAGGATTCTTCTTCGCTCATGCGCAGCTCGTTTTCGATGCCTTCTTTAAAATCTCCCAAAGCAAATTTGATGTGACGTACCCACCGGCCCATTTGTCTGGCTACTTTGGGGAAGTCCTTAGGGCCAACCAGAAGAAGAGCGAGTAAAACGATAACGATTAATTCTCCACCACCTAAACCAAACATGTTAAACCTTTCTAGGCTCCCGGGCGCGAGGAGGCTAGCGCAGGGACGTGGGCATGAAAAGGTTTTTCCCTGATTTAGGAAGGGTTCTATTGTAAAAAAGTTTAGGCAGTCCACAATGAACCCGAGTGGGTTCAGGGGGTCTACCTGTTGCAATTTTTTAAAAATGGTCTTGTGCCATCTGAATCTAAACCTAATAAATCAAATTCGTTAAATCTTTGGGAGGTTTTGTGTTCCGTTTACTCTCTGTTTTGTTTTCTGCTTTATCTTTGACGTTTTTTACGGTGGGATGCTCGGCCAAAGAGGCGCCAGTGCCTACTCAACCACAAGCCCAGACCCAGTCTTCGACATCTCTACAGGAGAAAAAAAATATGACCCATTTTAGTGAACCTAAACAAAGTCAAGTCGACCCGAGCAAAAATTATGAAGCCTTGATCAAAACTGACAAGGGGGAGATTCGTATTCGTTTAATGGCGAAGGAAGCTCCTTTGGGAGTGACAAATTTTATTCAGTTATCCAAGGGTGGTTTTTACGATGGGTTAACCTTTCATCGCGTAGAACCGGGATTTGTTATTCAAGGAGGGGATCCCTCGGGTAATGGAACCGGTGGTCCTGGTTATACGGTTCCCGCAGAAATTGGTCCGGCTCATATTGAAGGGGCCGTCGCTTGGGCTCGTACCGGAGATCAAGTCAATCCCGAGCGCCGTTCTAGCGGTTCTCAATTTTATATTACCCTGGCTCCAACGCCCTTTTTAGACGGAGCTTATTCGGTATTCGGCGAGACCTTGGCTGGAATGGATGTCGTTCAGTCAATTCGTCGTGGCGACAAGATTCAATCCATCGAAATTATCGAAAAATAAAAAACTCGTTGTGAATCAATTTTCAACCCTTGTCTTGCCACAAAAGGCTTCGGTCTTTCATGGCAGTACAAGGGTTTTTTTTCAATAGATCATTCAAGATCTTGAGTGAAAAATTCTGCACTACTTGGCGCAGGGCCCGAAGGGCCTGTGTTGGAAGTCGCGATTCCTGTACCCACTCCTGTATCGCCCAACTCGGCGTCTCCTGCGGTGGGAGAAGTTTGGATTGGGGCTTCATAGATGGCCAAGTCCAAACCCTTGGGAAAATTAAAGCTTAGCGTAGGATAACTTTGCGTGGCCTTTTCCATGAAGGCCAACCAAATGGGGGCCGCGGTGCTTCCACCGGTAACCCCGTGCCCTAGGGACTTGCGCTCTTCATCAAAGCCTACCCATACTCCAGTGACCAGGTTGGGGGTAAAGCCGATAAACCAAGCATCGGTGGCTTCGTTGGTAGTTCCGGTTTTTCCGGCCGCGGGTTTACCAAGAGCTCGAACTCGGGTTCCCGTACCGGCTCGTACCACGTCGCGCAAAATACTTACCATGGTCATGGCGGTTTTCGGAGAAATGACATAGCCCTGGGGAATGTAGTCTCCTGTAAGTAGTTTGCGTTCGTAATCTGTGAGCAACAGATCGTCTTTTTCAATTAGCTTATTGAAATGGGTCTCTAGATTAGAATTACTGGCCATTTCTTCCCAATTTTTTACAGGACTAGGGGAGGCTTCAGTCTTTTGTTCTTGCTTAGCCGAGTTTGCTTTTGAATTTTCTTCAGCCTTGTCCTCAATGGGACCAGCGGGGGCGTCGGCTTCTTTTTTTAAGTCTTTGACTTCTTGGTAAGAAACCAACAACTCAACATTGGGTTTTTGATACTCCTCAACAATGGTCCCCTTGGGATCGACGATTTTTTCTACGTAATGAATATCAGGTAAGATACCGCCCGTGACAAAGGTGCCGTAAGCGCGGGCGAGTTCGGCTAATTTCACCTCATTGGCTCCCAGCGCCATAGAATAATACTTGTAGATGGGGGTGGTGAGGCCCAATTTCCGCATGAATCCAGCCACATAGTGGGTGCCAATATCCATTAAGATACGGACCGTGACAACGTTACGTGAGTTGACCAAGGCATGACGAAAGGCTGTGGGGCCATAGTATTTTCCACCGTAATTTCTAGGACTCCAAAACTTCCCGGGAGATTCTTCGTAAGAAATGGGGGAATCCGAAATCACTGTGCCAGGGGTATAGCCCTTATCGAGAGCGGCCGCATAGATTAAGGGTTTGATCGAAGAACCCGGTTGCAATAGGGCTTGAGTAGCGCGGTTAAACTCGCTTTTTTTGTAGTCTTGGCCGCCAATAACTGCTTTCACGGCCCCAGTAAAAGCCTCGTAACTAAAGAGGGCAGACTGCACCTCAGGGCTCTGGAAAAGGCTGAAGTTTTTGTTGGTCGAAACGCTCAAACTGTCTTTATCGGAAGATGTTTTAAGTCGTACCTGAATGACATCTCCGGGAGTAGCCTTCCATAATTTACCTTTGTAAGAAGAATTTCTCGCCCAGGCCCAATCGGCAGCATTGATAATGCCGGAAGTATTTCCTACTTGAATCTGTAAATTGTCTTTATCGATTTGAGTAATGACTGCTTCGTAAATACGATCGGGCTGGAGGGAGGTTGGCTTGAGCACGGCCTTTTTTAGTCCGGGGTCATCATAATAATTAAGCTCGTTGGATTCTTCCATCTGCTGAAGATGGTACTGCAGAAGAAAGTCATCGATTTGTTTTTGGCCTTCTAAGTGTTTGAGGGGACCCCGGTAGCCAAAACGTTTTGAAAAGTTTTCCACTCCATTGAGTACGGCTTTTTGGGCCTCCTGATTCATAGCTAAATTAGCCGTAGTATAAATTTTCCAACCACTGGTGTAGAGCTTTTCGGTGCCATATTTTTGCTGAAGATCACGACGCACGGCTTCTACAAAATAGGGAGCGTATTTATAGTTAAAGTCTTTGTCGGTGCCAGCCTTATAAACATGGAGGGGAAGGGCCTTGGCTTCTTGCACCTGGGCTGGAGTGACATAACCTTCTTCGGCCATACGGTCTAAAACGTAAAACATACGTTGCTTGGCACGCTCGGGATTTTTAACGGGATCGTGAAGTGAGGGGGCTTTGGCCAATCCAGCGATCATGGCCATTTCCGCCAAGTTGAGTTGGTCTAAATTTTTGTGAAAGTAGTTTCTGGAGGCTGCAGCGACTCCGTAGGCTCGATTGCCAAAGTAAATTTCGTTCAAATAAATATAAAGAATTTGTTCTTTGGAGAGATTTTGTTCAATGAGGGTCGCAAGAATCGCCTCTTTGATTTTACGATCGTAGGTTCGTTCCGGAGTCAGTAAAAGATTTTTAGTAACCTGCTGGGTAATGGTCGAGGCGCCTTGGGTGACTTGTCCGGATTTAAAATTACGCCAAAAAGCTCGTAAAATTCCGTAAGGGTCGACCCCATGATGGTCAAAAAAACGTTCGTCTTCGCTAGAGATAAAGGCCTTGATTAAGAGCGGGGGAATTTGATCGATGGGGGTGAGGATACGAGCTTCTGTCCAAAACTCGCCGATTTTTTGACCAGAATCGTCAAAAACCTCAGCCATGACTTCGGGACGGTAGTCCTCGATTTTGTCTAACTTAGGCAGGTCTTTCGAAATATGAAGATAGAAAAAAATTCCGCCTAAACCCGCCACGACGACAAAAAATAGAACGGAAAAAAATAACCACTTCGCCAGCTTCCACAGGCCGGAGAGAAATCCTTGAGAAGTGTCAGGGGATTTATTTTTCATCAGGAGGCCCACCCGGGGCTAAAAGTTAACAGAAATTCCCAGAGATTTTAAGGTTCTTATCAAGCTTCTGAGGTGAGGGCAATAGGAATAACCAAGCCCTTGGCCCAGGTTTATTTCCGTGTCTAAGGCCATGATTTTTCTTGACCCTCTCTCAATACGCTTCCTAAAAGGAGGGGTACATTATTTTATCAATACCCCATGGCAAGGAGTTTTCATGGTCCTCCACTTCTTCCTTCGACTTTTTCAAAATTCGCGAAAAAAGATTGGATTTGTTTTGTTTCTGCTGCTTTTGGGTATGGGGTTTGGGTGTAAAAAAAAGCATAAGGAAGAGTTGAATGTAATTCCCGTTAATCCGGCGCTTGTCGCGGTTTCACCTTCACCGGTTCCCGTAGTTCCGCCCGCTCTCGTTGAGACAGCGCCTTCGGTCGAAACACAGATAAGTGCGCCGGTGCCACCCGAGACCCTACCTGAATCCCAGGCGGAGACTCAGCCCCGGGTTCTATTGGGGACAGAAACCTTGACTAGTGCCGAATCGTTACCCTCAGGTGCGAGGGCGGAGTCTCAAACCATGCCCCCTACTTTCAACGATTCGGCGGAGAGCTTACCTGCTGCCTCGGATCCTTCAAAAGGAAGTGTTCCCAGCGTGCCGGCAGCGCAGTCGCCTGCCTCCTGGTAAAACAAAGCAACTAAATCAAGAGTAAGAACAAAGATCTCGGTTTGAAACTGACTAAGTGGAAAAATTAGGGAAGGGTGGGGAGCGGCGTGACCGAGGCTGCTTGCGGTCCCTTGGTTCCTTGCTTAACTTCAAATTGTACCCTTTGCCCCTCTTCAAGAGCTGAAGAGGCATCTCCTAAGATCGCTGAGGCATGGACGAAAATATCCCGCCCACCCTCTTCTTCGATAAAACCGAACCCCTTAGTACGATTGAACCACTTTACGATGCCTTGGGACATAAAATTACTTCGCTCTCTTTGGGAAAGGGTTTTGTCACTGAACGTAAAAAATACAAATACAAATGTAGAGTTGGGCAAGCGACGCCGAACAGGGTCCCCATACTTATCTTGGGCTAGGCTGTCAACCGACAGCTGATTCCATTTTTATCGACTTCTTTATTTCGTTGGAGAAAAGGTTTTATGGGGAGGATGACGCTAACAAACAGTGATTTTTATGGAGTGGGAGCGGGACTTGGGGATGAAGTGAGGGTTGCCGAAGGTGGAATTGTATCCAATACGATCAAAACTTCATCGGATTTGAGTAGCCCCAGGCGATCTCTAGCTAAGAATTCTAATTGTTGTCCGTCCTTTAAGCGGAGGATTTCTTGTCGAAGCTCGGATTGCTTTCTTTCAAGTTCTTCGTTTTCTCTTTGCAGATTTTTATGGAGTGCATTGAGGCGCATGACGTCAAGCAGTCCGTTTTTTCCAAAAAGTCCGAAAAAACCAAAAAGAGAGACGATAAGAACTGCTCCCAACAAAATAGATTTTCTTAAGGTCTTGCCAATAGGAGTGGAGCGTTTTCCAGTGCGTCGAGGGGTGGAAGAGTTAGGCATTAGAAGGGCGGATAACAAAAAATTCCAGGAGTAGCACTAGTTTTTGTCATCGATATCTAGCGTGACGATGTCTCTTGATTCTTGAGGACTTTTCATTGCAGTAAGCTCAGCCTAAATATATAGGGACTCCCCATGAGCGTCATTTTAGGAATTTCTGCATATTATCACGATAGTGCTGCTGCTTTGGTAAAAGAGGGGCGTTTGGTCGCTGCAGCCCAGGAGGAGAGGTTTACTCGAAAAAAGCACGACGAGCGTTTTCCCAAACATGCTTTAGATTTCTGTCTCAGCGCGGGTGGCCTAAATCCTCAAGATGTCGATTACGTGGTGTTTTACGAAAAGCCTTGGGTCAAGTTTGAGCGACTTCTCGAAACTTATCTGGGCTATGCCCCCCAAGGGCTCAAGTCATTTATCGCTGCGATGCCCTCTTGGTTGAAAGAAAAGCTGTTTCTCAAAGAAGTTTTAAAAAAAGAGTTGGCTCAAGTTTGGAATTTAAAAACTAATGAGGTTCCTCCCTTACTGTTTACCGAACACCATCAGTCCCATGCGGCCTCGGCGTTTTTTCCCAGTCCGTTTCAGCGAGCTGCCGTGCTTTGTATGGATGGGGTAGGTGAATGGGCCACTACATCTTTATGGTTAGGCGAGGGCAATAATATGCAGCCCCAGTGGGAAGTTCGATTTCCCCACAGTCTGGGTTTGCTCTACACGGCTTTCACCTACTACACGGGTTTTAAGGTCAATAGTGGAGAGTATAAGTTGATGGGGTTGGCACCTTACGGAGAGCCCCGTTATGTCCAAACTATTCTCGATCATTTTATCGATCTCAAGGAAGACGGCTCTTTTCACTTGAACATGGAATATTTCAACTATGCGACCGGTCTGACGATGACCAACGCTAAGTTTGATCAAGTTTTAGGAGGCCCTCCCAGGAGGCCGGAAGATCCGGTGACCCAGCGGGACATGGATTTGGCTCGTTCTATTCAGGTGGTTACCGAAGAGGCCGTCTTGCGTTTGGGCAAAAATATTCAAAAAGAAACTGGGGAGAAAAATCTCTGTTTAGCTGGGGGAGTGGCGCTCAACTGTGTGGCCAACGGGAGACTTTTGCGGGAAAACATCTTTGAAAAACTTTGGATCCAGCCAGCCTCTGGAGATGCTGGGGGCGCCATTGGAGCGGCTCTGGCGGCTTGGTACCAGCATTTGCGGCAACCCCGAAATCCCCAGGGACAAGATGCGATGTTGGGTTCTTATTTGGGACCGAGTTTTTCCAATAACGAAATCCAACAGTGTCTCAAAAATTTAGGAGCTGTGTTTCATCAGTATCACGACGAAACCTTGTTTTCTCATGTGGCGAGTTTGCTAGCCGAAGAAAATGTTGTGGGTTGGTTTCAAGGGGCCATGGAATTTGGGCCAAGGGCCTTGGGAAATCGCTCTATTCTTGGTGATCCCCGTTCTGAAAAAATGCAGAGCGTGATGAATTTAAAAATCAAGTTTAGAGAGTCGTTTCGGCCCTTTGCTCCATCGGTTTTGGCCGAAAAAGTGCAAGAATGTTTTGAGCTCGAAGAACCTAGCCCCTATATGATGTTGGTCGCTCCGGTGAAAACCTCTTTGCGAGTGCCCATGACACCAGAACAAGAGTCTCTGTTCGGTGTTGAAAAGCTCAAGGTGGTGCGTTCTAAAATTCCAGCCATCACCCACGTTGACTATTCCGCTCGCGTACAGACTGTGCACCCTCAGACCAATCCCCGTTATTACGAACTAATTAAGGCCTTTGACAAAAAAACCGGCTGTCCGGTCTTGATCAATACTTCGTTTAACGTACGAGGAGAGCCCATCGTGTGCACTCCAGAGGATGCCTATCGTTGTTTTATGCGTACCGAGATGGATTATTTGGTTTTGGAGAACTGTGTTTTGTCAAAACAAGATCAACCCCAAGAGAACCTCGAGAAGTATGGTCGGGACACCTTCGAATTAGATTGAGGTAGACGATGGAAAATAAAAATAATCCTGTCTCCCTAAAGGAGCTAAGGCATTTTGGTTGGTTAGTGGGGGCGGTTTTGGGAATCCTCTTCGGTGTGATTTTTCCTTGGTTCTTTGGGCGAGCCTTGCCGCGTTGGCCTTGGTTTATCGCGACGCCACTTCTCTTACTGGGAACCCTAGCCCCCGCTCTCCTGCGAGGCCCTTATCGTGCCTGGATGTTTTTGGGTAATATCCTCAATTGGATCAATACTCGTATTATTTTGACTCTATTGTTTTTTCTTGTTTTCGCTCCTTTGGGATTTTTGGCTCGGCTCTTCGGTTGGGATCCCATGCGGAGAAAAAGGGATTCTCATCAATCCAGTTATCGAGTTGAGTCGAAACCGCTTACTCTGGAACACATGGAAAGGCCTTACTGATGATCGAGATGGTAAAAGATCTTTGGGGGTTTCTGAAGATTCGTAAGAAATTTTGGTTGTTGCCTATTTTACTTGTTATGTTGCTTTTTGGTACCTTGTTGATTTTTAGCCAAGGTACCGTGTTGGCTCCATTTATTTATACGGTTTTTTAAGTCGACTG
>DALYDW010000001.1:9128-18406 GCA_031972915.1 bacterium
TCCTTGGGGCTCTGTGCAGACTCTTTCATCTCACCCTCCAAAAAAACGACGCTCCCTGAGTGGTTGCGTGGGTGCGGTTTTTTTGTTCGTATTACTCTTTGTCGTATTTTTCGAATTAGCGTCCCTGGCGATTGTTCGTAGCGGTTTCTTGCCTCGGGATCTTCCCACCTATTCGTGGCGACAAATTTATTCAGAGTTTTGGATTGGAAATCATCCGATCTTTGGGCGTTGGCATGGTCCTCACACCGAGTATCACCATGTTCGCTCCTGTTTCTCTGCAAACTATAAGGCAAACGAATATGGCATGAGGGATTCGGATCGAAAGCTTCGAGACACGAATGCCAGAACCGTTGTGTTAGGGGATTCTTTTGTAGAGGGATACGGTTTAAACCAGTCAGACCGGTTGAGCGATCTCTTGGAGCGAATCAGCGGTAGGCCCCATCTTAATTTTGGAACCTCGGGATATTTTGGCCCTACCGAGTATGGCTTGGTTTACCGCCATCTCGCCAAGCAATTTAGTCATGATGCTATCTTGATAGGAATTTATCCCGGGAATGACTTCATCGATGATGATCCTGAAATATGGAAACAAGCGGGACGTTATCAGCCTTTTTTGGTGGGGGAATATCCTGATTACCAATATGTGTATTCGGGAAAACTTTCACAGTCCAATTCGTGGACTTTGGCTCGAACCCTTAAGGGTTTTTTTCGCGAGTTTTCTCACTCTTACGGACTCATGGGTGGACTCTTTAAGGGAGCAAAGATGAATGCAATCAATCGTCAACTTGCTCAGAGTTCAGCTCCCTATTCAGGGTACTACGATTTTACCGAGGCCCAGTGGCAACGCTTACGTTATGCGCTTGAGGAATTGCGTCGCGAAGCTCCAGAGAAGCAAATCAGTGTTTTATTGTTTCCCTCCCCAGTGGATAGAGCTCGTTATCGTCAAGAAGGACAAGCCCCTTTGCAAAACAAGATGATCCCATTATCCGAGGTCTTGAATTTTCAGTTGTTGGATCCTCTGCCTTGGTTGGCGGCGCAAACTTTGCCTGACAACGATTTCTATTTATTACCTTGCGATCACCATCTAAGCGCGGAGGGAAGTCGTCGACTTGCGGAATGGGTATGGCAAGCCTTGAAAGGAAATCAGCAATGAAATCCCGAATGCTCAGTTTATTGCTCATGATGGGGATATTTTTGTTTTTTTTGGAGGGAGCCACCTGCGTGTTGGTGAAGGCGGGAGTTTTACTTCACGAGGCACCTACTTATGCCTGGAAGAATGTGGGATCCCAATTTTGGGTGGAGACGGATCCAAGCTTTGGAGTCTGGCATTCTCCAAATTCTCAGTATTTGCATCACCGTTCTTGTTTTTCGGTAGAATACCAAGCCAACTCTTTTGGGATGAGAGATCCTGAACGGAAAAAATCAGGGGACGAGCATCGCACTATTGTTTTGGGAGATAGCTTTGTCGAGGGATTTGGAATCTCCCAGGGAAAGCGTTTTACGGATCTTTTGGAACAACACCTGGGTAAGGAATATTTAAATTTTGGAACTTCCGGTCATTTCGGCCCCACCCAGTATTATCTCCTCTATAAAACTTTGGCTTCGCAATTTTCTCATGATGAAATTCTCATCGGACTTTATCCCAAAAACGATTTTACCGATGACGACCTTTCGGTTTGGAAAGATAGCGGAAAGTATCGTCCCTTTTGGGTGGGGAGCTATCCTCATTATGAAATGGTTTATTCTGCGGCACATCCCAAAGGATTACCCAGCGGCTTTGGAAATTCTTTAAAGGCCGCATTGCGAGAATATACCTACTCTTTTAATTTTTTAGAGTATCTGAAAGGATTGCTTCAATTTAAGTTCAAGGAGTTGGCCTTAAAGAAATCTAAAGATCCTTTGGGGTTTTCTGCTTATCACGATTTTTCTGAGGAGCAGTGGAATCGCCTTCGTTTTTCTTTAGAAAAAATTCGTGAGCTTGCTGGAAACAAGCCCATCATTTTGTTGTTATTTCCTTCTCCCGCGGATGTTTTGCGAAATCAAGGGGGCAATGTTCCTCCCTTGACCCAGCGTTTGCAAACTTGGGCTCAGGGGCAGAACATTCGAGTAGTGGACGTTTTACCCTTCATCCTCGCGGAAGGTGAAGACTGGAAAAAGCTATACAATTTTCCCTGCGATAAACATTTTAGCGAACAGGGCCATGGCAAGGTAGCTGAAGCTGTTGAGCAGAGCTTAAAGCAATAGAGAATTATGCTTTATTGTGTCTCAATCAAGACGTTATCTCGGAAGATCTTTGTTTGTTAAAAAGTAGCTTTCAAGCGCGAGCTTAAATTGGAACTATCTAGGAAATTTTCAATAGGGATTGCTCTAGGACACCAAAGGACGTGGGCGTCCAAAGTATTGGTAGGTTAGTTCTGTGGCCATGCGGCCTCGTGGAGTGCGTTGCAAAAAGCCGCATTGAATTAAATAGGGCTCGTACACGTCTTCTAGAGTTCCAACCTCTTCACCAATGGCAGAACCCAAGGTTTCAATTCCGACAGGACCTCCGGCAAATTTGTCGAGAATGGTGAGGAGGATTTTTCGATCCATGCTGTCAAGGCCTCGTTCGTCGACTTCTAAAAGGTTTAAGGCTTCTTGGGCTACGTTTTTATCTAAAACTCCCTGGGCTTTCACCTGAGCAAAATCGCGGGCTCTTCTGAGCAAACGATTGGCAATACGAGGAGTGCCACGAGCCCGTCGGGCCAGTTCTTGAGCTCCTGCTTCAGTGAGTGGAATATCCAAAATGCGGCCCGAGCGTGTGACGATGTCGGCTAGCTCGTCTTCCCCATAAAACTCTAGGCGTGCCACGACACCAAAACGATCCCTTAAGGGGGAAGTGAGTAATCCTGCCCGAGTCGTCGCTCCCACTAGGGTAAAGGGGGGTAAATCAAGCTTGATATTACGAGCCGAGGGCCCTTGACCAATAATGATGTCGAGTTGGAAATCCTCCATGGCTGAGTATAAAACCTCTTCGACCGCTGTAGAGAGTCGGTGAATTTCGTCGATGAATAAGACATCGCGTTCTTCAAGATTAGTGAGTAGGGCCGCGAGGTCGCCAGGACGCTCAATTGCTGGCCCCGAGGTAGATTTAAAATTGGCACCCATTTCGTTGGCGATGATATGGGCCAGGGTGGTTTTTCCCAAACCGGGAGGTCCAGAAAATAAACAATGATCGAGGGGTTCTCGACGCCGTTTGGCGGCTTCGACGAAGATACCGAGCTTTTCTTTAAGTGGTTTCTGGCCGATATAGTCTTTTAACAATTTGGGGCGAAGGGATTGCTCGGTGACCTGTTCTTCTAAAGAAGTGGACTCAGGGGCTATGTTTTCGTTTTGTCTATTCATGACAGTGCCTTTAAGCCTGCTTTGACCAAGAGTTCTAAGGTCCAATTTTCTTCGAAGGGGAGAGTTTGCAAAGCCCGTTGGGCCTCTTGTCGGCTATAACCTAAATTGACTAGGGCGCTAATTGCTTCTTCTGTCTGAGTTGCCTGAATAGGGCCGCGATGGGGGAGAACGGTGGGTTCGATGGCCATGAGACCGAGCAATTTATCTTTTAAATCGACGATGAGGCGTTCTGCGGTGCGTTTGCCAATTCCTGGAATTGCGGTGAGAGCGAGTAAATCTTCTTGATGGATGGCTGTGGCTAATTCAGGAGCCGATAGACCAGAAAGTAAGGCAAGGGCTAATTTAGGGCCCACCGAATTCACCTGAATGAGATGCAAAAATAAAGTTTTTTCCTGAACACTAGAAAAACCAAACAATAGCTGTGCGTCTTCTCGAATCAAGGTGTGGATAAAGAGGGAAATCTCGGTGCCCATGGGTGGAAGGGATTCCAGGGTGGGACGAGAGACATAAACTTGGTATCCCACGCCATGGGTGATCAGAATTAGAAAATCCCGCTCTACCTGAAAGAGTTTTCCTTCGAGATAGGCAATCATGAAGTTTTGACCTTATTTTGAAAGCGATAGGAATAACAGTGACACAAGGCTACCGCTAGGGCGTCGGAGGCGTCTGTAAAGGCGCATTCTTTAAGTTGTAGCAAGCTGCTAACCATTTTTTGAATTTGCTCTTTATTAGCGTGGCCGTAACCCGTTACTGCTTTTTTGACTTGGTTGGCCGTATATTCGTAAATCGGTATTCCGGCTTGCTGGACAGCGATCATGGCAGAGCCACGGGCGTGGCCCAGTTTTAAGGTGCTGGAGATATTCTTTGCGACGAAGATATCTTCGATAGCCACCGCATCGGGCGCAAAATCTGACAAGAGACGGGAGAGTTCTTGGTTGATATGGTAGATGCGTTCGGCCAGGGATCCTTTTGGGGAGGGGAAAATTCCTCCGTTATCCACGTGGATGACGCGGCCCGATTTTTCTTCTACGAAACCGTAGCCCGTCACCCGGGTACCAGGATCAATGCCGAGGATTCGCATAATATTCTGTGGAAGTCCTACTAAGAGAATTTTTCCATTTCTTCTTCGGAAATATCGAAATTAGCGTAAACATTTTGAACATCATCGTGGTCTTCGAGATTTTCCATCAAGCGCAACATTTTTTGAGCCGTATCGCCAGAAATAGAAATTGTATTTTGAGGAATCATTCCCACAGAAGATTCGACAACGGGAATGGCTGCTTTTTTTAAGGCCTCTGAAACTGTTTCAAAATTGGCGGGCTCGGTGACCACCTCAAAACTATCTCCCATGTCCTGAATATCCTCGGCGCCATTTTCCAAGGCAACTTCCATGAGTTTGTCTTCTTCGACCGAGGACTTACTAACGAGTAAGGAGCCTTTGGGTTTAAAGATCCAGGCGACGGACCCAGACTCTCCCATATTGCCTCCGCCCTTGCTGAGTAAATGGCGCAGTTCGGCTACGGTGCGGTTTTTGTTGTCGGTCAAGACTTTGATGAGCAAGGCAACACCGCCTGGTCCATAACCTTCGTAGGTATTTTCTTCGTAGGAGACCCCCTCCAATTCACCTGATCCTCTTTTGATGGCGCGGTTGATATTGTCTTGGGGCATGTTTTGCGCCTTCGCCGCATCAATGGCAGAACGCAAACGCGAATTTCCTGTGATATCACTGCCACCAATACGAGCGGCTATGGTGATTTCTTTGATGATTTTTGAAAAAATCTGACCACGCTTTGCGTCGACGGCGCCTTTTTTTCTCTTAATTGTGGCCCATTTTGAATGACCGGACATAATTTCCTCGCTCTGGTTTATTTCCCAATCTGCGGATGAGTCGCTTTAGAAAACAATGGGAACCCTAATGATTTTGCCCGCAAGTGTTACCCAAGCTGTTTTGATTAAACAAGGGAATCTTTCAGGTTTTATTAGGTTTTAAAAGTTAGGATCGGAGTTTTTCCATCAAGTTGAAGCTCTTGATTCCTCCATATTTTAAAAACTCATTCCAGATTTCGGGAATTGGACCTGGAGTCATAAGTGATTGAAAATTTTTTCCCCAATAGTGGCGGATGGCCGAACGGATTTGGTAGTTGGCAATCCATCCCGGTGAATACTCGAGCAAGGAATTCATAAATGCTTCAAGTGACTTTGGGTGGACATAAGCCATGCTTGGTTTTGACTGGCGAAGTAGGGGGCCTAAAGGCAGGGGATCCGATCCCATCCATACTGCGCATCCTTTAAAAATTGGCCAAAACAACCCCAGGCAACGCTCAAGGTGTTTCCAAAGCTCTCCGGAGAAAAAAAGCGCCTTGTCGCCGTTTTCGGGATACTCCGAGTCCAATCTTTTGCATAGATCAATGACTTCTCCATGGCAGAGTGGCGTGAGGTGCACTTGACCTTCGAGATCGATGCAAATGGGGCTGATTTGTTTTAGTGGAGAGGCGTCTCGTAATTTTCGGTAATCGGAAAAGTATCGGTTTTCTTGTTGAATCCCTAGGTTGAAAACTTGACGAAAACTAAAAGTTTTATCCACTTGTATATTGAGCGCTCCCTCTTGGCTCAATAAAACAGACAAAATACTTTTGCCGTATTTTTCGAAGAGCGGATTAAATCGAGTCTCTTCTTCAGAAAGAAAGACAAAAGAAGGAGGAAATTGGTGACATAATTCTAAAATTTGTGTGCTGGTAAGTTGTGGCGGCAGACTTAGGGTTTGTAGGCCGAGAGTATAAGCACCCAACTCGACAAAACAACGTTGTGGATTTTGTCCGGGAAACAAATACAAGTATTGATCGGGTTGCGCTCCTAAGTGCAGCAAACCCAATGCAAAGTGCTTTACCTTAGATTTGTAAAGCCACCATGGAATGGGATGAAACCGCTGATTTTGAAAAAACCCCAAAGCCTTTTGGTCAGGATTTTCGCGAGCTAGGCGATAGAATCTTTGCAAAATCGTGGCGGTCATTGCATTTCAAACTCCTTTTCAAAGCTATATTGAGTTTGTGCGATGTGATCGTAAACGATAACTTTGACCTGATACTTTCCGGGAGCTGCTGTCTTAGGAAGTTTAACGTGATTGGCAAAAAGCACTTCTTGATGGCTGATCTGTTTTGTTGAAGAGCTCGCTTGAGCTTGCTCAAAAACAAGCTGTCCCTGAGGGTCGAATACCTCTAGGTCTTCGCTAAAACTGGCCTCTTGATTTGCTTCGGTTTGAAAGCCAGTAACTTTAAAAAAAATGTAGATGGGGTCGCCTCTCCGGAAAGGCTCTTCGTTTCGAATCTGGCTTGGAGCCGGACCGGTGGAAAAATAAAACTCTTGTAGTTTGAGAAGGGGGCTCGGGGTTTGGGGAAAATCTTTTCGAGCGGTGCTTGTTGCGGATTTTACCTTGAGAGAGGGGGTAGTGCCCTGTTTCGTCCAAGGTAATTTTCCCAACAAATTGGGAATTAAAATTTTTATCCCCTGCAAAGGCCCCACACCATAATCTCTTTTGAGATAGTTTTCTGGATGTTTAAATCCAATATAGGCGATGATAAAAACGCAAAACACTCCCGTAAGAATGGACCAAAGCGCTCGTTTTCCTGTTGTATGACATACAACGAGGGTGTCTGCGGCCATATCCCCCAGGCGTTGTTTTTTTTTGCTCAGCACCATAAGGGGATAGCCCAAGAAATAGTCTAGGGGGCGAAAACAATTGCGAAGTAAGGCGCTGGTTCCGTCTAGGGGTTCTCCATGCAATTGCACTACTTCTCTGCCGAAGAGAGCTTTGCCAGGAGTAGTTCCGAAGAAAAACTCGAGCAGAGTGTAGTAGGCAATAAAAGCAATGGGTAGGCTCCAATAGAGGACCATCGAAAACAGCGGGTAACGGGGTGACATGATTAAAATCAATCCATAAACACCCGTTAGTGCCAGAGCGAGGTCTATAAGCTCTGCAAAGATTTTACTTAGGGTGGAGGCGACCGGAGTATGCTGCAACTGGACCTGGGGGAGAAAGCGTCGGGATTTTTTTATGACCAAGGTGGAAGCGGCCCTATCTCCAAGGCGTTGGTGATAAGTTGAAGACTCCATCGTAATAACAGCCACAAGAAACGCGGGTAAATAATCGATAGTCCTGAGAATGTTGCGGAGAAAAATTGGACCGAGAGAGGGGCGTCTTCCCTTCATGTCCACGACACGAAGCCTGGTGAAAAACTTTCCCAAGGTAGCTCCAAACACGGATTCCATTAGAAGATAGTAAAAAAAGAAGGCCACCCCACTTAAGGCAACGTGTAGAAAAAAACGATTTTGGATTTGGTGCAGATTGGCCAGGTTTGGAACTTTGAGCGCAGACAAGAGCAAAGCCCCCGTTGTCCAGTATAGTAAGCAGCCTATCCAAGAGTCGATGAGGAAGGCAGCAAAGCGATCGCGTAGGGGTGCGGGTTGAAAAGGTAATCCCGGAATAATATTGCCTGTTGGAACCGAGGCAAACGCCCCCTCCGTTGAGCCAGAAGTACGGCGCGGAGTCGGTTCCCCCATGGGAGCAGTGATTTCGTCATGAATCAATACTCGATTAGAACGAGATTGATATTCTAGCTCCGTAAGCTCTTCGTCTTCATCGTCATCCCAATGGATCGGCATGGTATCTTGCTCTCGAACTATGACAAAGGTGGTGTTTGAGTCTGGATGATCTCGAGGACCCCAGCGGGATCGTCGGTGATCACACCATGGACTCCTAATTCAAGACATCTTTTCACATCATGGAGATGATTAATGGTCCAAGCAAACACTTTTTGATTGTGTTGCTGGGCCCGAATCATGAGTTCTTTTGTCAACAAAGCCTTGGAGGGGTGGAGGCTGAAGGGGTCTACCCAGGTGCTTAACCAGGCACGTCGAAACGGCAAAGCACTCCCCTCGTAAAAGAGTAGGCCCCGACGCAAATGAGGGGCTCTGTTTTTAAACCGACGTAAAAGGATGGGGTTAAAGGAACTCAGTAACACCCTATCTTCCACCCGAAACTCCTTGAGCAACTTTAGTAAAAGTGACTCATTTCCACGACGTATCAAGTGATTTCCTTTAATTTCTAAATTAATCAATGCAAAATTTTTGCATAACTCCAAAGCCTCTTCCAGACTCGGAATGCGTTCTTCCGAGAGAGACGACGAATTTCTTTTTTTCAGTCGTCTCGATTTCAATTCGGAGTAGCTGAGTTTTTCTACATGTCCTGGGGCTCCTGTAAGTTCTGCGAGTTCAGCATCGTGGATCACGACCCATTCTCCAGAAGCACATTGCCATAGATCCATTTCGACGCCGTGAGCGCCTTGTTGTAGAGCTAATTCAAAGGCTGGGAGCGAGTTCTCGATTTTGTGAAGGTTAGAGCCACGATGAGCAATTACATAGGTCTTCACTCGCTCCTCCTTGTTGATTTTAAGAAATGGTTCCAGAGTGTGGAGATGCTGAGAGCTGCTGTTTCGGTTCTTAAGATATTTTGACCTAGGGATGCGGGATAAAAGCCCCAAGATAAGGTTTCTTTTTCTTCTTCTGGAGACCAGCCGCCCTCTGGGCCGATCAGAGCCAAAATCTTCTCAGAGGATTTTGTGTTTGGGAAGGGCCACAAAGGGTCTTCTTGCCGGGTCCGAAAAAATATTTTTTCTCCAGAAAATGGGATAGCCTGCTCACGAAGCCAGTCGCGATAGGAAATAGGGGGATCGATTTGCAAAGCACGAGATCGTTCGCATTGCTTAAGTGATTCTTGAGATATTTTAATTAATCTACTTATTTTATTAGGTGAAATATTTTCTTCATCTTGATGTTGAGAAAATCGAGTGAGGAGGGGGCTTAAGCGCGTTACACCGAGCTCTGTGGCTTTCTCGACCAGC
>DALYDW010000001.1:18483-26316 GCA_031972915.1 bacterium
GTCCTCTCCATAATCCTTGGGACTCTTGTAGGAGAGCCAAGCCCCTGACCCCCTCTGGAGTCATAACTTCAAACAGATCGCCGGCATTTTTCCGCAGGACACGGCGTAGGTGATGTAGATCTTCTCGGGATAAGGAGAAGAAACCCTCGGCGTCTCTGGGAGTTTTTATAAAAAAAACAGGCATAGCTTACAAAAGCGAACCAGATTATTTTTTGGGGGGCAAGGGCTATTTAAGACCCATTCTCAAAGCTCCGTCCAAGCGGAGCACGGTGCCATTGAGCATGGTATTTTCTACGATCTGTCGAACCAAAGAGGCAAACTCTTCGGGGCGACCTAGTCTTGGAGGAAAGGGAACTTGTTTGCCTAAAGAGATTCGGGCTTCTTCCGGCAAAAGTGCCATCATCGGGGTATCGAAAATACCAGGGGCGATGCCCATGACTCGAATCCCCCAGTCACATAAATCTCGAGCTAGCGGTAAAATGAGTGAGGCAACTCCCCCTTTGGAAGCAGCGTAGGCGCTTTGACCTCGTTGCCCTTCAAAGGCAGCGATGGAGGCGGTGTTGATGATTACTCCCCGTTCTCCCTCTTCTAAGGCTTCGCTCTGAATAAGTAGCTCTGCCGCTAAACGACATAGGTTGTAGGTACCTATCAGATTGACCTCGACAATTTTTTTAAAAACATTCAAGTCAGCCGCCTTGCCGTGACGGTCAATAACTTTTTGGGCCAAAGCGATACCCGCGCAATTGACAACCACGCGAGGCGTATCCCAGCGCTTTTTTGCTTGTTCTAAAGCTCCCTGAACAGAAGCAGGATCAGTTACATCTCCACCTTGAAAAAATACTTTTTCACCAAGGGCCATTACCTGCTCTTGAGAGCCCTCTTTGGGAAGATCGAATACTGTAACTTTGGCTCCGGCAGCTAAAAAATTTTTGACGACGGCGGCGCCTAGCCCAGAAGCTCCGCCACAGACAAAGGTGCTCGTTTCAGAGAGTTTCATGTTGGACCTCAGTGAGTTCTAATAAGGTGAGTTTGCCCTTTTGCAATGCCAGGCCTTTGCGCCCCATGAGGGCTGCGGACAACTCTTCTGCAACCAAGGAGCAGGCCCTCGGGGAACAAAGCTTTCGCTCGATCCATTCTTGGGGGGCTTGGAGTTGATCGACAACGATTTCGGTGAGATCTTTGACGGTCATAATCAAGCGAGAGGCGATGCGTTTTTCTTGGCAAATGGCCTTTAAAAAGGTCGATAGGTAATCGATGGCCCTGGATTGGGCCGAACTGGGGCGGAATACCTTGGGTGCCGAAAAAACGGGCAGGTGAGTAGATGCAACAGGGTTTTCCATGATTTTAAGAAGAGCCGCTCCTTGTCGTTGTAGTTCTCCAGGATTTAAACCTCGAAATTGAGCCAACTTATCCAGGGTGTGGGGACGCGATTGGGCTAGACTAATCAAGGTGCCATCGTCTGCAATCCGTTTTCTTGGAATGTTAATTGAACGGGCTCGGTTTTCTCGCCATTCCACTAAAGCGCACAATACGCCGAAGGTCTCTGGGGTGAACCTCCCCCCTTGGGCCAATCGAGTCGCCAAAGCTTGAACATTTGGCTCGTATAGTAGGGGATCGCTGGTGGTTTCGCTGAGTTCTAAAGCCCATTCCCATCGTTCTAGGTCACTGAGTTCTTTCTGAAGAGTTGTAAGCAGAGGAATAAGGTACTGTACATCGGATAAGGCGTAACTGCGCATTTCTTCACTTAAAGGACGACGCAGCCAATGGGTACGAGAATGCATTTTAGGGAGTTTGACCCTGAGCACGCGATTGACCAAATCGCCCAAACTAACGGATTCGCCGTACCCGCAAAGGGCTGCCGCTTCAAAAGTGTCTAGAACCGGTTTAGCGGTGATACGGTAGGCGCTCCATAAGCACTCTTGATCTCCAAAAGCCGAATGGAGCACTTTTAGAATCTTTGGATCTTCGAGAAGATTGAGTAAAGGCGTTATCTCTTGACGAGTAAGGGCCGGAGCATCGACAAGCCAAGCATCTTCTTCGGTGGCCAGTTGAATTAAGGCTAATTCAGGATGAAAGGTTTTCTCTCGAATAAACTCCGTATCAAACGCGAGGATTGAACAGTTTTGAATTTTTTCGGCCACTCGTTTTAGACTGGGGCCGTCCTTAATTAAATCGAGGTGCAATTTCATGGTTGTAAGATTCCTCAAATCGTCAACAGTAGGGTAGTCCATCCCTTCTGGTTTTTTTGCTTAATACATTTCATGGGTAGAAAAGTCTTAAGTATTTCTTGTCGCTCTTTGTAGAGAATTCCTCCCAAGATCAGTACCCCGCCAGGACGGACTCTCGCCTTCAGTAAACTTTGCAATTCGATCAAAGTTTTTGGAATGATGTTGGCGACCACACAATCAAATTTTTTTCGAACCCGCTTGAGTTCGGCATGGATGGGGATCGTCTGGGCTTCGTTATGATCCATGGTTTCCCTCGCCACTTGACGAGCCTCGGGGTCGTTTTCAATGGCTTCTACCCAGGCGGCCCCACGTTTTTTAGCTACTAAAGCCAGAATGCCGGTACCACATCCCACATCGAGTACGCTGACAGCCTTATTTTTGACTGAATATAAGTATTCTTGCAGCAGCCAGGCGGCTGACTGGGTCGTGGGATGGGTCCCCGTACCAAAAGCTAGTCCGGCGGCTAAAAAAATGGTGTCGGCTGATTTTTCGTGATTTGGATCGGGACGGGGGTCAATTTTTAGAGGCGGAGTTGGTAAAACCTTGGGTTGAGGCAAAGAAAAGGGGTGTAGATACTTTAAAAAATTTTGTTTCCAATCGTCGGACGGAGGGAGAGCTACCTTTACTGAACTAAAAAGTCCCTCAGGAAATAGTTGCTCTGCCTGACGCAAAAGTTTTTTTTTCAAGGGGTCCGCCGAGGATCCGGGGGGGATTTGAGCGACGAGCTCTATCCATGTCCCATGGCCTTTTTCTTGTAGCGTGAAAATACCATTTTGATAGAGGAGGCCCAGGGCCGCCTCCAAATGTCTCGAAGCTAAACGGAAGATCAAAAGTTTTTTAGAGGAAGGTGGAGCCATTTTTTCAATTCTGTCGTTCTATAGCGATTTTGAGCGACCTATCTATGCAATAGCGCAGATTAAGGATTTCCCTTGAAAGCAATCGTTCGGACTTTTGTAAGATTTTTAACTCGTTTCTATTTGCCTATCTTATTTCTGGGACTTGTACTGCTCTATGTCAGTTGGCCCAGGGTGACTTATTTATTTGGTCACATTAGTACAGATCCCATCGACTTATTGCCTCGTCATTATCATAGCGTCCAGACACTCTTACAGCTTCAAGATAAAATCGATCAAAAACGTCGTGTCGATATTTTATTCGAGTCTAAGGATCCCGAGATTACCAAGAAGGTACTTCAAGATCTCAAGCCTTATTTAGAAAAACTGCCTGAGGTGGGGCAGGTGTTAATTCGTAAACCTGGCTACGATTTTTTAGATAAAAATAAATTACTTTATTTGGATGAGGGCGACCTGGTGTCGATTCGAGACCGGATTGATAGAAAAATTCAGCGGGAAAAACTCGGGAAGTTTTATATCAGTTTTGAAGACGAACAGGGAGAGGAAGAGCTCAATTTTTCGGACATCGAGGAGAAATATCGAAAAAAATATGGATCTACTGGAGAGACCGCTTCTAGTGATTATTATCAGAGCCCCAGTGGTACTATTTTTTCCATTTTTGTGGAGTCGAAGGAGTCCAATCTCGATATCGCTCAAGAAAAGCGTTTGGTTGATTCCCTCGATAAGGCTCTCTCCCGGTTTAATTTTAAATCTTATGACCCTGACTTTAAGGTTACGTTGAGTGGGTCTGCCAGGGTTCGGGAATACCGTCTTTTATTACGAGACTTAAAAAGGGCGGGCATCATCTCGGGAATTATTATTTTTCTTCCCTTGCTACTTCGCTTTCGCAGGCCTCAGTATGTTTTCTTCATTTACGTCCCCCTTATTCTCGGGATTCCAGCAGGCTTGGCCCTTTCTTCTTTGTGGATCAGTCATTTAAATATTACGACTTCCTTTTTATTTGCCATTCTAGGGGGGCTGGGGGTGGAAACGGGCATTCATTTATTTTCTCGGTATTACGAAGTCCGTTTATCGGGTCTTTCTATTCAAGAGGCTCTGGAGGATGTCTATCTTTCTTTAGGGGCCCCCATTCTTACTGCCGTGGCTTCCTTGGCTAGCACTTTCTTCTTGATGATGTTCAGCGACTTTAGGGGATTCAGTGAATTCGGTCTTATTACGGGAATTGGTCTTTGGGTGGTTTTAGCTTTTTATTTTGTCTATTTTCCGGCCTTATTGATTTTTGGGGAGAAGATCCGTCTATTTCGTTTTGACAAGCAGACCCAAGAAGAGAAAGTTTTTCCTCTGCAACTTTCCGCTTCTTTCATTAAATCCTTATTGGTTATCTTTAGCGCTTTTACGCTTTTTTCCCTCATTATCCTTCCCAAAGTTCCCTTCGAGTACAATACAAAAAAAATCCGAGCCGATGTTTCAGACCAAGCTCAATTTAGGGCAAAACAAAAGGCGACTCGAGGGGGTAGGGTTAACATTCCTGCAGCAGTTATTATTCATTCCAAGGAAGAAGCTCAGGCTTTAGAGGCCGCCATCGAAAAAATAAAAGGGGAAAGGCCCAATTCTGTAATCGAATATACAAGCTCTTTCTATACGCTAGTTCCAGAACAGCAAGATGCAAAAATGGGTATCATTCACCAGATACAAGACTTGTTGGCTGATGACTCGATCCGTTTGGTGCCTGAAGATAAAAGAGGCGATCTCGATCGCTTTAAACTAGAACTACACAAGCCCAAAAGCTTTGGTTTTGAAGATATACCCGAAGCCATTACTCAACAGTTCGTCGGTAAAAAAGAGGTCGCGGGCACTGTGTTTCTTATTTTCCCAAAATTGGGCTTAGAAATGGACGATGGAAGAAATGCCCTCGAACTTTTGGAAGAAATAGGCACCGTTCAAACCAGCGTCGGCACTTACCACCCTTCGAGTAGTTCGATGGTGTTTGCCGAGGTTTTGAGAACCATGTTCCGTGACAGCAGAAAGATCCTGTTTTTCGCAGTGGCTAGTGTGTTTTTCTTTGTTTATCTCGATTTTCGAGATTGGAAGAAGTCTTCCTTGGTAATGTTCTCTATTTTGTCCGGGGTGCTTTGGGTTATGGGAGTGCTTTATCTTCTCGGAATCAAACTTAATCTTTACAACATGGTCATGATTCCAGCGGTAATGGGAATGAGTGTTGATAACAGCATCCATGTCTATCATCGCTATGTCGAATTGGGACGCGGTTCTTTGGCAAAGGTCTTAGGTACCACAGGATTAACCGCGGCCTTAGCTTCTCTTACCAACGCTGCCGGCTTCGTGGGCTTGGCTTTTTGCAGTCACGGCGGTTTACGTTCTATGGGATTAGTGGCTGTGGTTGGAGTCGTGACTTGCTTGATAACCACCTTGGTTTACTTGCCAATGATTTTGCAATTTAAGGAATGGTGGGAAGATCGAAAAAAACAGCCTTCAACCTTACTCTAATCGACTTGAGACGTTTTATTTCTTTCTAGGAAACCGTAAGGCATCTATTCAAAAACGATGGTTTTGTTGCCGTAGGTGAGAATGCGATGTTTCGCGTGCATCCGTACTGCAAAAGCTAAGGCGCTTTTTTCTTGGTCCCTGCCTTTGCGAATCAAGTCTTCTACATGATCTCGATGACTAATTCGAGTGACGCTTTGCTCGATGATGGGGCCTTCGTCTAAATTTTCTGTGACATAATGACTAGTCGCTCCAATGACTTTAACTCCACGGGAATAGGCCTGATGGTAGGGGCGTGACCCTTTAAATGCAGGTAAGAAGGAGTGGTGGATGTTGATAATAGAATTTGGATAGGCCATCACAAAGCTTTTGGAAAGTACCTGCATATAACGGGCCAGCACCACCAAATTGATCCGGTGTTGCTTGAGCAAGTCTAAGGCTACCTGTTCGGCTTGGGGCTTGTTGTGTGGGCTTACCGGAATACATCGATAGGGAATAGAAAAATGATCCGCGACTTCTTTGAGGTCTGGATGATTACTTAAGATTAATGGGATTTCCACATCCAACTCGCCTAAGGCGTGTCTAACCAGCAAATCGTAGAGACAGTGACGATACTTGGAAACGAAGATGGCCACCCTTACTTTTTCGTCAGAAAAGTGCAGAGAAAACTGCATTCGACATTGAATTGCTAAATTGGAAAATTGCTCTTTGAGCTCTGTTCTGCCAAGTTGAAAGCCTTGGAGATCCCATTCGATGCGCATCAAAAAAGTGGAGGTCTCGGCATCGGTGTGTTGATCTAGGTCCAATATGTTTCCATGGTGTTGATGGACGAAATGAGACACCTTAGCCACCAAACCTGGTTGGTCAGGACAAACAATAAGAAGCGTCGCGGTCGTGATTGGGCTATTCATTATGGTCAGCTTATCATTCTACTCTTGGCCTCTCAAGAATTTGGAGTTAGAATTTTCGACCGACCAAACTCTGTATGATTTTTAAGGCCGATCGGGTTTTAGGAAATGTTCGTTGACAAGGACCTCTTTTTCTAGAATTAAGGGAACCCTTTTTTAAATCTCACCCCTTGCTTGTCATGAGGATAGGTATTCTGGATGAATAAAAAAGACCTTAAAAAGTTTAAAGACATTCTCCAGCAACGTCGCCAGACCATTACTCAAGGTAAAGAAAGCATCAGTGAACAGTCTGTGGTTTTTGATCCTGATGATTTGGCCGATGAAGTTGATTTGGCTTCAAGCGAAACCGACCAGGCTCTTAATCTTAAGCTAAGAGACCGTGAGAGAATCCTCATCAGGAAAATCGATAAGGCCTTGGCCAAGATCGAGGCTGGGGAATACGGAGATTGCGAATCTTGTGGAGATCCAATCGGCATCAAGCGACTCGAGGCCAGGCCTGTCACTGATCTTTGCATTCGTTGTAAAGAAGAACAAGAAGCAAGAGAGCGCGTTTTTGCCGAAGATTAGAGCTTTTTCTAAAGCTCAATTTTTCTCAACTTCTAGGATTTCCAGATAGGCCTCTCTTATTTCGGTTCTGGCCCGTGCAATTTGTTTTACCAATTCTTCCTGGTTTGGTCCCGAAAAAAAAGGCGCTACTTTTTCAAGGCCAGGGGATTCCGGATCTAAGCACCCCTCCGTTGGCCCTACGATAAGCTCTTGATAGATTTCCAATTTGCGAAAAAACACGTAATGTCTTTTTAAGATTTCGAATGAAAAACCTGCTGTTTTAGGGAATTCTTCCAGCAGTTCTAAGGACTTTAGTGTGTTGGCCGACAAGAGATGGGGATGCTGAGCGCCCCACCGCAGTTGGAGACATTGCACGGCAAATTCGATGTCCATGAGGCCGCCGAAACCTTTTTTTAGGTGCCAACGTCTTGCAGTTTCTTTTGCCAATTCTTTTTCAATGCGTATCCGTAGACGATGAATCTCAGCTGAAAAATTTTTAGGAAGAGGATCCGAAAAAATAAGGCGATAAAACAAGCCTTCAAAGTCTTCTAAAAAAAAATCGTCACTGCGTACTAGACGTGCCTTCAGCAAGGCTTGCTTTTCCCACAATTGAGCATGTTCGTGATAATAGTCGATCCATGGCGCTAAAGGGGTCACTAGGGCCCCGGCCTTTCCGGAAGGCCTTAACTCCGTATCAACAGCGTAGGCATAACCATAACGGGTATGTAGGCTTAAATAACTAATCATTCTTTGCGTAAGCTTGGCGAAGTATTCTTGATGAGTAAGACTTTTTTG
>DALYDW010000001.1:26471-41299 GCA_031972915.1 bacterium
GGGTGTCCATAAGAACGCTCCAGCTCCTGTTGTGCGATGGAAAAGGCTCCTGATAAAACTGCATCCGCAATGTCGCTAAGATTCTCCATGATTTCATTTAAATCATGAATTCCTTGTAGGCACGTTTCCTTTAGTCGTTTTAATTTTTCAAGTTTGAATATTCTGAGTTCTTCTATCTGAAACTCGAGACTATGGTCTTGTGCAAGGCGAGTTGCCAATTCTTGTTGAAGCTTGGAAAGGGTCATGAATGATCTTCTCCATCAGTTCTCAGTTCGATCGAGCCACAAAAATCAAAATAATTAGGCTTCGGTCGATCTATCAAACATTTCCTGGAAACTTATTTCTACTTGCTCACAGTGTAATTGTAGATCGTCAAGAAGATGATCTTTGGCCTTACGAAGTTCTGTATCCTCATATCCCATACGTCTCGCCAACAAGGCTAGTTCTTCAGAACTTTGAGGAAGCCGATGGGTTTGCTGTTCCTCGATTTGTTGGAGACGATTTTCTAAGGTGCGAAGAAAGAAATAAGCTCCTTGCAGAGCTTGATACTTTAAAGGCGAAATTAATTGAAACTTTTCTAAGCCACCAAGGGTCATTAGGGTATTGGTTGTTTGTAGTTCTGGTATTTTTCCTGCGTAAAGAATTTGCAGACTTTGAACAAAAAATTCAATCTCCCGAATTCCACCTTTGCCCAACTTGATGTGAAAACCTGATTGAGAAGAGTTTTGAATGGAGGCAGAGAGCTTTTCTTTCATGTTTCTCAAATCTTTGAGAAAATCGAATCCAATGTTTTTTGGATAAATAAAAGGATGCAGTCTTTGCAATAATTTTTGACAAAGTTCTGAATTTCCAGCAGCCCATGCGGCCTTAAGCAACGCTTGTTTTTCCCAATTAGCTCCGAAAATTTCATAATAATTTTCCATGGCGTCTAGACTGTTGGCCATGGCTCCTGCTTTTCCTTCGGGACGAAGCTCAAGATCGATACGATAAAGAAAACCCTCGGATGTTTTTTTACCAAGAAGCTGAGTTGTCTTTTCGAAAAGTTTGCAAAAATATTCGTGGGGAGTTCTGGAGGAGATAGTTCCGTTAAACTTTACCTCGCCTTGGTCCTGATCGTAAAAATAAATTAAGTCCAGATCACTGCTAAAATTAAGCTCAGAACCACCGAGTTTTCCCATGCCCAATACTGAAAAATGGTTGGCTCCTGAGTCTTCTAAAAAAACTTGTCCCCACTGGGATTCCAGAGTGGATTTTTGCCAGGAAAAAGCTCCTTGGAGAATTGAACAGGCTAGATAACTGAGCTCGGCTCCAATTTCCGAAAAATTTTTTTCTAAACCTATGTCTCTAAGAGTAATTCTAAATAACTGGCGATATTTGAAATCTAATAAGACTTCCAAAATTTTTTCTTGGTCTTCAGGAGCTACGTGAGAGATTTTTTCATTTAATGAAAGTTGAAATCTCTCTAAATTCCAGGGGACATCCAAGTTTTCTTCAAGAACTTCCAAGGCTTTGTTTGAATGGCGTTTGACCCATCTAGCCAAAAAATTAGAATTTCCTAAGACCTTGGCCAATGCAATTATTTTGGTATTTGAAAAATTTTTTAAAAAAAACTCAAGATCTTGGATGATTTCTATGGCCTGTAGAGGATGAGCTGTTTTCTCAGAAATTTTAAAAAAAGAAGTCATTGAAGGAATAAAACAATAAAATCACAACCTGGCAATATTTTAGTCATTTTAAAGGGGCTCGCTGGAAGTATCTTGAGGCTCTTTGGAAATAAAACATACGGGTATTTTTTCACGAAAAGAGCAGGTGTAACAAGCTGGGTGAGCTTTTTTTGGAAAAATTTTAGAGTCACCATTCCATTTGATAAAAATGGTTTCCAGATAGGACTGATGTAGAGATAATTCTTCCTCTGTAAAATTTTTTTCAATAAATTTTAGAGAATTGATCAAATGAATTTGAACTCGAGGAATTTTTCCTCGAAGAAATCTTTGAGCGGCCAGAGTATAAGTTTTAAGTTGAAAGTCATATTTCTCTAATAAGGCTTCCCCTGATAAAATACTGTGGCTACGTTTAAAGTCGATCAACACCCAGTCATTTTTATGTCGAACGAGTCGATCAATTTGCCCGCGAATTTTAAAATTGTTTAAAGCTAGCAAAAATGGGAGTTCGCTGTAGTCCTCTTCTGCTCCGGTGATTTCTTCAAACAATTTACTCGAGATATAGTTTTGTAATTCTTCAACCCATGGATTAAGGTCCAAGTTGGGATGCCAAAGTTTTTCTTTAATAAAAAGATTTTGAAGAATATCGGTGATCAGTCGTCCAGGGGTTCTGTGCAATAAATGTAAAGCTCTGTGGAGTAGTGTTCCCCATTCTGTCTCACCCAAATCACTCCCGGGAATATTCCAAGGCATTTCAGAAAGATTCTTTTGGTAAAGAAAATGATGTTTTAAGCTACAACTGTGGAAGGTTTCTAACTCACTCACCGTTGCCCATAATTTAGGTTGTTTTAAAAAGGGTTCAAGAGCGGGAGTAGGATTGATTGAATTTTTAATCGGTAATTTTGTGAGAAGTTCAGGGCAGTCTCGTTCTTCGACTGGTAACGTCACTTTATAACTTTGTATCTGTTCTCCTAAGAATCTCATAAGACTGCGGGCAATCGTGGTCGAGGATCCAGACTCGTTTCTGAGACATATCCTCAGCGCTTTGCGTGCCCGAGTAAGCGCTACATAAACAAGGCGATTTGTCTCCATTTCTTCTTCTTGACGGTGGTAATCTTTGATCGCTCGAAAGCGGGAAGATTCTTCCCATTCTTCATTTTCAGTAAATTTTTTAAGAGCAAACTTTTCTCCACATCGCATAAGAATGGGAGAATTAACCGGCGAGAGTCGATGGATATCCAAGAGAAAGACACCTTCAAATTGAAGTCCCTTGGCCGCATGGATGGTCATCAATTTTAGGGAATTCTCATCTCCCAATTGATCTCCAAGGGGCGATTTTTTTAAACCTTCCTTGTAAATTTTTTCCAATGAATCACAAACAGAAGCAGGTGTTAGGGGATGATTCTCTAATTCGATATTTTTTAACCAGTGGAGAAATTGCTCCAATGACATCAGAATGTCTTCATTTTGATGAGCATGAAGATAGAGATTGGGCAGATCCAGTTCCTCTAGTGTCTCCTCGATAAGGGAGTGGGCCGTCATCAATGGGGCTTTTTTTCTTATTTTTTGAAAAAATTGGATAGCCCACAGGGCCTTGTTCCAGTCCTCAGGGAAGGCGGTTTTGAGTCGATTAAGTCCAATTCGGTTTAGAGGCCAATATTCTCCCTCCTCAAAGGTTGGATGTTGAGAAATCAACCAAAGCGCTGCGTCTGAAAGTAAAAACCATGGAGAACGAAGTAGTCCAAAAAGCGCTAGAGAGTCTTGGTTTCGATAAAAAATTCTCAAAAAATGAGTGAGGTCCCAAATGGCTTGTTCCTCGAATAAATTTCGCCCTCCCTGAACAACATAAGGAATATCATTACGACGTAAGATTTCGATCAGAGGAAGTGCTGAGCTTGAAGCCCGAAATAAAACAGCCCAGTCCCCCAAAGATTTTTTATTTTCCCGTAATTTTAAAAGTTCCTGAACTATCCAAGAAGCTTCTAAAAAACGAAACTCTTCAGAAGATTTTTTTTCCCCTGAAGAATCCAGAAAATTAAGTTTTATAGGTGGTTCTGGTTCATTTTTAAGAACGGGTAAGGAAGGCAGACTTTCTGGAAATGCAGCTTGGGAGAATTGATTTATGAAGTCGAGTAAATCGGGAGTCGAACGGTAATTTTGAGTCAGATTAATTTTTTTCCCTCCATTGCGAAGTATTTCACTTTCTGTTGCGGCAATAAGATTTTGATCCACGTTGCGAAAACGATAAATCGATTGTTTAGGATCGCCAACACAAAATACCCTTGGACAGGAGGGAAGTTTCCTAAGCGCTTGAATCATTTCAATCTGTAATGGTGATGTGTCTTGAAATTCGTCGACGAGAATATGGCGGATTTTTTTTAGAAGGCTAGAGTTTAGTAGCTTATCATTTTTGAGGAGATTGACCGTTTTTTCTTCTAGATCGTGAAAGGTAATCCAGCCTCTTTTCTCTTTTTCGAGTTCTATTTTAGTTCGAATAGGATGAAATAACGCTTCTAAATCTTGGAGAAGCTGGGCTTCCCATGGGGCGGGGTCAGGAATGGTAAGGAGTGGACAGATTTCAGCGTAATTCAAAAAATCGAGACGAGTTTTTAAAAGTTTTTCTAAGTTTTTAATTCCGTAGGCATGAAGTAAGCGAAGCGCTTCGGGACTTTTTTCATGCAAAACAGAGTGTAATACTTCCCAAAGTGATTTTTGTTTAAGAAGAAATTCAGTGGATTGATCAATAATCTGAAAATTAAAAACAGATTCTTTGGAAGAATCCTTGAGAATTTTCATGCAGAATTCGTCTAAAGTTCCGATAAACCCAGTTTCAATTTTGTGGCGCCACTCTTTTAAGTGCTCCTTAGGAAGTTCTCGAAACTCGGGATGCTCCGGCAGGCGTTGATAAATTCTTTCTTTTAATTCTCTGGCTGCCTTTTCGGTAAAGGTAAAAGTCACAATCTGGGAAGCTTCGAACCCAGAACTTAATAAATGAAAGTAGTGTTCTGTGAGTGCATGAGTTTTTCCGGTTCCGGCATTAGCAATAAAGATAATATCTTTTTCGATTTCTTCGATACCTTCTTGATAAGAAAAAGAAGGAACTTCAGGATTCTGAGGAATATTCATATCGGCAAATTTGATAAAAGGAGCATTGTTTTTTTTGACACTCCTCAGGTTGTAGTTGATAGCTTCCCTTGAGAATTCCCAACAAAACTTGATCAAGTGCTTCAGTGAGCTCGGTTTGAAGCGATAAGAATTGGTCTGTATCCATGAAGGAACTTCCCTTGGTGTTTTTTCTACTTTCTTTAAGGGAGTTTTTATTTGTAAAACCTTGATTGTTTTCTTTCTTTTTTAAATCCCAATAGAGAGCGCCGGCAGCCTCCTCGTGAGGAAATAAATGTTCTTGAACGGCCCTGAGATATAAAAACAATTGAAAGCTTCTTTTTGCTCGGACACGCTTGGCCAATTCAGAGCTTCCCGAACTTTTATAGTCGTAGAGCAAAAATTCTCCGGATTCGTGGCAAAAGTCGATTCGATCTACAATTCCACGAAGAGATAAAGAAAGCTTTTCGGAAATCTTCCAAGAAAGGGGAGGGATATCTTTATTTCCAAAAGCCCATTCTAATTTGTAAGGAAGAAATTTTTTCTTGGCTTTCATCCATTGGGAAAACTCTTCTCGAACGAGAATTTCAATGTTATTGCGAATTCTTCTCATTTCGTCTTGAAAAAGCGCTTCAATAAGTCGGGCCGTCTTAGGCAAAGACCTGGCGAGAATTTTAATTTCTTCACTTACTTTTTCTAAAGACCTTTCAATTTCTGACTCTTCGGGAAGTTTTCCCTGAGAGAAATACTTTTCAATCCATTCCTCGTAAAGTTTTTGTAAAAAGGCATGCTTTAAACTTCCAAGGTGCTTTGCTTCTATGCCAAGAAAATCTTGTTCCGGTTCTGTGAGTTTCAAACGATTTCTAGCAAAAAAACGCCATGGGCAAAGAGCATAATCTTCAAGTGCTGTGACTGAAACGGGCCTTTCCACTAACGATTGGAGCAATAACGGGCCTAAGGAGTCTATCTCCAGATTTCCAGAATCCATCGATTTTATTTTTTGAATTTTTCTATTTCTTTCCCTCAGAACATTTTCCTCAAAGAAAGGATGTCTTTGTGGCCTATTTTGAAGGAGGGGAACGACAGGGCTTTCCCAGGAAGAATTAGATAAAAAATCCATAATTAAAGGGGAGGGGCCGGAAATACGTCCAGTAAAAGGGTATTTGACAAAACTAAATATCACCCTTTGCTCTGCAAGACTTAAGGTTTGCCTAAGGTGGATCTTTTGTTCGTGGCTTTCTAATGGATCTTCATGAAAAAGAAATGAAGGCGAAGTGTTTTTTGCTTGGTAAATTAAATCCTCGTTGAAGTTAGCCAAATAGATCTGCTTATATTGTTTTAAGCCAGGTCGTCGGATAGTTCTGAGTTGTGTGTTAAAACCGTCCTGATCACCTTCGGGTGAAAGGTTGGAAAACCATAAATCATTGAGGTCCTCTTTCCATTCTTCTAGACTTTTCTTTTCCTCATAAAAAAGCTCCGAATTCAGCCTTTCCATAACGAGGCGGTAAAAATTTTGTAGGCTGAAAAGGGCTCGATTTGCCTGATTGTGAGCCATTGTTTGGCGGGTTTCTTGAAACTTGGGTAAAAGCAACTGCCAAACCTCAGCCAGGGATAAAGTTTGTGAACTCTCCAGGCTTAGCTCTTCAAGCCATTGGAAAGGCAATAGGGTAGAGTTTCCAGAGTAAGAGTCAGGAATTGTTTCTAATAATTTTTTAAGTATTTCTTGTGTCCAAGATGTTGTGGGAAAGAAAACTCCTTGAGAAGAATTGTCTGTGTTTAATTGAGTCTTAAGCCATTGAGCCTCATGCAAGGGGGTGGAAAATTTGACTCCATGAATTTCTAGATCCCGCTTGATGCGATGATGCTCCGAACTCTCAGCCGATTCCTCCCATGATTCTAAAAGTGGACTAAGAAATCCTTGGGCATCGCACAGTACCTCAGGAGGTAACAAAAACATTTCGTAAGTACCTTGTGGATGTCCCTCAAGAAGGGCAGAGAGCAATGCGGGTAACGCGGGGGGGGGAACTCCAAATCCCACGAAATAAAAAAAATAAACTTTTTTCAGAGGACGAGCTTGGCCTTGCCGAATCCATGCATGGATTGTATTTTGACAAGCCCCCTCGTTCCATAATTTCCAATCCGTAAAAAGTATATTTTCTGTGCGCCTTAGTAACTCTTTAAGTTCTTTGGATAAGGCAGGAACAGGAGAACCGTAGTTTTTTAGATTATGCCAGCGCTTGAGGCGGTCTAAATAAATCGATTGGGATTTAAAATCCAATGACTCTCGAGGATGCAGGGTCTTGTAGGCAAGTTGTAAGGCTTTTTTTTCGGTAAAAGAGGAGGCTAGAGCACGAGGCTGAGGATAATCGAAAAACATCTCTTGGTAAAACTGTTGAAGGGAAACGATGCTTTTCCCGATAAGCACTCCCTCAAGGGCAGGAAAATCCAGTAGGGCGTTTTCTAAATCAAGAGCACTGATGGAATCCGGGGTAATAATGCGAAAGTTATCGTGGAGATTGAAATTAAAATGCCGCTGAACCCATAAGTCTAATAGTTGGGGCAGAATGGCGCTGGGCGCGTCGCTGTAGTGAAGTCTTAAACCCATATCTGGGTTATTCCTCCTCTAGGAGATCTTCGGGGATATTTTGAAAGTCCTTTCGAGAGACTAGAGATAGGGTGTCCGCTAATAATCCAAAAACAAACATTAGCAACGACATCACCCAAAGTAGCACGGTAACATCGCCAACGTTACCATTCCATAAATCGTAAATGAGAGTGGGGATTCCCATGAGGGCTAAGGCTCCAGAAACTGGTAAGAAAATTTTTAGCGGAGCAAAGAGGGTAATCATTCTCAGAATTAAAAATAGGGTACGGAAAAAATCTTTTAGAGAAACCGTAGAATGTCCGATTCTGGGTTGTACTCGAATCGGTATGTACTGAACCATGTATCCACTGCGCATTAAAGCCAAGGTGATGGTTGTGGTGAGGGAAAAACCATCAGGCAGCAAATGAATGAACTGCAGAGCAACTCGACGTCGAATGGCCCTGAGACCTGAGTTAAGGTCGGGAATGGATCTTCCCACTAGATAGTTAGCCACTTTTAACAGAAACCATTTTCCAGATCTTCGATACAAAGCCCCCGACCCTTTTGGACGAGCTCCAACAGCCATATCTGTATTGCGTAACGCGTCGACCAAAGGTTGAATATCTTCTGGATCGTGCTGGTCGTCAGCATCAAAAAAAAGCAGATGTTCATGACGAGCGTGTCTAATTCCTGTTTTAAGGGCGCCTCCGTAACCAAGATTGTGGGGATGGCGAATGACTCGGGCTCCAGCCAAGCGCGCTAGTTCTCCGGTTCGATCTCGGGAGGCGTCGTCGATTACCAGAATTTCATCGTTAGGACGCATCCGTTTCAAGCGTTCAATAACTTGGGTGATGGCCTTTTCTTCGTTATATGCAGGAACCAAAATACTAATGGGGGTGGAACTCATATGGGGAAATGCCCTAACATTGCTCCGAAGTACAGGCAACCTTTGAAAGAGAACCACATTGACGACTTGACTTCACGAACCCTTAAAACTAGCCCATGGTCCATGGGTAGACACCTAGTCAGATTCTTGCTCCTGGGGTGTTTTTTTCTGGGAGGACCGGCTCGGATTTACGCTCTTCCTCAAGTTGGAGGGTATGGTGGTATTTTCTTTTTTCCTAACTTAGAGAAGCGACCTGCCGGGGATATTTTTCAAGTAAAGTCCGGTCAAGAAATTGAAGTGTGTGTTTTATTAAAATCTCAGGGGGCTCCCTTGATCGAGCAGATCTTGCAGGGGACCACTGGGTTTCGTTTAATTCTTGAAGATGATCACACTCCTCCAAATTCCATCGATATCGAGGCCGGTAGTGGCAATGGAGACGCCGAACTTGCGCAAACCCCAGAAGGTTGTTACCAAACCACCTTCCAAATTCCCCGAGAGACTGAACCTGGTAAGTATCAGGTGGCTAACTTATTGTTTCAAATGCCGGGTGGGGAGTTTTTTAGCATCCGAGAGTACCTTTATGGATTTTCTTTCGCCGAGGAACTCCAGGTAGAAAACTCTAACTTGGATAATGAAGCACCTAAATTGGTTGAGGTTTCGGCCTTTAATCCCGGGCCTGGAAAGATTAAAACGAGCAATCCTTTTGCTACCATCAAATTAAAACAGTACTTTCAATTCGAGGACCCCCAAAGCGGAGTTGATAAAGGGACGCTCAAAGTCTTTTATCGGCTCTATGAGGAAGGGCAATTTTCTTCCGTATTTCCTGCTCAGTGTAAAAAGGTATTCGGCAAAAGAGATCGTTTCCGTTGTACTTTGACCCTGAGGCGTCCCAAATTTCAATGGGCCCTTAAGCATCTGGCACTGGAGTTAGAAAGCATTTACGTCAACGACAAGTCTGGAAACTTTTTATTTGTGGTGGATCCTAAAAAACTTCCCGAAGAGGTCCGGGGTGGCCCATTAATCTTCGAATATGTGGGTGAACAAAAAAAGATTCCTGCCGGAGGAGGCGATGCTTCCCCTTCTGAAAAAAAGAAAGGCGTTCCTCAAAATCAATCCCCCGAAAGTTTGCCTGCTCCAGGGACTCCCGATTTAACGCCAGCCCCCAACCCTACGACAACGGCTCAAATGCGCGATTCTCCGTGATAAGAACTATAAATTTCAGATTTCTACTGTTTGAATTTTAAAAAACGGGGCTGTCTTCTTAGAAAAAGAAGGCAACCCGATCTAGTGGTTTCTAGACGATTTAAGTTTTTTTTCGATATAAAGTGCCCGGGGCCGGACTCGAACCGGCACGGTCGTTTAACCAACCGAGGGATTTTAAGTCCCTTGTGTCTACCTATTCCACCACCCGGGCGGGGCAGGGACTCTTTTCTTGGTGAGCAGAAAAGAAAAAAGAAGGGAGGCCTGGGGGGGAATCGAACCCCCGGATAAGGGTTTTGCAGACCCCTGCCTTACCACTTGGCTACCAGGCCCAACATCCATTCAAGGCCATTAGGCCTTACCGAAAGATGGTCATGGAAATAAAGCAAATTTTACTATCTGAACAAGAGATTTATCGTATCGTCGGCCAATTAGCGGAAAAGATCACCCGAGATTACGAAAAAAAAGATTGTGTTGTCGTTGGAGTCCTCAAAGGAGCCTTTATTTTTATGGCCGATTTGGTGCGACAAATTCGAATTCCGCTTACTTGCGATTTTTTACGCATTCAAAGTTATGGTCCCGATGGAAAACCTGGATATCTCCGCTTGGAATTCGATATCACTCAGTCCATCGCTGGAAAAGATGTCCTGGTTTTAGAGGATGTGGTGGATACGGGAAGAACTTTAGAGTTTATTGCTCGACATTTGGAAACAAAGGGAGCGAAGAGCGTGCGTTTTTGCGCACTGATTCATAAGCAAACTAAACACCCTTGTAGGGTTTCACTTCATTACTGCGGAAAAGTCTTACCCGATGTTTACATAGTAGGTTACGGCATGGACTTAGATGGTAAACATCGTAATCTTCCCTTTGTAGGAACCGTTGAATTGACAAAATCCTAGACAAGCTTTTCGGAAGTGTATAGGGTTTCCGAGAAAAATACCCTGTTTTTTCCTTTAGTTAGGAGCCTGAGATGGAGCACGAAAATATCCTGAGATGGTTCCAGGATACGGCCGAAAAAAAAGGCGGAGAGCCTTGTTTTCGTTTTAAGAAAGATAAGCTGTGGAGGTCGTTAACTTGGTCCCAGGTTATCTCCAGAGTAAAAGTGCTGAGCGAAGCGCTGAAGAAGGCTGATGTCTCTCATGGGGATCGAGTAGCTATACTTTCTCAGACTCGCTACGAGTGGACGCTTGTCGATCTGGCGATTCTTTCTTTAGGCGCCGTTACTGTTCCAATCTATCAGAGCAACACCGCCGAAGAGGTCGAGTATATCCTGTCTAATTCTGAAGCTCGTTTTATCTTTGTCGAAAATTCGACTCAGTTAGAAAAGCTTTTGGAAATTCGTTCCCGTTTGCCTCATTTAAAAATCATCGTTGTGTTTGAGGGGCAAATTATGGGCGAGGGAGTTCTCTCCTTAGAAGAATTCGAAAAAAGCGGTCAGAAAGACGGTTCCGATTTTGAAACCAGAATTCGCCAGATTGGAACAGAAGATTTAGCTACTTTGGTTTATACCTCGGGCACAACAGGTCCGCCCAAAGGTGTAATGCTTTCCCATGGAAATCTTTTAGGAGAAAACATCGCAATTAAGGCGGTTTTTCCCCATAATGCTGGCAATGAGGCTTTGTTGTTTTTGCCCTTGGCCCATATTCTCGCCAGAGTAGTGCAGTTTTTCCAATTAACTGAGGGTTTCACTCACAGCTATGCGGAGAGCGTCGAAAAATTAATCGATAATCTTGGAGAAGTTCGCCCGCACTTTATGGTTTGTGTGCCTCGAATTTTTGAAAAGGTTTATCAAAACATGTTGGCGAACGTAGAAAATGCCAGCTCCCTAAAAAAGGGCATTTTCCGTTGGGCCAAAGAGGTGGGGAAGGAGCACAGCCTTTGCGTGCAAAAAAGACAAGTTCCCTCGGCATCGCTTAAGTTGCGATACAGTTTGGCGCATAAGCTGGTCTTTTCTAAGCTACATAAAAAGCTTGGGGGAAGGATTCAGTTTTTTATCTCAGGGGGAGCCCCCTTATCCCGGGAGATAGCCGAATTTTTTCACGGTGCCGGTCTTTTAATCCTGGAAGGTTATGGCTTAACCGAAACCACTGCGGCAATTAATGGCAATTCAGAAAATGCCATGGCATTCGGCACAGTGGGACGTCCCTTAATTGGCGTCGAAGAAAAAATTGCCAGCGATGGTGAAATTTTAGTGCGTGGCCCTATGGTCAGCAAAGGGTATTGGAAGCGCCCAGAAGAAACTGCCGAAGTTTTTACCAAGGACGGCTGGTTTCACACTGGAGACATCGGAGAATTCGATGAAAATGGACTGCTAAAAATTACCGATCGCAAGAAGGACATTATCATTACTGCGGGAGGGAAAAACATCGCCCCCCAAAATATCGAAAATATGATCAAAACTGATCCTCTCATCAGTCAAGTGGTGGTGCATGGGGATCGTAGAAAATTTCTCTCAGCTTTAATTACTTTGGAACCCACCGAATTAAAAAGGAGAGCCACTCGCTTAGGACTTGCTGATCAGAGTTTGGCGGCTTTATCTAAGGCTCCGGAAATTGAGAGTGAGGTAAAAAGAATCCTTGAGGAAAAAAACCGCCACCTGGCAAAATACGAAACCATTAAGAAATTTGCCATTATCGAAAAAGACTTCAGTGTGGAAGGTGGTGAGCTGACTCCGAGTCTGAAAGTAAAAAGAAAAGTGGTTAATGAAAGGTATAAAGATATTCTGGACAGCTTCTATCAGGATTAATTTAGAATTCCATCGTTCATAAAATCAACCTCTCAAATAAGAAGGGAGACACTGTGGAAGAAAAAAACTCTCAAGCGAATTCAACTGTATCCGCGGGAGGTCACGACAGTGGTTCCCAGGGGTCGGGCCTGGCCCCCAACATCGCTTCTTTGCTTTGTTATGTTTGTTTTTTGGTGACCGGAATTATTTTTTTGGTCATTGAAAAAGAAAACAAAGAAGTAAGATTTCACGCTTGGCAATCCATCTTTCTTGATGGAGCGGCCCTCGCAGTGACGATCGTTCTTAAAATTATTGATGATATTCCAATTTTAGGAGCCGTTACTTGGGTCTTCGCCTTTATATTTTGGGTTTCTTATGCGGCTGTCAAAATCATCGCCATGATCAAGGCTTACCAAGGAGAGCATTGGTTGGTCCCTGTGATTGGCAATCTTGCAGAACAGCAGGTCAACAAGGTTTCTTAGTTTTCTAGGCATTGTCTCAATTGTGAAACCCTTTGTAGAGCTTGCACTCTTGGGTCTAAAAATAAAATTCGAACCAAAGGGTCTTACAAGTGTTTTTATCGTGGTCGCTTTGTTTGCCCTTAGTGCTTGTGTTCAACCCAATTGGGTTGAGACGCTTCCTCTATGTCTGTTTAAAGTCTATTCGGGCTTGGATTGTCCTGGTTGCGGTTTGACTCGAGGCTTTGTTGCCTTTTTCCATGGTCATTTTAGACGGGCGATTTTTTATAATGCCATGGTTCCGGTTCTTGTTTTGAGTTTTACTCTTGTCGCTATAAAAGCTTGTTGGCGTTCTGTTGTTTTTTTTAATGGAATCCATTCGAGTTGGACGAGCCCTCAGGGCCAAAAATGGATTTCTCGCCTCTTTTGTATCCTGTTTTTGGGTCAATGGATTACTAAACTGTTTTGGCACCTATTGCACTAAACGCTTTTAAGCTCTTATGGGCGATTCTTGACAGCTTAGAAAAGCCCATGTTAGCCCGGAGTCCGTTTTTCTAATTCACGATTTACTAAAAGAGTCGTGTCAATCTAAGGAGTTCCCATGTCGAGAGCGCGAGAAATTTTCGAAAAAAAAATCCCTGAAAAACTCGTTACAAATGCTGCTAAAATGACCGGTATTGATGCCATTTACGAGTTTAATATTACGGGCGATGAAGGCGGTGTTTGGTCGATCGATTTATCAGGTGGCAAGCGAGAAGTTAAAGAAGGGTCGACTGGTGCTGCACGTTGTACCATCGTGATGAGTTCGGGTGATTTTTCTAATTTGATCGATGGAAGTTTAAATCCCCAAATGGCTTTTATGACGGGTAAACTCAAAGTCTCCGGCGATATGGGGCTTGCTCTCAAGCTGGGCAATATTTTGGGATAGTTAGACAATCGCTCAGATTCTCTATCATGGCAAAACAAAGCCTGATGAGATCTGGCTATTTTGTTTAATCGTTAAAAGATTGTAAGGCCTCAAGTTAAACCAAAAACTTGAGGCCTTTTTTGTAACTGTAGATGTTAGATAATTTTGAGATCAGTTTACCCGAGAGGCTCCCCCCTCAAGCCCATCTTCGAAAAGAAATTGGAGCAGAATGGTAAGGGTTAATTTAAGTGGGCAGGGGACTTCTGCGGTTATCTTTATTTATTTTTTGGGTTCGTAATCGCCCGTCAAAGCCGCACACAAGTATTCTCGATTCATTGTGGCGATGGTGGTCACCTTGATTCCAGCAGGGCAGGCCGCTTCACACTCGTAAGTATTGGTGCAAGCTCCAAAACCTTCTTGATCCATTTGGGCAACCATATCTAACACACGCTTTTTCCGCTCAGGCTTTCCTTGAGGAAGACTAGCGAAGTGAGTCACTTTAGCGGCAACAAACAAGCTAGCAGAGGCATTTTTGCAGGACGCCACACAGGCACCGCATCCAATACAAGCAGCGGCATCGAAGGCTCGGTCCGCGTCGGGTTTTGGAATTAGATGGGTATTACCATCGGGAGCATTTCCGACATTAACAGAACTAAATCCACCGGCGGTAATTACACGGTCAAAAGCAGATCGATCTACGGCAAGATCTTTAATGACAGGAAAAGCCTTAGCTCTCCAGGGTTCTACAACTAAAGTTTGGCCGTCTTTAAAATGCCTCATGTGCAACTGACAGGTCGTGGTTTCCTTCAAGGGGCCATGAGCCTGTCCGTCGATCATCATACTACACATGCCACAAATACCTTCGCGGCAGTCGTGATCAAAAGCGATGGGGTCTTCTCCTTTTTGTAGAAGCTCTTCATTTAATACATCCATCATCTCGAGAAAAGACATGTGAGGATTTACATTATTGACCTGGTAAGTCACCAGTTTGCCCGGGGTGCGCGAATCCTTTTGCCGCCAAACCTTAAGAGTGAGGTTAAAGTTGTCGCTCATTTATAACTCCTCTGGGTGGGCTTAAGTACGGTAAAATTGAGAGGCTCTTTGTGTAGAGTGGCAGGAGAGCCTTGGCCTTGATACTCCCAAGCCGCCACGTAGGAAAAACGTTCATCATCACGCTTTGCTTCGCCTTCGGGAGTTTGATACTCCTCACGGAAGTGTCCGCCACAAGACTCTTCTCGATGTAAGGCATCCGCACACATCAGCTCGGCAAATTCCATGAAGTCAGCAACGCGTCCCGCCTGCTCC
>DALYDW010000002.1:0-3517 GCA_031972915.1 bacterium
GAGATTCCGGTACGTTGGGGTGAAGGAAAATTTCTCGATGCGATGACCCAGGCTAGGGAGTCCAAACCCGAAGTAAGGCTTTGGGAAGGTCATGTCGGGAAGGGATTTTTGTGGAGTGAGGAACGCATTGCCTTGCTTACCGATCAGGAAATTTTCGGTGAGAAAAAGCGTCGCAAAAAAGAAGAAAAACGAGCTTTGCCTGGGGTGACCTCCTTCGAGGATTTGGCCGAAGGAGACTACGTCGTTCATGAAGAACATGGACTGGGGATTTATCGAGGTTTGGTAAGTCTGCAGGTAGGTGCCTATCCAGGTGATTTTTTGCTCTTGGAATATTTGGGCGGAGATAAGCTCTACTTGCCGGTTTATCGCCTCAATCTGGTGAGCCGCTATACCGGGCCCGATGGCCATGTGCCTCGCTTGGATCGCATGGGGTCGGGGCAATGGGAAAAAAATAAGATCAAGGTCAAACAGGCTTTGAGGAGTATCGCTGGGGAGCTGCTCAAGCTATACGCAGAGCGTGCGTCCTCTCCCGGATATGCCTTTAGCCCCGCTGGGGCCTTGTACGAGGAGTTTGAGGCGACCTTTCCTTTTGAAGAAACTCGGGATCAGTTGCACGCTATTGAAGAGATCAATCGCGATATGGATGCGGATCGTCCCATGGATCGCTTGGTTTGTGGTGATGTGGGATTTGGAAAAACTGAAGTCGCGATGCGTGCGGCGTTTCGGGCTTTGCTCGACAATAAGCAAGTGGCGGTCTTGGTGCCAACCACGGTTTTGGCTTTGCAACACGAAAGAACTTTTCGTAATCGTTTTGCCCATTATCCTGCAGTGATCGAGTCGATTTCGCGTTTCTCCAATGTTAAACAACAGAAAGAAATTCTTGAACGTTTGAAGGTTGGAAAAGTGGATATCATCATCGGCACTCACGCTCTATTAAGTGAGAGGGTCCGTTTTAAGGATCTAGGTTTATTGATCGTCGATGAGGAACATCGCTTTGGAGTGAAGCAAAAAGAAAAAATTAAAATGTTCAAGTCCCACACCGATGTCTTGACTCTAACAGCCACACCTATTCCTCGAACTTTAAACATGGCTTTGAGCGGTATTCGGGATTTGAGTGTTATTGCGACTCCGCCCACTGATCGATTGGCGGTGCAAACCTTGGTGGCCACTTACAACGAGGGGCTGATCCGAGAAGCGGTGCATCGCGAATTGGCTCGAGGAGGGCAGGTTTATTTCGTTCACAATCGAGTTCAGAGTTTGCCCCAATTAAAAAGAAGGCTTACGGAAATTTTGCCAGAAGCCAAAATTGAGATGGCTCACGGGCAGATGGAGGAAAAAGAATTAGAAGAAGTCATGATTCGGTTTTTGAACAGGGAGTTCAATTTACTTTTGTGTACCACTTTGGTGGAGTCCGGTTTGGATATTCCCAGTGCCAATACTATGATTATCAATCGCGCTGATACTTTTGGTTTGGCTCAACTTTATCAATTGCGAGGCCGCATAGGTCGTTCTAATTTACGTGCCTTCGCTTATTTATTAATTCCTGGACAAGAGTTGATCACGACCAAAGCTCGGGCGCGCTTAGCGGTTTTACAGCGTTACACCGATTTGGGCAGTGGCTTTCGTATTGCCTCCCACGACTTGGAAATTCGCGGATCTGGAAATTTGTTGGGACCTGAGCAGTCGGGGCAAATCGCAGCGGTTGGTTATGATCTGTATATGCGTCTGATGGAAGAAGCCCTGATGGAGGTCAAGGGCGAGACTCGTCAGCAGGCTCCGGATCCGGAGTTGAAACTCCAGTTGCACGCCGCCATAACTGAGGATTACATGCCCGACACCCCGATGCGCCTCACGCTTTACAAGAGGTTGGCGAGTGCAATGGATGAAGAGGAGTTAGATGCCCTTGCGGAAGAAACTCAGGACCGTTTTGGTCAATTGCCTGAACCTGTGGAGAACTTGCTTCGGGTGATGCGTTTAAAGCTCTTAGCCAAGCGAGTGTGGTTGAAAAGTTTGGTGCAAGAGGCGAGGCGGATGGTGTTGGTCTTCTCTCCAGATTCTCCCGTGGAGCCCCAGTCTTTGATGTTGCGTTTGCAGAAAGAGCCTGAGCGTTTTCGTTGGTTAAAACCTCATGAATTGGCGATCCACTTTAAAGAAGGTAAAAGCGATGTTGCGATTGAAGGAGTGATGCAATTTTTATCCAGTTTAGAACTGGTGGATGGTTTATGACGATTTGGATCAAAAAAAATCGCGCCCTTTTTTTTTCACGCTGCTTAGTTTTTGGGCTGTGGGGTACAATTTTTAGTTTTTTTGCTTGTACCCAAGTTCAGCCCGACGAACAGGTCGCTCGTGTTGGACAAGATTTTTCTATCTCCGTGGGTGATCTCCGATCAGAATTGCGTCTGCAAAGTTTTCATATTTCAGAAAAGATCTCCAAAGACCCCGAAAAATTTCTCGCGCTGAAACGACGGGTTTTACAAGAAATGTTGGATCGACGATTGCTGTCCGAGGCTGCCCGCGAATCGGGAATGGAAGTTACGGAGGAAGAGTTTCAAATTGAGCTAAGACGTTATAAAAATCAATACACCGAAATCGCTTTTCAAGAAACTCTTCAAGAGGTGGGCATGAACCATGAGGTCTGGCTACAGCGTAAAAGACAAGAACTGCTCATTAAGAAATATGTCGAACAAATGGCGTTTAATCAAGCCCCCGTCGATGTTGCACGAGCCAAAGAATATTACGAGGCTCATCCCGAGGAGTTTCGGATCCCCGCTGCGGTGCGGCTTCGCCAAATTGTCACCGACTCTAAAGAAAAGGCTGAGTCCATCTTACGCCGTTTGCGCAATGGAGAGAACTTTGCCAAGTTGGCCCAAGATCTTTCCCTGTCTCCCGATAGGGAGCGGGGCGGAGATTTAGGTTTTATCGAGCCCGGGAATTTTCCTCGAGAATTTGAGGTGGCTTTCTCGATGAACCCCGGTGAGGTTTCTCCAATTATTCCAAGTGCCTATGGTTTCCATTTGTTTAAGGTTTTAGAAAAAAGACCCGAGTTGAGACGATCTTGGGAGGAGTCTGAATCAAGTATCGTGTTGCAACTCAAGCAACAAGCTCGCCGAGAGAGTCGAGAAAAGTTATTAAGGGACCTCCGGAGTAAAACTAACGTTGAAATCCGCGAGGAAGTATTAGAAAAGGTCAGCCTATGAAAAAAGCGATAGGTTACGGAATTTCTTCTATTTTATTAACTCTGTCTATCTTGTCTCCTGGACTGTCGGGGGCTGAGACCGTGGATCGAGTGGTCGCTGTGGTCAACGACGATCCCATCACTCTCTTTGAGCTAGACAAGGCCATGGCCGAAAACATCGATAAAATCAAAGAAGTGGCTAGTCAGATGGGTAAGGAAAAGAAATTTAAGAATTATCGCAGTATGGCTTTGGAGGCCTTGATCGACGACAAGCTGCTCGATCAAGAGCTTAAAAAGCGTAAAATGTCCGTTACCCCCGAAGATTTGGAAAAAGCTATTTCC
>DALYDW010000002.1:3527-4258 GCA_031972915.1 bacterium
GAACGCAACAAGCTCTCTCGGGACCAATTAATGAAAGAGCTGAAGGGTAAGGGGACCAGTTGGGCCCAGTATGAAAGTCAGGTCAGCGATCAGATCAAAAAAATCAAATTTATGGGGCAGGTGATTTCGCCACGGGTCAAGGTAACTGATGCCGATTTAGATGAATTTTTTGCCGATCATCCCGATAAATTTGCCGGCTATCAAAGCGTAGAAATGGCTCAGATTATTATTCCCCTTAGTCCCGACGCTGACGATGCAAGCTTAGCTGCTGCGCAGAAGTTAGCCAATGAGGTGACGCGCCAAGCGCGTCGTGGGGAAAAATTTGAGGACTTAGGTAAGAAATATTCGACCAACGCCCAGACAGCTGTGGCTCAAACCTATCCCGTTAACCAACTTGCTCCTCAAATTGCAGAGTTGCTTGGTGAACTCAAGCCTGGTGAAGTGAGTGCTCCGGTGCGATCTAATATGGGACTCCATGTTTTGAAACTTTTTCAGCGAAGTACTTTGGCCGGGGAGGAGTACAAGGCGATCCGCGAACAAATCCGAGAGAAAGTTTTTGAAATGAAAATGGCGGAAGAACTCGACAACTATTTAGACGATCTTAAGGGAAATAGTTTCATCGATATCAAGATTCCTCAAGAAGGGGATGCCCAATCTGATAAGTCGAGTTAAGCGTGACAAGTTCTCTTGATTCTTCCAAAAAGACCCAGGCTGTTTTGGGAATTACCATG
>DALYDW010000002.1:4384-12177 GCA_031972915.1 bacterium
CGCGGTGAGATTCAGGCTTTGGTGACAGCACCTTTATCGAAAGATCATGTGAAGCGAGCGGGTTTTTCTTTTCCCGGGCATACCGAATACTTAGCCTCTAAAACTGGTACTTCTAAATTTGCTATGATGATGGCGGGGCCTCGTTTGCGGGTGGTTTTAGTGACTATTCATGAACCCTTGGAACGTGTCCCGAGCTTATTGAGTGAATCTCGCATTCAAGACACCGTGGAACTCACTTGGAAATTTCTTCGGTATCGAATGGGAATTCAGCAACCCAGAATTGCCGTTTGTGGCTTAAATCCCCATGCGGGAGAGAAGGGGCATTTAGGCCGAGAAGAATTAGAAATTATCGAACCTGCTTTGGTGGCCTGTCGTCAACGGGGCTGGGAGTGCCATGGTCCCGCTGTGCCTGATGCCGTTTTTCACGAAGCCTATGAGGGGCGTTGGGATGCCGTGGTTTGTATGTATCACGATCAGGGGCTCATCCCTTTTAAGCTATTGCATTTTTGGGAAGGAGTGAATGTCACCTTGGGCTTGCCTCTGATTCGTACTAGTCCCGACCATGGTACGGCCTTTGATATTGCAGGACGTGGCATCGCTGATCCGCGTTCGATGCAGGCGGCGATTCGTTTGGCTTTAAGTTGGCTAGAAAGGGGAGGCGAGGCATGAAACGTCTAGTCGTAGGAATTTCAGGTTCTAGTGCGCCTTGTTTGGGAATTCGACTTTTAGAAGTGCTTCGCTCCAAAAATGATGTGGAAGTTCATCTGGTCTTGTCCCCTCATGTGGAAAGCACTCTGAGGTTTGAAGCGCCTGAATACTCTGTAGAAAAACTTCGCGATCTTGCCGAGTATAGTTATTCTTGGCGAGAGATTGCGGCTCCCATTGCTAGCGGATCTTTTCTTACAGATGGAATGGTTATTATACCTTGTAGTATGCGTACCCTTGCCAGCGTCGCCCATGGATTGAGCGACAATTTGTTGACTCGGGCCGCCGATGTCACCTTGAAAGAACGTCGCCAGTTGGTGTTGGTGCCGCGTGAGACGCCTTTGCATCAAGTGCATTTACAGAATATGCTAACCCTGGCTCAAATGGGATCGGTGATTTTGCCGCCAGTTATGGCCTTTTATCATCGTCCTCAGACTCCCGCCGATTTAGTCGATCATACGGTGGGCAAAGTTCTGGATGTATTACGTATTCCGCATGAACTTTTCACTCGTTGGCAGGGAACGGGAGCGGAATAGTCCCAATCTTTTTAATTTCATGAGCTCGACGATTTTAAGCTTTCCAGAGCGAGTCTTCTCTATTGTGGAAAAAATTCCTCGGGGTCGGGTTTTGACTTACGGTTATGTGGCATCCATAGCGGGTTCTCCCAGGGCTGCCCGCATTGTCGGTGGATTACTTTATCAGCTGGGATCAGAATCTACTTTGCCTTGGCATCGGGTGGTGAATGCTCAAGGGGGAATTTCCACTTACCGAGTTGGAATGGGAGAGCAACAAAGGCAACTCTTAGTGACCGAAGGCGTGATTTTTGATGCTAGGGGATACATGGATCTTAAAAGATTTTTATGGAGGCCTTCGGAAAGAATTTTAAAGCGTTATCTCAAAGATGATGGCCTTTGTTTGGAACTGTTAACTCGTTTGGCTTGAGTTTGATTTTTGTGGGGACTGAAATTTTTAAGAGAACCCCCCTGTGATTTTGCTTCGGTTTGTGAAAAAAAATGACCTATCGGTATTTTCAAGTCTTCAGTTTTTCTTTTCTTTGCCAGCAAGAAAGTCTTTTTTTAGAAGCCTTGGATGTTTCGGCTTGTTTGGGATGGGAGAAAAATTGCGGACAGGATGAATGGATGGGCGTGCGTCTTTATTTCGAGGAAGATTATTCTTGGGAGACACAGAAAGTTCGTTTTGAAGAATACCTAGGGGAGCTTCACGATTTTCGCCACACGGTTTTAGGTTTGCCGCTCGAGCGCGGTGTCGAGTTAGATTTTTCTCCTTATGAATTGGTTCCGGGTTATTGGGTGGCTTCTCCTTCAACTCCACCCCATGAGAGTTTTTTCGACAAAACACTTCCACAAAAGATTTTATGGTTGAAGGCGGGGCAGGCCTTTGGGACAGGCCGACACGAGACTACCCGTTTGGTGGCTCGGTTGTTGCTCGAGTGCAAAAGCCTCCCCGACTCTCTTCTCGATGTGGGAACGGGCTCGGGAATCTTAGCGCTTTTGGGAAAAAGCATGGGGATTTCTCGAGTGGAGGCTGTGGAAATTGCTGCCGAGGCCAGGGATTGTGCTCGGGAAAATTTTCGAATTAATGGTTGGAAAGCTTTTTCTTTGTACCCTCAGCTTTCAGAGGTTCATGGGAGATTTCCCATGATTCTAGCTAATTTAATGACTACGACTCTTATTCAACTCGAGGCCGAGTTACGTTGTCGCATGGCTCGGGGAGGGGTTTTGCTACTGTCTGGTGTTCCTAAAAATGAACTCGAAGAGCTGCTGAGGGTTTATTCAAATTGGAAATTAGAGCGACAACTCAGTGAAGGCGGATGGCTCGGGTTGGCTTTGCGCAAGAACTGAACTACAGAGAAAAGCTGCTTCGAGGGCGAAGGAGACCATTAAAAGCAAAATACAAAACCCAATCTGTTTAATTTAGTAGCGAAGCGTTTCTTCGATGGCTTGAAGAATTTTTGCGGTTTGTGGGAGGTATTCGTTTTCTAGCTGAAAATAAGGCATCTGGGTATCGTAACCTGTGACCCTTTGTAATGGAGCTTTGAGATAGAGAAAGGCCTTTTCCATGAGTCGGGCGGAGAGTTCTGCTCCTAGTCCTAGGGTTCGTGGGGCTTCGTGCACCACAATGGCGCGGCCGGTTTTTTTTACAGAATCGACGAGGGTTGCTTCGTCCAAGGGAGAAAGCGTTCGTAGGTCGATGATTTCTAAAGATCCGGGTTCTTGCCATTGTTGAGCGGCTTCCAAAACAGTGGGGACCATGGCGCCGTAAGTGATGAGAGTGAGATCTTGTCCACTTTGAAGAATTTTGGCCTGACCGAGGGGAATCTTAAAATCCTCCTGAGCCAAAGAGCTTTTCGCACTGCGATAAAGGCGCTTGGGTTCCATAAAAATCACGGGGTCGGGATCCTCAATACTAGATCGTAGTAGGCCGTAAGCGTCTTCGGGAGAGGAGGGCATGACGACCTTGAGACCAGGGGTGTGAAGGTAATAAGTTTCTCGACTTTCTGAGTGATGTTCGAAGGCTCGGACACCACCGCCGTAAGGCATGCGCAATACCATCGACATGGGATAGTTTCCTCGAGTCCGATTATGATAGCGGGAAACATGTTGCTCAATTTGATGAAAGGCCTGATAGGCAAATCCAGAAAATTGCAATTCGGCTACAGGCTTGAGCCCATAGATGCAGAGTCCGACAGAGGTTCCCACAATGGCGGATTCTGCTAGGGGTGTATCGAAGATGCGTTTTTCTCCGAATCGTTCCCAAAGGCCTTCGGTGGCACGAAAGACTCCACCACATCGGGCTACGTCTTGTCCTAAAACCACGACCTCAGAATCTAGCTCCATCGAGCGATGGAGTGCCCGATTGACCGCTTGCACTAAAGTAAATTTTCCGAGTCCGGGACTATCCATGGCTCTGCTCCTTTTGCTTCAAGGGGGCTGAGGTCTCCGAGAGTTCTACTCGTTGAGGTCGGAGAGTTTCGGGAAAATGAGCGTAAAGGTAAGCGAACATTTCATCAGGGTTGAGTCGTTGATTGATGGCTTCGGCGGTGGCTATTTCTTGTTTGAGTAGCTCGCTACACTCGTTTTCTATTTTTTTTCGGTCTCCGTTTTGCAAAAGCCCCTGTCGAATCAGATATTTTTCAAAACGATCGATGGGATCGAGGGATTTCCAGAAGTCTTGTTCTTTTGTGTCGCGATAACGAGATGGATCGTCGGACGTAGTGTGGGCTTCCATGCGGTAAGTAAGGCATTCTAAAAAGCTCGGGCCTTGTCCTGCTTTTGCGAGACTCAAGGCCTGTTGAGTTGCTTGATAGACGGCTAAGACATCGTTGCCGTCGACTTGGATTCCCGGCATGCCGTAGGCTAGGGCGCGTTGAGCCAAATGTTTTCCATGAAATTGTCGGGATACGGGAGTGGAGATGGCCCATTGATTATTTTGACAAATAAAAATGACGGGCAATTGGAAAATAGACGCCATGTTCATGGCTTCGTGAAAATCTCCTTCGCTCGTCGCTCCGTCTCCAAGATAAGTGAGAACCGCCCCCGGTTCTTCTTTGAGGGTTGCCCCTAGGGCCAAACCTACGGCGTGGAGCGTCTGGCTTGCGCAGGGGATGCAGTAAGGAAGAATTTTTTTTTCTTTGGGTAGGCGATTACCTTCTTCGTTTCCCATAAAAAATAAGAGCAGTAAATGGGCGGGAATGCCCCGGGAAAGATAAAGACCTTGCTCGCGAAAGGAGGGGGCTGCCCAGTCTTGGCTACTCATGGCCAGGGCGCTACCCACGGAGATGGCCTCCTGCCCCAGGGAAGAGGCGAAGGTCCCCATTCGACCTTGTCGTTGCAGCGCGAGGCAACGACGGTCAAATTCGCGGGTGAAAATCATTTTTTGAAACATTTCTTTGAGCTGTGTTGCATTCCATGGGGAGGGGGTTGCCGAACGGCTTAGAGCTCCCTCCGAGTCTAACAGGCTGAGCTTTTTGATCTGAAATTTTTGAATGGTCTGAACTGGCATGCCGCCCCCCCCTTTGGTTTGAAAACCGGAGATTTGATTTTTCAAGGGTCCCTTGCACAAGACCGGCGTTTCCAAGTCCGATGCCTTCATTCTATGCGTAAAGAATTTGTTTTACAACTTGTTGAAATAATTCATCAATGATGACTCGATGCGGCAAGTGTTGGTCGTGAGAAAAGCTTGTCATATTCGCATTTCGACTTTTTGGGAGCGGTGAGGACTAGATCGATATTTTTCTTTACTTTTGCGGGAATAGAATGGGGCAAGTAGACTCAAGTCTGTAAGGGGAAGTTTTTAATTTTGCAGGTGTGTTGAAAATATTGTGGGTGGAGATGGACTGTGACCCGACATCGTTTGGAAATTTTTAAGCTCCTTGGATTCTCGATTCGTTTGGATGCGAGTTGGGGCATCTTGTTGCTGCTCATCACTTACAGTTTGGCCACGGGTTATTTTCCACAAAATTATCCTGGGCTTCCTGGGACGGCGTATTGGTCAATGGGTTTCATTGCGGCTACGGGGGTCTTTGCCTCCATTTTGTTTCATGAAATTTCTCATGCCTTGATGGCTCGTCACTACTCGATCAAAATCGAGAGCATTACTTTGTTTGTTTTTGGAGGGGTAGCCGAGATGGAACAAGAGGCTCCTTCCCCCAAAGCTGAATTTTGGGTGGCTATTTTGGGGCCTGTCTTCAGTGGGTGTTTGGCGGTGGTGCTTTTTGTTTTGAGCTCTTGGTCTCGGGCTTGGGAAATTCATCAAGGGCTTACTTTGCTCTTATTTTATTTGGGGTGGATGAATGCTCTCTTGGCTTTATTCAATTTATTGCCCGCGTTTCCGTTGGATGGAGGAAGGGTTTTTCGTGCTTTATTGTGGGCTTTGAAAAAGGATTACTACTGGGCCACACGTTTTGCTGTTCGTTTGGGACAAATTCTCGGTTGGGCGCTTATTGCTTGGGGAAGTTATCGGGCTTTGTCAGGAAGCCTTGTGGCGGGGTTATGGATGGCCTTTATCGGTTTCTTTTTGAGACGAAGCTCTGAAATGAGCTTGAAGCAGGTGATGGTACAAAGCCGTTTGGTAAAAGTTCCCCTGGCTTTGCTTTTACAAACGCATTTTCTCAAATTGCATCCGGGGGATCATTTAGTCGATATGTTGGGATCTTTGCGCGATGGGGTTTTGTATTCTCATTATCCGGTGATGGAAGAAGAACGACTAGTGGGTACTGTGCCCTTGGATCGATTAAAAGATATCCATGAAGCTGGATGGGAGTCGCTCAAGATCGATGAGTTTATCGATCCTAATACCGAAGATTTAGTGTTTCCCCTGCAAGAAAATGCCTGGAGCGCGTTTCAAAAAATGCGCTCCAGGCAAATCAATGTTCTATTTATTGTCGAAGCCGACCGAATCGTGGGTTTAGCCTCGCTCGAACAACTACTTCGACTTGCGTTTCCAAGCCCAGAAGGCGGGCAATAAAAACATTAAAAATCCTAAGGCTCCGTTTCCTTGTACTTGGGAAATGAGACTACAGCCACTGGAAGCACCCGAGTTGATCTCGACGAAATCACTATCCTCGGAGGTGCTGCCTGCTACGCTAGGGTTGGGATCACAAGCATCACCAATTCCATCGCCATCGGTATCTTCTTGACCTTCATTGGCAATGGCAGGGCAGTTATCTCCGTCGTTCGCGGTACCGTCAGCATCTACGTCGTTGGCATCTGCAGGTGGCACCTCTACTTCTACGTCTTCCTCAGGCGCCTCTGTGGGAATAGGAGTCGCCGGAATCGGAGTAGGAGTTACCACGGGCTCCGCGGTGGGTTCAGGAGTGGGCTCAGGTAGGGGAGGTGGTGTGGGCAGATCGGGAAGTTGCAAGCCCAGATTTTTGCAGGCCCCGGGATGGTTGTTTGGATTGTTGGGACAGGGATCGCAAGGGTCTCCAAGGCCGTCGTTGTCTTGATCGGCCTGATCGTCATTTTTAAAATTAGGGCAATTGTCGGATTCGTCGACCACTTTATCTTGATCGGCATCGTCGTCGGCGATGATCGTCACTTGAGAGTGTTGAACGGGATCGTCTTGTAGATCGGAACACAAGGCTTGTTCCAACTTATGAACCCGCACGGTTAAGGACTTGACCTGAACATTGGGAACATTAAATCGAAGGGCACAGGAATCTTCATCCAGCGCCGTACCATCGATTTCGACATAATCGGCATCGCCACCATCTAAGACAAAATTATAGGAGTCGTCGTCGCTATCGACGTCTTCAGGAAAATCAAAGAAGACGGTCTTGGTCAGCTTGATTTGAAAGCTTTTACCTTCTTTAAATAAGATTCTTTCTAAACAACTAGTGCCCTTGTTGTAGCCTTTCACTTTTCGTCCGAGGGTATGGTAGGTGTCATCGGTTTTGCTGGACTCAACAACGCAGTAGGTGTTGTCGAAGACCGCCTGGGCGGGAAGGCTGGCGGTAAGAAGGCTGAGAGAAGTGGCCCAAAAAAGAAATCGTCGTGCCATGAAAGACCTCCCTTAAATTTGAGACGGGAGTTTTGACACGATGCGAAAATAGCCCAATGATTTCCCGCCTTCTAGGAGAGGCTATCGGGCAAAATAAGATTTTGTTGCGAACTCTTTAGAAAGATCTTTTTAAAGAATTTTCCAGAGTCAGTGAACGCTACCTTCGAATAGATAAAATCTTTTAAGAACAACGACGCCGTCTCCGGATCACTCCCAGTCCTAAAGAAAATGCCAGTAGCCAGAGCGGATTATTTGAGAATGTTTCGTCCTGAAATTGGTGGAGCGAACAGCCTGCCGTTTGGGAAGAGTTTTGCGCTCCCTCGCTGCTCGGTAAGGCGATGCAGTCTTCTTCACAGTCTGAGCCGGTGTCGCTTGGATTTTCGTCTTCGTCTGCAGGGTCTGTAGGATCGGAGGCCTCACAGCGATCTCCATGGCCATTTTGGTCTTCGTCTTCTTGGTTTGGATTGGCCTGCAAAGGACAATTGTCTTCACCATCAAGAATCCCATCAGCATCGCTATCGGGATTTAGAGGAGAGGTGCCCAGTTGTCCTTCTTGTTCGGCGGAA
>DALYDW010000002.1:12187-25968 GCA_031972915.1 bacterium
CGCATTCGTCGCCTAGGCCATCGTTGTCACGGTCGCCTTGGTTGGGGTTGAGGGTGCTTGGACAATTGTCGGTGTCGTCGTCAACACCGTCGCCATCGTTGTCTAGCGGGCCCTCGGGTTCGGGAGTGGGGCTCTGTAAGGGCTCGGGCGTAGGAGTAGGGGTGGGGAGGGGCGCAGGCGTATCAAGAGGCTCCATTGAGGGAATGGGCTCTGGAGAGTCTTCTGGCATCGGGGTTGGCACTGGGACAATTAAAGAAACTACCTCAGAAAAGGGAGACTCTAATTGTACGGAGTTTTGATAAATCGCTCGAATTCTGTAGCAGTACTGAATGCCAACGATCGGCGTTGGGTCAATAAAACTGTATCCCTCCCCTTTAGGAATCACGAGGAACGGAGAAAAACTATCGCAGTTGTTGTTTCCCCTTTGGACATGGAAACGAGTGTAATGGTCGTGAGGGTAATCCCATTCGACGCGTATCTTTTTTTGCGGCAAGAGGGTGGCGCTTACCCCCGTTGGGGCCTCGAGTTCTACATGAGGAGCAGTAAACTTAACCGTTTCGGAGTAGTAGGAAGGGCCTTTTTTGCCTGTGGCCCGAACTCGGTAACAGTAGGTGATATCAGGAGCTACGTTGGGATCTAGAGCCTCTTCTTTGTCTGGTTTGACCGGGTTGATCCACTGTACGGGAACGAAATACTGACAAGCATCTTCTGGCTTATTGAGGATAGCTCGCTCGACAGAATAACTGGTCTCGTTGTCGGCGTTATCCTGCCAAGAAATTTTGATTTGGAAATCTTTGTCGAAGTTGGGGTCGATGCCGTCCACAATACTCACGGCGAGTTGAGAAGGGGCTTTGGGTCCTTGATGCGAATCGTTGAGATCGAGTTCGCTGGGCTCGAGGGTGGAAGGGCGGCGTTTGCCATTGTAGGTAACTTGGGTGAAATCGTTATTTTTGCCTTCGTTGCAGAGCACGCTTTTATTTTCGATTTGTTCGGAAGTAGCTTCGATATTGAGATTGGCGAGAAGAACGTGGTTAGTTTTGAGGGTGATAGCACATTGGTTGAGCGGGATCTTGCGTACATCGAGAGTGACCACGTGGTCGCCACCGTCGAGCACGAAATCCCAGTTATCGAGACACAAGGGATGGATCGTGTGCCCATCGCAGTTTTTATCTTTGGGGTTGTCGAGGGTGATGGGTTTTTTGAGTTCGACTCGGTCGATGTTGGACTGGAAACGAATGAGTTCGATGCAATTGTTGCCATGAGGGGCGTTGAATCCCATCTCTAGGTTACGGCGTAAAGATCCATAATCGGGGGACTCCGGGTCGTCGGACCCGTTTTCTACCTCGCAATAAGTGTTATCCTGAGCGCTATGGGCCTGAGGGAGATTTGCCAACGAAACAAACCCCAGGCACGCCAAAATCATGAGGGATCGAGCGAAGGACATAAAGTTCCTTTTTACCAGTTTGTAACCTTTCCTACCCGGGGCTCGTTTTCGACCAGCTTGTCGCAAAGTTGCCGAAAAACTCGATAAAATCCACTCTTTTCATTTCATTATCCTCGAAAGATTAAATTGGAATCGAACTCAAGAGCGGGGGTAATCTTGTTGGGGGAGGGCCTGAAAGTTCGTAGCTTTTTCTTCTTCATCCCTTGGTAAGATTAACAGCGAGGGGGGCTGTATTGTTTTTTTTGAACTGTTTTTAACGCGGGGTGTCGGTGGAGACATGAGTCTCCGTTTTGCCTGGGGTTTTTTTAGGTCAATTTTTTATAAAAGTAAGCAACAAAATTTTTCCATGCCGATAAGTTTCTTGGTGAATTGGGATAATAAGGTTCCGATTTGCATGGTTTGAGATATTAAAGTTTTCTGAGTCCTTCAATCTTGCTTGCTTGAACTTGAAGAGGAGATGAACCTATGACCCCTCCCATTGTAAAAGATTCCCAACCCATTGCGACTCCAGCGCCTGCCAATGAGGCTGCGTCTCAGCCTCTGGCTGATGGAGTTGAGGGGCCGGTTGCTCCCCAAGCTTCTGCTAAGCCTAAAGGTAAGGTGCTAGACCACTTGGCCATTGAGGTTGGTGCGGTCGTAGGTGGGGATAACCTTGGTAACGGAGAGGGGCTTGATCATTTTTCACCTGGGTTCGTTGGAGGAGTTTACGGTCGAATTAATTTTGATGGAAAAAAGGCAAAAGAGGATGCTGCGGCGGGGGGGACGGTTTCTCCTTCGCGAAATCACCTTCTCTTGGGTGTGGGGGTAAGTTACAACTCTTTGACCAAAAAGTCCTCGAACAGCCTCGGCAACAAAACCGGTGTTTTCGCTCATTTCGGTTATTTGCGCGACGTTAACGAGTATTTTTCTTTTGGGCCCTATCTTCGCCTGGGCGCGACGATCTTTACTACCCCCGGTTGTGCTTCTTTTAGCGAGTTTACTCCTGATTTATGCGCTGAGGGGAGGTTGGAGGTTTCAGGGGCAACTGAGGCCGACAAGATTACTCTAGATGGTACAGAGTCGCCTCCTGCGGTGGCAGCTTTGGTTTCACCTGGGATGCGATTTTCCTTTCTTAAAAACGTGGTCAGTCTCGATGTTGGGCTCTCGGCCAGTTTGGGAGCAGTGGCTACGGTGACTCAGTTGGTGGGGGGGGATAAGTCTGTACCTTTCCAGGATATAGGGGCTCAGGTCGCCTTAAATTTTGATATCATCAGCGCAGCTCGTTGGGCGCGCGATAAAAAACGTCCCAAAAAGGCCGATGGAGAGGCTAAGTCTCTTCCCGTAGGTCCGGGGGGTGATACCCAGTCGAATGCCGCCGCTCCAAGTAGCGAGTCGGTTTCTGCTCCGCTTCCCCAGCTGCCGGTTGAGCCCGAGGCTGCAACGATCGAACAGTTGCAGGGGGCTCTTGAGCAAAATGTAAGAGTCTTCAGAGAGTGGGTAGTCTCCGATGATAAAGGTGAGACCAAGCTAGAAAACGCCATGAAGGCCTATTTAGAGGCCAAGGCGGCTAAGAAGGGTGAAGATATGGCCTTCGAACTGGGGCAGTTGCGAGATCTCTCCGCCCAAATGACGGCTTTTTACCAAGAAACCCACGAAATTTACGTGCAACTGAAAAAGAAGGTCACTGCTTTACCCGACAGCGATCCAAACAAAGATCGACTCATGAAAGACCTGGGCTTTGCCAAAACTCAGTTCCATGCCAATCGTGACGAACTTTTCTTCTCTGCGTTTGAAACTGTTCAGGGGATTTTCAATGCGGCTAAAAGAGCCAATGAAGATTATTTGAAGTATCAAAAGTCAAATCCCGGTGCCGATACTATCGAGTTTAATCTAGAGGCCCCCAAGGCTCTGGAAAAGTCAGCCAAGGCTCGCCCTGATGCTCAGGTGGACCCGAAGGGTAAAAAGGGAAGCTCCGAGCCAGAGACGGATGACAAGAAAGAACCTGCCAAAAAAGCAAGTAAGTCGGCTGGTAAGAAGAATGATGGGAAGGCCGAGTCAAAGACAGTAGTCGATGACGAGTAAGACACAGAGTTTTACCTTCAAGATGAGAAAAAAGCCCCCTGAGGGGGCTTTTTTATTGGGTGGTATGCTCGGGTGCTTGTGTGGAGTCCCTTACTTTAAAACAAAGCGTAATCCCCGAATTTGTGCGGAGGGATAGCGTTGTTGGATCTTTTCTAAAAGTTGAGTTTTGAGAAATTGTAGTTCCTGAGCCCATGCGGGATGATCGACTTGGAGTAGTAATTGGCTTCCTTGCATTTTAAGAGGTCTGGCCCGATCGGCAATCTGAGGTCCCGCGATTTCCACCCAATTTTGAAATAGTTCGTGGCGCTGGAAGGCTGGGGTGAGTTTCCATTGGTGTAGGGATTCTTGTAAAAGCTGGGATAGACTTTGAGGACGACGTTCTGCCATGGCCTGCTACTTAAGGGAGTGAGGTGGATTTTGCAAGAAACCTGGAATTGTTTTGGGCCGCAAGCTAAGCTCTCCGAGTTATGAAGGACTCAAATTTATTATCGTTCTGCCAGGAGTTTCTCAAAATAGATTCCACTAATCCTCACGGTACTTGGGAGCTGGCTCAGTTTTTGCGGGGTCCTCTCGAGGCATTGGGCTTTGAGGTAAAATGGCAGCGTGCCCGTTTTTGTGGTGCTCCCCAGGCTAACGTGATTGCGCGCAAGGGTCCGCGGAAGGGTAGGCCTCTGGTGTTTAACACCCATTTGGATACGGTGGTGACCCATGCTCCAGCTTGGACTTGTACCGGCGGGGATCCTTTTCGCCCGACGATCCGAGGGCGGAGGCTTTATGGCTTGGGAGCTGCTGATACCAAGTTAGCGCTGGCTTGTCAGATCATTGCCTTACAGAAATTTACAGATCGTGTTCCCCAACGACCGCTTTACCTGACGGGTACCTATGGAGAAGAAATGGGTTTGATTGGAGTGCAGCGTTTAATACGCCTCCGAGAATTACATGGCGCTCAGGTACTCAATAGTGAGCCCACTGAATTAAAGGTTGCCTTAGGAAATAAGGGCTTTCGTGTATTTCAGCTGAGCATTGCCCCAGGGGTGATGCGGCGTGAACAAGGACAGGTTTATGAAATTTGCTTTACCGGCCAGGCTGGACATAGTGCCTTTCCGGAGGAGGGCAAAAACGCCAATCGGGCTTTTTTAGATTGGTATTTCCGTCACGGAAAGCAGGTTCGTGTTTTAGAGGTCGAGGGAGGGCAGGCTCCAAATATCATCGCGCCTTGTTGTCGAGTAAAAATTCTGCTGACCCAAGGAGCATTGACGGGTTTGCAAAGTCACAGCGCTGAAATAGTTAAAAACATCGGAGTACAAAGCGAGCGGGTTTCCCTTCGGATTGGGTTTTGGCTTTTGGCTTTAAGAAAGTTTTTGTGTCTTACCCAAACGGGTGGATCCCAAACCCACAATCTCGGACAATTGCGTGTTGATTCTAAGCGAGGTGTGGCTGTTCTAGATCATCGTTTTCCTCCAGAAATAAATCCTGTCATCAGAGAAAGACGCCTCGTTAAGTTTTTTCAAGCTCAGGATAAAGAGCTTCAAGGCTCGGTTTTGGTGGAGAAGGTAAAAGATAACGGTGCTTTTCGTAGTAGCCCGCATAGCGCTTGGTTGCGCCAGATCCAAGAGACTCTACAAGAAATGAATCGGTCCAGCGAGGCTTTCCTTAAGCCAGGATGCACGGAGGCTGCCCATTTCGCCTCTGTGGGTTGTGAAGTTCTTATCCTTGGGCCGGGAAGAAACTATGGCAATATTCACCGGCCTAACGAATGTGTAGAACTCAGTCAGTTGAAGGCTGCAGTCCAGTTTTATCGTCGACTTCTGGAAAAGACCTGCTTTGGGGCGACTTCATAATTCTTGGGCCTTTTTTAGCTTTTTGTTACCCTGGTTCTCATGGCGTTTCTATTGCGTAGCGCGCGGGATGCCGATTGGCCCGATTTGCTTCGTTTAGGAAAAATCTTGAGAACTGTGCATCTTTCTCAAGATCGTGAGATATTGCGCCGTTCTTTGGTGGTATCCGAGAAAAGCTTCGCCGGGCGTTATCGCACCCAAAAATCCCAAGCGGCCTTTTTATTTGTTTTGGAAGACCTGGACTCCCAGCGAGTCATCGGAGCTTCAAAGATTTTCGCACGCCACGGTAGTCCAAAAAATCCGCATGTTTATTTGCAGGCCCGAGAAGAGATTGCGAGTTATCCTCCTTTGCAACTAAAAAGTCGGCATCGCTATTACCGTTTAGGCCGAGATTCTCGGGGCATGAGCGAGGTGGGGGCGTTGATCTTAGATCCCGCCTATCGAGGACATCCAGATAAACTTGGCAAGCAATTATCCTGGGTGCGTTTTTGCTACATGAAAATTCACCCTACTTGGTTTCTTTCTCGGGTAATCGCTGAATTGCTTCCCAGTTTTTCGAGTTTGGGACACTCGGATTTTTACGAGGGGTGGGTGCGTCCTTGGTTGCGTTTGTCTTATGTTCAGGCGGACCGTCTGAGTGCTGAGAATAAATCTTTCCTGTTAAAATTATTTCCCAAGGGAAAAATTTATGAAGACTGGTTTTCATCCGAAATCAAAAAAGACTTCGCCCATAGTGGTGCTCTTTCTCGTGCAGCAGAACGTCTTCTGTTAAAAAATGGATTTCGTTTTACTGGCCAAGTGGATCCTTTGGATGGGGGACCTTATTTACTCAGTCCACGGAACCAAATTAAAGCTTTTAGTCAAACTCAATTTTTTCATTTCGGTACTGTGACAAAAACAGAAACCTTGAAGAAGTATTTGGTCTTGCTGGAGCGAAATCATCAAGTACGCGCCACCGTGGTGTTAGGGAAGAAACGCGGAAAGAAATTTTTGATCGATCCAACCACACCTTCTAACCTCTCCGTTTTAAACGAAGTGGGAGGCTGGGTTTGTCCTTGGAGTTGATGATGCTGAAATTCAAAGGGGCCTTTGTGCAGGGAAAGTTTCTTCCGTACCAATCCGGTGAAGTTTCTCTGGAGAAAAGAGATCCTGGCGATCAGGATTTTTTAATTGGTCTTTGGCGTGAGACTACAGAGAGCTTAGATGGGGCTGTGAACGCGGCGTATCGGGCTTTTCGAAGCGGTGTTTGGGATATGGCTAAAGCTCGTTCAGCTTTGCCTCGTTTACAAAAGGCTTATCGAAGACGTGCGTCGTTTTTAGTCGACTGCATCTGTTGGGAAACCGGAAAAACCCGTAGCGAAGCTTCTGCGGAGCTGCAGGCCGCATTGGCCAAGTTTGAAGAAATTTTAGGGGCGGGTTTAGAGAGATTGCGCTCGACCGAACGAGAAGACCCTTGCGCTTACTACCGTTTTCGACCCCGAGGAGTTTTGGCCATATTGGCGCCTTTCAATTTTCCTCTACATTTGGCCAATGGTAATCTGCTGGCAGCTTTGGCTACAGGAAATACCGTGGTTTTTAAGCCCTCTGAGGCAACTCCTTTCACCGGACAAGCCATCGCTGAATGTATGGCTGAGGCAGGGCTTCCTCCCGGGGTTTTCAACTTGGTGCAGGGGGGAGGAAAGCTTGGGGAAGCTTTGGCCATTCATCCTCAGGTCTCGGGTGTATTGTTGGTAGGCTCGGATCGTGTGGGGCAGCGTTTAAAAAAAATAACGTTGAAGCAACCCGAAAAGATTCTTGCCTTGGAGTTAGGTGGAAAAAATGCGGCGATCGTTTGTTGTGATGGAAACTCTCCTCAAGCCCTTGTAGCTTGCGCGCAAAGTATGTTGGCGACGACAGGGCAGCGCTGCAGCTCCTTGAGCCGATTGATTTTGCACGAATCCATTGCTGACATTTTTCTTCGCGCCTTCCTTGAAGAAATCGGTCGGTGGAAGGTGGGGCACTTCTCCGATCCCGAGAGTCGGATGGGCCCTTTGATTTCGGACCGAGCTCGAAGAAAGTTTTTTCGTTACCAAAAATTCGCTCGTGTCATTGGGGCAGAGGTCTTACTTGGGGCCACGATTCCGTCCATTTCTCGGCGGGGTTATTATGTCGCTCCTTCAGTGCACCTTATGCCTACGGGTGGACAAGAAGTGCGAGGGCCCTACGTTGACGATGAGATTTTTGGTCCCGATTTGGCAGTGTATCTTTTTCGAGATTTGGAAGAGGCGGTGGCTTTACACAACGGTACTTCCTACGGTTTAGTGGCCAGTGTTTTTACCCGAAGTTCCTCCCTCTATAAAAAATTCCGCGATACCTTGGCAGTGGGCAATCTTCACTGGAATCTTCCTACAGTGGGAGCTTCAGGAAAACTTCCCTTTGGAGGAGTCAAGGCCAGTGGAAATCATTTTCCTGGAGGCGCATTTAGTCCTTATTACTGCACTTATGTGCAAGCCATGCGTAAGGCTTGAGGAACTTCGTGATGAAATTTACACGTCATGTCTTGATGGGGGATCCCAGTTGTTTTCAGATTCGATACGGCGCCAATCCTCACACTCGAAATCGTTGGGGAATGCGTAAGCGTGTAGATCGAATCAAGGCCCTGCGACAGTGGGAAGACTATGCTTCGGCATTATTGAAAGAGGGAGTCAAAGTTCATCTCTTGGACCCCGATCCCAAAAGGCCAGGATTGGTTTTTCCCGCCAATGCAGGAGTGGTCTTGCATGCGGAGCGTGCTTTGCCCTTGGAAGAGCGAGAGTACCTGCTAGCCCAGGCCGGTCCCACGCGAGCCGCGGAACGTGAGGTTTACGCCCGTTGTTTGGCATCCTTGGGCTTGCGCTTGCATCAAATTCACAAACGGTTCGAGGGCGAGGCCGACTGGATTCTATGGGGAGAAAAATATTTATTCACCTATGGCCCCGTTTTTCCGGCCCATTGGCAGTGGCGCTGGGCTTGGCCGCCTTGGCAACGCCGTTACGGCTTTCGTAGTGAAAGGGCCGCTCTTTTCGAACTAGAAAGCTGTTTTAACCCAGTCGAGGTTTTGGCTTTAGAACTGCAGGACGAGGCCTTTTATCACGGCGATACCTTGCTTTGTTCCTTCGGGGCACGGCGCGAATTTCTCCTCGTGTATCCCCCGGCGCTGACTCCTGAGTCATGGAAAAAACTGGAAGGGCTTCCCGGTATCTTTCCCATGGAAACTTTGGACGCTCAGGCCTTCGTGGCGAATGGCTTTCAGGTGATTCGGGAGGGGAAGCCGGTTTTGTTTCTCCCCCCTGAGTTAAGCTCGGGACTGCGCCGCAAGCTCGAGGCCCAGGGCGTTCGGATCGTCACCGTGGATGTTTCTGAATTTTTTCTTAAGGGAGGAGGATCTTTAAAGTGCATGGTGGGGGACCTTGGGGCCGACCAGGGCAGTTTAGTTGTAGCTTAATTTTCGGGTTCCCCGTTTTTTCAGAAGTCTATCCAGGGGAAGTTTTTAAAAGGAAACACGCGTTTTTTTCAATCCTGATAATCAGTATTTGACATCTTTCCTGAATTCCCGCAAAAACCATCCTCTAACTAGACTGACATGTCAGTTTACCCATTTCAGGTCCGTTGGGATCGAAAAACAAAAGGAAGACTCCTATGGCCCGTGAACTCCTGATCGGAATGGATGTGGGATCGACCACCGTAAAGGCCTGTGTGGTGGATGCCCAAGATTTAAAAATTCTTTGGAGCGATTACCAACGCCATGAGACGCGTCAGCCCGAAAAAGTTTTTGAGTTTCTTGTAAGAATTGGCAACGAGTTTGCCGAAGTTCCCCAAGAAAATATTCGTTTATTTATGACTGGTTCTGGTGCGGCTCCCTTGTGCCCCGCCCTGGGGGCTAAGTTTGTGCAAGAAGTCAATGCGGTCACCCTCGCCGTAGAACGGCTTCATCCCGATGTGGGGTCTGTGGTCGAGTTGGGAGGACAAGACGCCAAGATCATCATCTACAAGGCCAACGAAGAAACGGGCGAAAAACAGGCCATTACTTCGATGAACGATAAATGTGCCTCCGGTACTGGGGCGACCATCGATAAGTGTGTGATCAAGGTGGGGGTCGAAAACGCGCTTTTGTCTCGTTTGCATTTCGATGGTTCAAAATTGCATCACGTGGCGGCCAAGTGCGGTGTGTTTGCCGAAACCGACATCGTCAACTTAGTTAAATCCGGTATTCCCTCCGAAGAGATTCTCAACAGCTTGGCCGATGCCATTGTCATGCAAAATCTTTCGGTTTTGACCCGTGGAAATACACTTCGCCACAAGGTTTTGCTGTTAGGTGGTCCCAACACCTATTTACCTTTTTTACAAGAATGTTGGCGGAAGCGTATTCCAGAGACCTGGCAAGAGCGCAACTATGCCTATCCCACTTCGATTCCCCTCGAAGAGTTGATTATGGTGCCTGAAAATTCCCAGTATTATGCCGCGTATGGGGCAGTGATCTACGGCACCTACGAAGAGGCTCAAGTGGGGCGTTATCAAGGGCTGGCGGGTTTAAAAGATTATATGCAAAATGGCCGGCAGGCTCGCTTGGGGGCAAGCGCCATGGGGCCTCTCGTTAAAACGAGCGAAGAGCTAGAAGTCTTTACCAGTGAATATCGCATTCCCAAATTTGAGCCACCTCCGGTGCAGGCGGGTTCTACGGTTCGTGGTTATGTCGGATTGGATGGTGGTTCTACATCTTCGAAGGCGGTCTTAGTGGGCGAGGATGGTGAAATCCTGCTTAAGGCCTACCAACTCAGCAAGGGTAATCCCATTCAGGATACTAAAGATATTTTGCATCAAATGAACGACTACTTCGAACAGCGCGGGGCTACTCTAGAAGTTTTGGGTTTTGGGGCTACGGGTTATGCCGCCGATGTACTTCAAGAAAGTGTCAAAGCCGATGTTAATGTAGTGGAGACTGTGGCTCATATGATGAGCGCGGTTCACTATTTCGACGATGTTGATGTGATTTGCGATATCGGTGGACAAGACATCAAAGTGTTGTTCATGCAGAATGGCGATATTAAAAACTTTCGCCTCAGCAACCAATGTTCTGCCGGAAATGGCATGTTATTGCAGGCCATGGCCGATCAATTTGGCGTGAAGGTGCAAGACTACGCCGATGTAGCTTTTCAGGCCTCCTTGGCGCCTAAATTCTCTTATGGTTGTGCCGTATTTCTCGACAGCGATCGGGTAAACTTTCAGAAAGAAGGTTATTCCCGAGAAGAATTATTGGCGGGTTTAGCTCAGGTTTTGCCAAAGAACGTGTGGCAATATGTTGTGCAGATTCCTCGCATGGCTGAGTTGGGGAAAAAATTCGTATTGCAAGGGGGAACCCAGTACAACTTGGCCGCGGTCAAAGCTCAAGTCGATTATATTAAGCAGCGAGTGCCCGGCGCCGAGGTAGTGGTACATCCCCATTGTGGTGAGGCGGGGGCAATCGGCGCAGCCATGGAAACGCGGCGTGTTGTGCAACGGCGGGGATACTCTACTTTCGTAGGACTCTCGGCCGCTATTGGTTTGCATTACACCTCCAGAAACGATGAAAGTACCAAGTGTCATTTTTGTCCCAATAATTGTAGTCGAACTTTCATCGATACCCAAACTCCCGACGGGAAAACCAGTCGCTACATTTCGGGCTTCAGTTGCGAAAAAGGCACAGTTGAGTCTAAAGAGGCCATGTTGGAGCTGGCAAAAGAGCGCAATCAGCTCAAAAAACAATTTCCTAATCTGGTCGATTACGAGGCCCACGTGGCCTTTAATAGTTATCCTTTAGAGCCCATGCCTGAAGACGGTGTTTTGGTTCAAGACATTCAAGTCAAAAGGACCCTATTCGGAAACATCAAGCGAGTTCCTGTGCAACGCCCCTTTCACCGGTCTTCTCCTAAGGCGCAGTTGAAACGAAGATCTTTACGCATCGCTATTCCGCGAGTTTTGAATATTTACAGCACGGCACCCCTGTGGCGGGCTTACTTCGAAAGCTTAGGGGTAGAATCTAAAAACGTGGTTTTCTCCGACTATACTTCGGAAGAAATGTGGCAAGAAGGTGGAAAATACGGTTCCATTGATCCTTGTTATCCCTCCAAGGTGGCTCAGGCTCATTTGCATAATTTGTTGTTTCACCATCATGCAGAAGATAAGCCCCTGCATTATATCTTTTTCCCGATTTTAACCCATGTCACAACTTACTTAAAAAATGTCATGGACACGGCCACCTGTCCCATTGTGGCTGGTGCTCCCGAAGTGATGAAGGCTGCTTTCACCAAAGAAAATGATTTTTTTAAGGAAAGGGGCATCACCTACTTGAATCCGGCCCTGACCCTGAATGAGCCGACTTTGTTCAAAAAACAGATGTTTGAGGCTTTCGCAGATGTTTTCGAAATGACAGAAGATGAAAGTGATTTTGCCGTCGATCAAGGTTGGAAAGCCTTGCGTGCCTTCGACGAAAAACTACAGCAAAAAGGTCGAGAGGTTTTGGATTGGGCCGAAGCTAATAATCGCATGGTTTTGTTGATGATCGGTCGCCCCTATCATTCGGATCCAGGTTTGAATCACAGTGTTCTCGATGAGTTTCAAGCGCTGGGATATCCCATTCTTTCGATGCGCTCTATTCCCAAAGATGAGGCTTACTTAAAGAAGTACTTCGAAAAAGATCTTTTGGCTGGGCGTATCTCTGAAATTCTCGACGTGACCGATGTATGGCCTGAAAATTACAGCGCCAATAGTTCGCAAAAAGTTTGGTCTGCCAAGTTTGCGGCTCACCATCCCCATGTGGCAGTGCTCGATCTTTCTAGTTTTAAATGCGGCCACGACGCGCCAACTTACGGCATCATCGATAAAATTATTTCGGTGAGCAATACGCCTTATTCAGCTTTGCACGATATCGATGCCAATAAGCCAGGAGGATCCATCAAAATCCGTGTAAAGACCTATGCTCATTCTTTAGGTTTACGGGAAGAAATGATGGATGACCTGGCTAAGAAAAAACAAGAATTAACCCGACGTCTGGAAGAAAAGAAACGCGAGTTGCTTGGACAAGGTCAAATCGTGGCAACAAGCGATAACGAAGAAGATGAAGACTCTTATATTTCTAACTCTTCCAGACAAGAAGATTTTTCCCAAGAAAAGGAGGACTCCTATGCCGCAGCCCCTCGTGGATAGTACATCTAATTTCAACGCCACTCCTCTCAATGCTATCGAGGCCGAACTAAAACGTTTCGAAGAAGAAGAGCGTAAGCGTCTCGGTTTAGATCAGGAACGTTCCCAGTGGGAAGATAAAGTCAATCGGGCTTTCTTCGCCGACCAGCGAGCCCATACTACCATTTTGGTTTCTGGTTTGACCATGGCCCATGATTTCTTCGTGCAGGCAGGTTTGGAAGGACTAGGTTACAAGATCAAAGCTTTGGATTGTCCCGATCACGAATCTCTGCAATTTGGTAAAGAATATGGAAATCGCGGGCAATGTAATCCCACCTATTTTACAGTGGGTAACTTGGTAAAATATTTGGTCCAGTTGCGCGATGTCGAAGGAATGAGCACTCAGGATATTATCGATAAGCATGTGTTTCTCACGGCGGGAGGTTGTGGTCCTTGTCGTTTTGGGATGTACGTCACCGAATATCGCAAGGCTTTGCGCGACGCGGGTTTTGATGGTTTTCGTGTTATGCTCTTCGAGCCCAACGGTGGAATGAACCAAGCAACAGGCCAGGAAGTTGGTCTGAAAATGGATAAAGAGTTTTTTATCACTCTAGCCAAAGCCATTTTCGCCGGAGATGCCTTGAACGCGATTATGTATCGAATTCGTCCTTACGAGGTGGAGGCGGGGGCCACCGATCGTGCCATCGAGCGTTGTCGGGAGCACTTAATGACAGCCTTGAAGTCGCGTAAGTCGGTGTTGCGGGCTTTATGGAAGTGTCGTGGTGAATTGAGAAAGGTCAAGGTAGATCGCACCCTAGTCAAACCTAAGGTTTCCGTTATCGGTGAGTTTTGGGCCATGACCACTGAAGGCGAGGGTAACTATCGCCTACAGCGTTTTTTGGAGCAAGAGGGCGCCGAGGTCGATATCCAACTCATTGCGGGGTGGATTCTCTACAATATTTGGCAGGCTAGAGTGGATACGAAAAGTCGTATGGTGTTGCGCCATGCCGATGTCGAAGCGCGTAAGGGTTTAAAAACAACTCAGGTTGCTAAAAAATTCGCCACACTCTGGGTCGCCGAAAAGGTTCTCCGGGTTGGTTTTAAAGCCTTTACTTTCTGTCTTGGCTTAAAAAATTACAAACTTCCCGACATGGAGGAAAACGCTCGCGTTGCCTCCGACCACTACAATACTGAGCTTCGCGGCGGGGAAGGCCATATGGAAGTAGGAAAACTTATCCAAAATGTTTTGCATAATAAGGCTC
>DALYDW010000002.1:25978-36042 GCA_031972915.1 bacterium
TATGACGATTTCGGTGAAGCCTTTTGGTTGCATGCCTTCTAGCGGTGTTTCCGATGGTGTGCAAAGTGTCATCACGGAGCGCTATCCTGAGGCTATTTTCTTGCCTATCGAAACGAGTGGGGATGGTGCAGTGAATGTTTATAGTCGAATTCAAATGATGCTTTTTAAAGCAAAGCGGGCCGCCGAAGCCGAATTTGAAGGGCTTTTGCAGGAAAAAGGCCTCACTGCAGAACAGCTGAAAAAACAAGTACGTGGAAATAAGGCTTCGGCTATCCATTACTCTAAGCATAAGGTTGCTGGAACCGCTGCGAATTTGTTGCACGAGGTTGCCTAGTTTGGACTGTTTGGCAAGATCATGGTGCGTTACGGATAGAAAAGGATCCCAGTTGTTCTGGGGTCCTTTTTTTGAGTGCGGGGCCGTTTTTTTATTAAAAACTAAGGCAATAGCCCATAAATTCTAAAAGCTGTATTTATCAGGTGTACATCTTTTGTTCTGGGGTGCTCGTTCAAATGCAAGATTTCTTATCTGTGAAAATTCAACTGCTAACTTTTTTAGTGCAGAAAGAAACCCGATCATAAAAACAAGGCATCCTTTTGCCTATCTAAAATCCAATTTTTCCTTAGGTTTGATTGTTTTTCTTGTTGCCCTACTCTTGTGCTTGGGTATTTCCCCGACTTCCGGGGCGCCACTTTTTTTGGGGACTGTTTCTGGAATCATCGATGGAATTTTCGTGGGAGTTTTGAGTAGCTTCCATGTGAGTGTGACCGGGCCCGCTGACGGTTTATCAGCTATCGTTTTGAGTGCCATCACCGATTTTGGATCCTATGAGATTTTTCTCAGCGCCGTGGTCATGGCAGAGCTGTTTCAGTTGGATTTTGGTTTTTTCAAAGCTGGGAGTATCTCAAATTATTTTCCGACCAATGTTATCGAAAGGGTATTGGCGGGTATCGGTATCATCATCTTTCTTAATAAAGCTGCGATTAAAAACACCCTGAATAATATTCCGGAAGATAGCACGGTGGTGATCGACGCTTCTGATACGGTGTACATTACTCACGATGTGTTGGATCTTATTTGTGAGTTTCAACAAATTTGCGCTCTTGAGGTAGGAATCCAAGTGAAGCTCGTGGGATTTAAAAGGGAATATAATTTGGAAGACATTTAAGATGACATCCTCCATGTCTCGTTGAAACATTGACAAGAAAAAGGCATTTTGGACGAACGGTTTAGTCTTAACTCTTTAAGAGAGAGGGTCTCATGAGCGAGTTTTACCGAAGGATTCTAGAGAATAATAAAAAATGGGTTCAAGAAAAATTGGCTCTTAATCCTGATTATTTTAAGAATCTTTCTAAGGGGCAAAAACCGCCTCTGTTATGGATTGGGTGTTCCGATAGCCGAGTTCCCGCTAATGAGATGATTGGAGCCCAGCCGGGAGAGGTTTTTGTACATCGAAATATCGCTAATATGGTGGTGCATTCAGACATGAATATGCTCAGCGTGCTTGATTATGCAGTCAATGTATTAGAGGTCAAACATATCATCGTGTGTGGTCATTATGGTTGCGGTGGTGTGAAGGCGGCCATGGGCCATGACTCTGTAGGGCTTATCGATAACTGGTTGCGCCACATCAAAGATGTTTATCGTTTTCATCAAATCGAACTCGACGCCATGGAAGACGAGGAAAAACGTTTTAACCGTTTTGTTGAAATCAACATTCGTGAGCAAGTTTATAACTTGGCCAAGACTTCCATCGTTCAAGGAAGTTGGAAAGCAGGTAAGTCTCTTGCGGTGCATGGTTGGGTTTACGGTTTGAATTCGGGTTATATCACCGACTTAGGAGTAAACTTTAGATCTAATCAAGATTTAGAGGAAATCTACCAATTGAAATTGTGAGGACTGCCTTCGACTGCTATAGAGCAGGGCGAAGAAATAAATTTTCGTTAAACGCTGGGGAGAGGGCTTGGGGCCTCAGGAATTTTTTCGAGGAGTTGGGGGATCAGTTCGGGTTTGGCTAAGGCATGGATCACCATGTGATAAACCTCTCGAATGATTCGATCCTCGGGAATTTGATGAGTTCCTAAAATGGATTGGTAGAGGATTTCCTTGAGGCTTCCCAGTAATCCCAGGGCCAGTAGCATGGTGTCTCCCGAGCGGATCAAGCCCAGTTCTTGCCCTTTATTTAAACCATTTTGAATGAGCAGCAGAACGTTTTGATAGAATCTCTTAAGTCGACCGTCGAAATCTTTATCTAAGCCGACAGCATCGCTAAAGAATATTTTAATATACAGGGGATTTTGGAGGAGTAGGTGAGTTGCCCGTTCGATGTTCCCTAAAATTTGATACAAAATTCCCTCGATGGTCCCGGTTTGAATGGGATGAATGAGTCGCTGGACTCGTTCGGAAATTTCCGTGACCAGGGCGTCGAAAATTTCCCTTTTGCTTTCAAAATAAAGGTAAAAGGTACCCCGTGCTACTTGTGCTTCAGCGATAATATGGCTCACTTGGGTGTCGTGGTAGCCCAGCTTTCCAAAGGCCCTGAGGGCAGCTTCCAGAATTTGCTGTTTTCTTTCTTGTTTTTTAAGAGCTTTTTCCATAATCCCCGGCCATGCCCCCTCCCATGGGGCCGATGTCATTGTCAATGATCGGCCTATGGGGTGGGGAAGAGTGACGGACTCTTTACTCTTTTGCCATACAAATGACACGAAGGTCGCCTAGTCGCGATCCTGAGGAAGGGTGAGTTGCCCAATGGAGCGACCTCTTCTAGGGGAATTTTGTCGGGGAGAATTTTATGCATCGGTATCGAATTGGGATAGCTTTGGTTTTTGTGCTGTTTTTTGGTCCTCGGGTGCTGCGGGCTCGGGATTCGGTGATCGGTGAAAAACAATTATCCTCTGGAACCTCGGTTGTCTCTGTGGCCGAGACGGCGCCTAAGGTCGAGGCTCCACCAAGCAAGAAGAAAGTAGAAGCTGGATACGATAAGGGCTTTTTCATTCAGAGCCCCGACGGCAATTACAAACTCAAGGTTACAGGATATTTTCAGTTTCAATTCAATTTGGAAAATGAGGGGGGAGAAACCGACTACGGTTTTCAAATTCGTCGTGCTCGAATTGCTTTTAGTGGGAATTTAGTCAACCCAAAGTTGACTTACAAACTGCAGTTAAACCTTGTTCAGTTTAGCACGGATCTACTGCTAGACCTTTATGTCAATTACGCCTTGTTGGCCAAGGATTTGAACGTTCAGGTGGGGCAATTCACCATCCCCTACATTCGGCAGCAGATTATTTCTAGTAGTAATCAGGTTTTTGTGGAGCGTTCTTTGGCCTCTATCGAGTTTACTGATGCTGACGATCAGGACAGCGATGGAGATGGTATCGCCGACAAGTTGGTAAAAAATGGCCGAGACATCGGCATCATGGTCCATGGTACTCCTATAAAAAACAAGGTGGAGTACCAGGTCGGCATTTTCAATGGAAACGGCACAAACCATCTTAATTTCAACAATCATTTTCTCTATGCAGGCCGAGCTGTCGTCAATATTTTGGGGGAGGCAGGTTATAGCTACGAAGGAGATTACGCTAATCTCGATGATCCCGCTGTTTTTCTCGGGGCGGCTGCCAATTACAACCAACGTAACATCTCTCACGATAAGGTTCTCTCTATGGGGGCGGAAACGGGCATTAAGTACAAGGGTTTTGCGGCAAGCGGTGAATTTATGCTTCGCAATACTAAGCCCGGGGATGTTCTACTCACCAGTGGCAATGATTATGGCTATTATGCCCAAGCCTCTTACTTTGTATTGCCCAAGAAAATGGAAGTGGCCGCTCGGCTTTCTCAGGTTTTCTTTCATGGAGTACAAAATGACGAGGGCGAGGTTCAGTTTGGTTTGAATGGGTTTCTCTATAAAGAAAATCTAAAACTACAAACCGATTATTCCTATCTTCCCACCAATACCAAGGATGGCTTGGAAAAGGGTCAGCGTTGGCGACTCCGTTTACAGGCTAAGTTTTAGCGTTTTCTTTGGGTAGGGGCAGCGGATTTTTTTAACGTTCATCGGGTTAAATCAGGAGAAATCCATGTCTGTCGTTTTGCGTCCGCTTATTTGTGTTTTGTTTGTGTTGTCCTTTGTTTCGGGTGGAACATTGGATCGCTCAGGCGATTTTTGGATCAGGGCAGCTCAGGCCCACGAGTCCTCTCCAAAAAAAGTTAAAAATGTCATCCTGATGATCGGGGATGGCATGGGTGTGCAGCAAGTTTCCTTGGCCGTGCTCTATCGGCAACTCAGTAAAAGCAGAATGGATCCGCTGGCCTTGGAGCGGCTTTTGGAGAGCAAGGCGAGTGGTTTGGTTCGCACGAGCAGTTATGGAGATATTGTTACCGATTCCGCTGCAGCGGCTACGGTGATGGCTTGTGGTCTCAAGACAAGAAATGAAGTGGTTGGCTTGGATCCCAAGGGATATCCCTGTGAAACGGTGTTGGAAAAGGCGGAAAAAATGGGGAAGGCTACGGGTTTGGTTTCAACCACCCGCATCACTCATGCGACGCCAGCGGCCTTTGTGGCCCATCAACCCTTTAGAGACATGGAAAATGAAATTGCGGTGGATATTGTCGAAGGTCACGAAGTCGATGTGCTGCTCAGCGGCGGGATTCGCCATTTCATCCCCCAATATAAATCTGACACAGTCGCTATGAAAGCTTCTGATCTTGCGGAGTGCGCCGGCTTAGATCCCAAACTAGATGGAAAAAGCAAACGAAGTGACTCTAAAAATCTTGTTCAGAGCGCTCAGAGCAAGGGGTATCAATTTGTTTGTAATCGAGACCAACTCAAGGAAATCAAGCCTAACGCCGAGACGAAGATCTTAGGGCTTTTCGCTAATTCAGTGATGCCGATGATTCAAGAAAGAGAAAAAATATCTACTTTGCCCAGCTTGTCGGACATGACCGTGTCGGCCCTGGAGATTCTCTCCAAAAAAGATAACGGCTTTTTCTTAATGGTAGAAGGTGGACTGATCGATTACGCCGGGCATGACAATGATGCGGGCACTTTGCTGCAAGAGACCCTCGATTTTGACAAGGCCCTTCAGGTGGTTTTGGAGTTTGCGGAAAAACACCAGGATACCTTGGTGCTGGTGACGGCGGATCATGAGACCGGTGGGTTCGGTTTTGCTTACGGTAAAAAAACAGGTTTTGAGATGATTCTGCCTTCTGGGCTCAAATACACCAAGCCTTATGATTTCGCCGACTTTTCGATTTTTTCTTACCTCGACACACAAAAAATGTCTTTTCGAGCTATGCTCGAACCCATCGAGAAAAAACTTTATGGTGAGAATAAAGAAAAGAATTCTGGGTACGGAATGTCCCAAGCGATGGCTGAACTTATTGAGGTGGTGGAGTCTCAATCGAAATATCGTCTAACTCCGGCCATGGCAGAACAGGTATTGACCCGTAAATCAGGCAAAAAAGACGCTGAACCCCATGACTTCGCCAGTTTCTATGTTCATGAGTCTGTGCATCCAGATCTTTTGGGAAGAGCTGTGGCGGACCAAAATCACGTGGTTTGGGCTGCAGGTACCCATACCTCCACACCGGTTCCGATTATGGCCGTGGGGCCCAGTCATTATACCGATCGGGTGCGAGGCTTCATCGACAATACGGAGATTGCGAAGATTATCGAACAAGCCCTCAAGAATCTATAAAAGGCTTCCCCCTTTGACCGTTTCCATTCGGCTGTGATACGCCATAAGAATGAGTTTGGTTTCTTTTAAGGAATTTCAAAAATTAGCTTCACAAGGCGATCGGGTGCCCGTCATGGCTCGCTTTCGGGCCGATACAGAGACTCCCGTTTCCGCCTTTTTGAAGATGACCCGGGGCCCTTTTCGTTTTCTGTTAGAAAGCATGGAAGGAGGCGAACGCTGGGGTCGTTATTCCTTTTTAGGTTCAGAGCCTTCCATGGTGTTGCGCTCCCGTGGCAATCAAATCGAACTGCAACGCGGATCTCGTCGAGAGACTCATTATGGTGATCCTCTCGAATTTCTTCGGGCCTTGTTGAAAGAGTCTCATCCTGTGGCTCTTGAGGGGCTGCCGAGATTTTCTGGAGGCTGGGTTGGCTCTTTGGCCTACGACATGGTTCGCCATATGGAGTGTTTACCCGATTTGGGGAAACCGGCTTTGCCCAACGATGACTGTCACTTAGCGCTGCAAGACACGGTGATAGCTTTCGATAATTTGGCGCATGAACTAGAAATTGTGGTCATGGCTGACCTCAAGAGTGCGGGAGGGGCGCGATGCGCTTACGATGGGGCCGTCGATAAGATTCATCGTTTGGCCAAGCGGTTGAATTCTTCTCTGCCCAAAACAAAACAACCAGAAAAATCCTCGGCGCTTCGGCCCAAAAGCAATACTTCGGAGGCCGAGTTTTATCGCATGATCGAAAAGGCGCAGGAATATATCCGTGCCGGTGATATTTTTCAGGTGGTTCCCTCGCAGCGTTGGGAAGCTCATTTTTCTCGTTCTCCCTTCGAGGTCTACCGAGAATTACGGCGCATTAACCCGTCCCCTTATTTATTCTACCTGCAAATGGGCGATCAGGTTTTGACAGGATCTTCTCCCGAGGTCATGGTCCGTTTGGAAGGGGAGAAAATTACCTTGCGGCCCATAGCCGGAACGCGACGACGGGGCAGGGATCCTCAGGATGAAATTCGCATGCAACAGGAGATGCTTTCCGATCCTAAGGAGGTAGCCGAACATATCATGTTGGTGGACTTGGGAAGAAACGACGTTGGAAGAGTTTCTCAAGTGGGGAGTGTGCATGTCACCGAGATGTTGACCGTAGAGAAATATTCCCATGTTATGCACATCGTTTCCAATGTGGAAGGAAAAATCAGGCCCGGCCAAGACGCGATCGATGTGTTGAAGGCTACCTTTCCAGCGGGAACACTCAGTGGTGCTCCTAAGATTCGAGCCATGGAAATCATCGAAGAACTGGAGAAGGGACGGCGCGGTCCTTACGGTGGTTGTGTGGGGTATTTCGATTTTTTTGGCAATATGGATACTGCTATTACTATTCGCAGTTTGTTTTTTGCGGAGGGTAAGGTGTGGTTTCAAGCGGGGGGGGGGGTGGTTCTCGATTCTCAGCCCGCGCTGGAATACCTCGAGTCCAATAACAAAGCAAAAGCGGTGCTGGAGGCCCTCAAACGATGCTGCTGATGATCGATAATTACGACTCCTTCACCTATAACTTGGTGCAGTATTTTGGTGAATTGGGTGTTTTACCTGAGGTGAGGCGCAACGATAAGATTTCTGTGGATGAGATTCTCGAGTTAAATCCCCGGGCTATCGTGTTGTCTCCGGGCCCTTGTAGCCCTAACGAAGCCGGTGTGTGTTTGGAGTTAATCGAGAAATTACACGCACGTTTTCCTATCTTGGGGGTTTGTTTGGGACATCAGGCCATCGGACAGGCTTTTGGCGGTAAGGTCATTCGTGCCAGCCACGTACTCCATGGGAAAACCAGCCCAATTTTCCACGATGGCAAGACCCTCTTTCAGAACTTGTCTAATCCCTTCGAGGCCACTCGTTATCATTCCCTCTTGGTTGAGCGACGTTCTTTGCCTGATTGTTTCGAAATTAGTGCTTGGACTCAAGAAGGAGAAATTATGGGGCTCCGACATCGCCAGTTTTTTGTTGAAGGAGTCCAGTTTCATCCCGAGTCTATTTTAACGCGTGAAGGAAAATCTTTGCTGAAGAACTTTCTCACTTCTGTAGGGTGGATTTAGCCAATGACTCTGCTTTTACACAGGTGGGGTGAAGGAGTGAATCTCTCCGAAGATGAGATCGAGCAAGGTTTCGCGGATTTTTTTTCCGAAGAACTTTCCGATGAGCAAATTCAAGGTCTTCTGGTTTCTGTCTCGAAGCGTCCAGTGGATGCGGATTTGTTGACTGGGGCGGCTCGCGCTTTTTTGCGACGAGGTATCAAGGTAGAGCTCCATGGGCTGGATGCCATCGACACTGCTGGCACGGGTGGTGACCGCAGTGGTTCATTTAATTTTTCCACGGCGGCAGCCCTGTTGGCGGCGGCTTGTGGAGTCCCCGTGGCCAAGCATGGCAATCGTTCGATTAGCTCTCGATCGGGAAGCGCAGACCTTCTCGAGGCACTGGGAATTCCCATCGAGCTTGGTCCTGTGGAGGTTGCGCAAGCGGTACGCGACCATGGCTTTGGCTTTATGTTAGCCCCCCGTTATTACGGAGCGACTCGGCGCGTTCAAGAAGCCAGGCGTCGTTATGGCGGAGTGACGGTTTTTAATTTTCTGGGTCCTTTGCTTAATCCGGCTCGAGTGAAACGGCAAGTCGTTGGAGTGTTCGATCCCACTTTGCGAGTGGTGATGGCAGAAGCTGTGTATCGTCTGGGTACTGAAAAGTCTTGGGTGCTTTGGGGTGAGGGAGGCATCGATGAAGTCAGTCTGGCTGGAAAAACTTGGGTCAGCGAGGTGACTTCCCAAGGAATTACAGAACGAGTGTTCGAGCCCGAACAAGTGGCCTTGAGAAAATGCGAGCTTAAGTTTTTGCGTGGGGGAGAGGGACCCTTCAATGCGAAGTTGTTGCGTGGAATTTTTGACAAGAGTTTTTTTGGACCTTTGGTCAATGGTGTTTTGATCAATGCAGGTGCGGCTTTGGTGGTGTCGGGTCGGGTTTCAGATCTTAGGGAAGGTGTATCTTTAGCTCGAGTCACTTTAGATGAAGGTCGGGCAAGTCGTTTTTTACAAGAGCTGACTGCATCGAGCGCCGCCTTGTTCTCCGAAGAGGTTTAAAATAGGCGATTTAAGAGACGTATGGGGCGGTGAATCAAAGAAAGAATAGCTTCATGATTTTGCAAAAAATTTTTGAGTATAAACAAGAAGAACTATCCCATTACCGACGACGACTTTCACTATTGGATTTGAAAGAGCGGGTTAGGGACTGTCCGCCTACCTTCGATTTCGCAAAAGCTTTATTGGAAAGTCCGCAGACTTTTTCAATTATTGCCGAGGTTAAGCATCGCTCTCCGAGTAAGGGGGTGATTCGTGCTGATTTCCATCCGGTATCCCATGCGCGTGATTATGCAGAGCACGGAGCAGCGGCGCTTTCGATTTTAACCGATGAACATTTTTTTGGAGGTTCTCTTGAGTATTTGAGAGAAATCCGTCCTCAAGTGGCTTTGCCGCTTTTGCGTAAGGATTTTTTGTGGGATCCCTATCAGATCTACGCTGCCCGAGATGCAGGAGCTGACGCTATTTTATTGATTGCAGCTATGTTGGAAGATTCTCAAATGGAGGATCTGCAGGGATTGTCCCGCGATTTAGGAATGGCCGCATTGATCGAGGTGCATGATCGTCAAGAATGTGATCGGGTTTTACCGCTCGCTCCCACTCTGGTGGGCATCAACAATCGTAATCTTCAAACCTTCGAGGTCGATTTAAAAATTTCAGAACGTCTGTTGCCTATGCTTTCTCATGTGCCTGTCCGAGTGGCCGAAAGTGGTTTGGAAAGTTCGAAGGAGTTAGAGAATTTGCGTCAAATGGGGGCCCATGCCTTTTTGATCGGAGAAAGTTTCATGCGGGCCGCTCAACCTGGAAAGGCCTTAGCTGGGATGCTTAGTATTTCAGAAGAACGAAATAATATTCTTAAGAAAGGGATTCATTGATGTCGGACAATACTTTGGTCAAGATTTGCGGTTTGACCAATACGGATGACGCCCTAGACGCTATCGAATTGGGTGCGGATTTTCTCGGCTTCAATTTTTATCCCCAATCCCCCCGGTTTATCGAAGAGGAGCAGGCCTTTCAGTTATTTCAAGAAATCCCTATTAACATTCCAAAGGTCGGAATTTTCGTGAATGAGCCGATTGACGAGGTTGTGGATAAGGCGATCCGTCTGGGTTTGGATTATTTGCAATTTCATGGTGACGAATCGCCTCAAGCTTTGAATGTGTTAGGACGTCCTTGGTTTAAGGCCTTTCGTCTCAAGGACGAGTCAGTGTTGAAAGAAATCCCTCAGTACGAATGCGAATGGATTTTGGTCGATGCCTATTCTC
>DALYDW010000002.1:36052-37859 GCA_031972915.1 bacterium
AAGATTGGAAAAAAAATTATTCTCGCCGGTGGTCTCGACGAAGAGAATATCGCCATGGCTGTAACCGCCGTTCAGCCGTTTATGGTAGATGTGTCGAGCGGTGTAGAATCCGAGCCAGGAAAAAAAGACCGTCAGAGAATGGCGGAGTTTATTGCGAGAGCAAAGGGTTTGGGATAAGTCCCGCTTCGGAGAAGAAATATGGCCAGCCAAACTTTTGATTTTAAAAATTATCGTTATCCCGATTCTAGTGGTCATTTTGGCGACTACGGTGGTCGTTATGTGGCAGAAACCCTTATGCCGGCTTTGCAAGAGTTGGAGGCTGCTTATTCTCAATTGCGGCGAGATCAAAAGTTTCATCGGCAATACCGACACTATGCCAAGGAATACGTGGGGCGACCCACCCCGCTTTATTTTGCCGAACGTCTTAGCGAAAAATTAAAGCTCAAAATTTATCTCAAAAGAGAAGACCTGTGCCACACTGGAGCTCATAAGGTGAATAACACCCTGGGGCAAATTTTGCTGGCCTTGCGCATGGGCAAAAAACGGGTCATTGCCGAAACTGGAGCCGGTCAGCATGGTGTGGCCACGGCGACCTTGTGCGCTCGTTTTGGTTTGTCATGCGAAGTCTATATGGGAGAAGAAGACATTCAGCGCCAGTCTCTCAATGTGTTTCGCATGAAGCTTTTGGGAGCAAAGGTCATTCCCGTCAAAAGTGGATCGGCTACCCTTAAAGACGCCATGAACGAGGCTTTGCGCGATTGGATCACCAATATTCGAGACACCTACTATTGCATTGGAACGGTAGCAGGCCCTCATCCTTATCCCCAAATGGTTCGTGATTTCCAAAGCGTGATTGGCAAAGAGGCTCGGAGTCAGATTCTCAAAATGACGGGAAAGCTACCCTACGCGATTATGGCCTGCGTGGGTGGAGGTTCCAATGCTATGGGACTGTTTTATCCCTTTCTCAAAGATACTCAGGTGAAAATCTATGGCATCGAAGCGGGTGGAGAGGGGGTCACCACGGGACATCATGCAGCCGCTTTGGTGGGAGGCAAGCCTGGGGTGTTGCATGGGCAAAAATCCTATTTATTGCAAGACAGTGAAGGTCAGATTCTCGCAACTCATTCTATCTCTGCAGGTCTCGATTATCCCGGGGTAGGTCCCGAACTCAGTTTGTTGAAAGATTTGGGAAGAGCTCAATTTGTGGCAGTGACAGACCGTGAGGCCATGGAAGGTTTTGATATTCTGACTCGACTCGAGGGAATTTTACCCGCCTTGGAAAGTGCGCATTCTTTAGGCTATCTCAAAAAGGCCGCTAAAAAATTTCCTCGAGATTCCGTTGTTGTGGTGAATTTAAGCGGACGTGGCGACAAAGATATGGGAACTTTGGCAAAACGGCTGGGTGTCGAGTTAGAATGAGGCTCTTCCGAAGTGAGTCGACTTCAAAGTAGGCAGCTCAATTTATGAATCGGATCGAAAAAAAATTTCAGCAGTTCAAACAAGAACAAAAGAAGGCTTTCGTGGCCTTTATTACGGCGGGAGATCCCGATCTTGAAACTACCGAGGCGCTGATTCCTCAGTTGGAGAAAGCTGGCGTCGATGTTCTGGAATTGGGGGTGCCCTTCAGCGATCCCATGGCCGATGGAGCAGTAATTCAGAAGAGCAGTGAGCGCGCCTTACGAGCCGGTGTGACCCTGAAAAAAATTTTGGAAATGGTTGGACGGGTTCGCCAGTTTTCACAGATTCCTCTGTTACTCATGGGATACTATAATCCAGTTTTACAATTTGGCCTGAAAAAATTTTTTTC
>DALYDW010000003.1:0-2541 GCA_031972915.1 bacterium
TAGGATGGATACCTTCGCTTTCTAAAAAGATCCGTCGCTTGTTTTTTTAAAAAAAGTGGGTCCCTATTGATGCGAACAGGTGGGTCCCTATCTTGCGAATGACCGGCTCCCTATCCTGCGTATCGGTGGCTCCCTATGATGCGCGCCAGCAGTCGCATCATCCCGCGCGGGGATCGAGTGATTATCACCGATCCGAACGGAGATTTCCTCAGTCACTTCGGCAAAAAAGGTGATGCCATCCTGAATCCCTTCGACCGGCGTGGTAACCCTTGGTCTATTTTTAACGAGCTAACTTCGTTGTACGACCATGAGCGATATGCCAAATCGGTCATCCCGCCTTCACGGTCGCCAAATGACGCCGAGTGGCATGGCTACGCCCAGCTTCTCTTTGCCGAAACCACCAAAAAGCTCTTCTCCCAGCAGTGCTACGAGACTCAAGAACTTGCAGAATGGCTCACTTTAAAACCTGTTGAGGAGTTAGCGCAATTCCTCTCTGGTACGGCTGCGGCGGGGCTCTTTGATCCAGGGGCAGCCAAAGCTTTGGCTAGCACTCGCTTCATCATCGCGAATTACATTGCTCCCCATCAATACCTCAAAGCTGGCGACTTCTCCCTGAAGGAATGGCTGAAGCAGGAAAAATCGGGAAATCTCTACATCACCTGGCGAGAAGATATGGCCGATGCCTTGCGCCCTCTGATCTCGACTTGGCTCGATATTCTTTGCACCTCGATCTTGAGCCTTCCACCAAGTGAAAAACGCAGAATCTGGATTATCATTGACGAGCTTGCTTCCCTTGAAAGGCTGAATAGCCTCGAAGCAGCTTTAACCAAAGGTCGGAAGCATGGCCTTCGAATCGTCACTGGTCTTCAGTCCACCGCCCAGCTCGATTTTCTCTATGGGAAAGAGAAAGCCATTACCCTCCGATCTTGTTTCAGCAATCTTTTGATCCTGGGCGGCACCGCCAGTGACGCACAAACCGCGGAAGATTTCAGTCGAGGCCTCGGTGAGCAGGATCTAGAAAGAGTTCAAACTTCCACCACCCAGACTCGGCGAGGTCGGCAAAAGACTGAGGTCAAGCAGAGGGTCAAAGAAAGAATCGTACTGCCGAGTGAAATTACGAATCTTCCAACTCTCTCCGGCTACTTAAGCCTCGCTGGTGATTATCCCATTGCCAAGGTCAAACTGAAGCCTCTCGATCTACCCAAACGAACTTCACCCTTTGAGGAGTAAGCCATGCTCAGCATGAAAAATGTCGGCGTCAGTCAAGACGTCGGCCACTACTACGAAAATGCCGATAACTATTACACGCAAGAGCAGACTCCAAGCCAATGGCAAGGCCAAGCTGCCGAAGCTCTCGGTTTGCAAGGAGAAGTCAAAATCGAAGATTTTCAGCCTCTCATCGAAGGTGTTTTACCTAATGGTGAGACCTTACAGGTTGCCGCAGCAGGACGGAGAGGCGGAACCGATTTGACCTTCAGCGCTCCCAAGTCAGTTTCGATGCAAGCGTTGATTGGAGGTGACTCTAAACTTATCGAAGCCCACGACCGAGCAGTCGCTAAAACCCTAGAATATGCCCAAACCCTGGTAGCATATCGAGCTACTCAAGATGGAAAAACGGAGAGAGTCTTCTCCAACAATCTCATCGCAGCTACCTTTCGCCACGACCTCAGTAGGGCTTGTGATCCTCAGCTTCACACTCATGCCGTCATCCTCAACATGACCCAACGGGAGGATGGAAAATGGCGCGCTATGGATAACGAGCTACTTTATCGCCAAAAGATGCTGATGGGAGCAATGTACCGCTCTGAACTTGCTCGTGAGCTTCAGCTCATGGGTTATACCATACGAGTCACCAGCGCGGATGGCTGCTTTGAACTCGCTCATATCAATGATGAACAGATCAATACCTTCAGTCAGCGCAGTCAGGTCATTGAAGAAGCGCTTAAAAAAGATGGCCTGACCCGCGAGACAGCCACAGCCTTAGAGAAGCAAGTTGCCACCATTGCCACGCGTCAGAAAAAGACCAATGTCGATCGCCAAGTACTTCAAGGTTATTGGAAAGAGACCAGTGAACAAGCACAAGTAGTTTACCAAGCTCCAGATGCGAAATTTGCTAAATTGGCTGCTTTGCGATTCGATACTCGCTTGAATCACTTGCCTACTGTCGAGAAGGTTGATTTTGCCATCAATCACTTAACCGAGCGCCAATCCGTCATCACCGAAGTCCAAATCATCCAACAGGCTCTTCAAGCTGGAGTGGGAAAAACTACCCATGAAGAGATTAAGAAAGAAATCAAAAGCCGAATCGAAGCTAAAACTTTGATCCGATCCAAGAGCGCTGGCCCAAATAAAGATTATCGTTTTACGACGCCGGAGGCTATTCGACGGGAGAAAGCCATTCTAGGAATCGAGCAAAGAGGCCGAGAAAGATCCCAGGCCCCTTTGGAGAAAGAAGACATTCATTATTATTTGAACGGGAAAGATCTCAAAGAAGGTCAAAAGCAAGCTTGTGGGCTGATTCTCACCTCAAAGAACCAAATC
>DALYDW010000003.1:2551-11503 GCA_031972915.1 bacterium
CGTGGGCGTCCAAGGCCTTGCAGGCACTGGGAAGACTCACATGCTGAGAGAAGCCCGCAAGCTTGCGGATGCTCAAGGGTTTCAGATGATCGGCATTGCCCCAAGCGCTTCCGCTGCTCATGAGCTTGCCGATACTGGCATGCCAGCCCAGACCATCACTTCCTTTCAAGCGACCCAGGAGAAGGGCCTTTCACCAAAGACCATCCTCGTCGTCGATGAAGCCGGAATGGCCTCGGCCAAGCAAATGGAGTATCTCCTCAAAACCGCAGAGCAATATGGCTCTCGTGTCGTCCTAGTCGGCGACACCCAGCAACTTAAATCCGTCGAAGCAGGCAAACCATTTGCCCAGCTTCAAGATCGTGGCATGGCCACCGCTGGCATGAGCGAGATCCAACGGCAAAAAAATCCTGAACTGAAAAAAGCTGTCGAGCTGGCGGCTAAGGGCCAGATCCTTCAATCCATTGCGCAGATCGATAAACAGATCTTGGAAGTCTCCGACGACAATGCTCGCTATGACCGAATCGCTCAGGACTACATTTCTATCCCGAAAGAAGAACAACAAAACACTTTAGTCGTCTCGGGAACTAACGAAGCTCGTAAAGCTATCAACGACAAAATTCGCCAAGGTTTGGGTCTCAAAGGCCAAGGCACCGAAATTGATATCTTGTCTCGAAAAGATTTCACCCGGGCTCAGCTCAAGAGGGTTGAAAATTATAAAGTGGGAGATCTCATCAAACCTGAAAGAAACTATCAAAAGCTAGGCTTGAGAAAGCATGAGCACTACAAAGTCACCGGCATTCATAAGTCTCGAGTGATCCTAGATAGGCCCGATGGCTCTCAAGTCAATTGGGACCCTTCTAAAAGATCGAAGGTCAATGTTTATTCCTTAGAGAAGCGCGAGATGGCTTCGGGTGAAATTCTCCGGGTTACTCAAAACGATCGAAAAAGAGGCCTTATCAATGGTGAAAAGCTTACGCTCCTCAAACCCGAACAAGGAAATTTGAAGCTCAGGCGCGAGAACGGAGAAACGATTGAGCTGCCAACTGATAAGCCTCTGCATTTGGAACATGGCTATTGTGCAACCGTCCATTCAGCCCAAGGAAAAACCTGTGATAAAGTGCTCGTTGAAGCCAATACCAGGAGCCTAACCAGTGCTCAGGATAATTTCTATGTTGCGATTAGCCGAGCAAAGCATGAGGCTAAAATTTACACCAATAACTATGCGAAGCTCCCTGAAGCCATGGGTCGTAAAGTTGAGAAAGAAGCTGCTTTGGAATTAAATCGTCCGACTGAAAACCAAATGTCAAAAAGAGATTTTAAACTTACTGAAAAATCTAGAACTCCACTCACTATAAGAGAAAAACCGAAGGAGAAAGGGGTGGAGTTAGATCGTTAAAAACCAAGAATTGCTTCGGAAGAACAGCGAAACGCACGGCAAAGTTTTGTGAGAGTGTAGGCTCGAGGATTCACGATGCCTCGCTCAATTCTCTGGTATTGTTTGACGTTGATATCAAAGTCCTCCATATCCTCTTGAGTCAAACCAGCATCAAGCCTCAGCTTTTTAATTCTCTTTCCTAATTGTTGAATGAATTGTTTCTCGGTCACGGGGGCTTTTCTACTTGACACCGTGTATAAGTACCACCGCGTGAAAGCGGTGCTTGACGAAAAAGCAAAGCTCGACTAAAAAGCGGAATTATCAAGAAAATTGATTAATCGGAGATTGACGCCTGTGGATAACAAACCTGAAGAGAGCATAGAGGCTAAAGAAGTCGCGGTCGAGGTATTAAGAATCGATTCTTCCAATGCCAATGTCCTGATTCGTGAATCGAAAGATCAATATTTTTTGTCTTTATCGATTACGGTTCCTAAAAATACCCAAAAGGATAAAAGCCAGCCTCTTGAATTTGCGATAAAAAAAGAGAGAAACTAATGGGCCGGATGATGATGTGATGAGAAAATATTTCGCCGAATATATAGAACATTTTACATCATATTCTTTGGAACAGGCAAGGTTACCTTTAGTATTCGGTACTAAAGTCTTATTAACAGCTGTCTCAGTCTTTACCATTTGTCTTTTGCCGCATTTCAAAACCTTAAGCTATGGCTCGGTTTAGCAGTGGGTCTCGTTTAGCTTGGAAGCTTTCTTCGCTGGGCCTATTTCGGGAGCATCGATGAACCCAGCCCAATTTCTCGCTCCCGCGCTTTTATCGGAGCATTTAAGTTCGATTTGGTTCTACCTGTCGGCTCCAATGTTGGGATCAATTGCCGCCCTAATTTCCTGTCACAGTATTTGTGGTCCAATTTGCTGCTCTAAGTTGTGTGAGGGCTTCGAATTATGACGGTTAATCCCCTTAAGAAAATTCTTTTCATCTGCGTAGAAAATTTCAATCGCAGCCAAATGGCCGACGCCTTTGCCAAAAGACAAGCAGAAGGAAAGTCTGAAGTCTTCAGCGCAGGCTCAAAACCTTCAGGGAAAATTAATCCTCGGGCAATCAAGTTTATGAAAGAAATCAGATATGATTTGAGCACACAGAGCTCAAAATCGCTTTCCGAAATTGAAACGATTGAATTCGATTACGTTATCACCATGGGCTGTGGCGATGCCTGCCCTTGGGTCAAGGCCAAGCATCGTATCAATTGGCAATTGGAAGATCCTAAAGAAAAATCGGATGAAGAATTTAGACAAATCCGAGATGAGATCAAAGCCAAGATGGCAAGCTTATTGAATTCTTTCAACCGATTCAATACAAGTTCATCGGAATGAAAAAATCAACACCCTTGGGAGAGAGCCTCGCCCAAGGGTTATTGATCGGCCTTTATCGTATCATAGTCATCTCTAAAGACTGGCTTAAAGATAGAAAATTACTTCGGTGCCGCTAACTTTTCTTCCTGCGCGGCTAACTTGTCGTATTGCTCTGCCATTTTTAAAGCTTCAAATTTCAAATCCCCGCAATGTCCAGCCAAGTCATTTTCAATCCCTTTATAATGAACATGCGTCTGCCGATAGGCCACCTTCATTTTATCATGCATTGCTGCAATCTTTCTTTGCTCCTCGGCCTGAGCTTTATAATATTCTGCCAGACCTTTATGGTCACCGGAGGAGATGGCTTTCTCCACATCGAATTTTTGCTGAGCAAAAGCCGTTGGAACAGTACTAGTACTCGTGAGCGCGAATGTTAAAGCTAGCAGTGATATTGATAAATTTTTTCTCATATTTATTTTCTCCTTAAGTTTGGGTTTAAAAAATGCTTGTCAAAATAAAATCATTTATTGACCTTGCCGTCTCTGCTCTTGGATCGCTAAGTTGTCATATAAATTAGCCATCTTAAGCGCTTGGACTTTTAAATCCTCGCAATGTCCAACCATAATATGCGCGTCCTCTTGATTATAGTAGACACGGTTATTCTCGTAAGCAATGCGCATCTTGTCATGAGTGTTGATTAGCCGTCTTTGGATTTCGGCTTGAGAACGATAATATTGCGCCAGGGTCCTATGATCGCCCTCCGTAATTTTTTTTATCACATCAAACTGAGGCTCGGCACCTACCGTAGAAATTATATCGGCTCCTGAAATGAAAATAAGAGTTAAAAAGAAAAAACATAACGTTTTTTTCATAATTTATTCTCTACAAAAGCCCATGAAATTTTAATATGCTATCAGGGTCTTTTTTAAATTTGCTCGGAAACATATTTTGACACATAGCGCAGCAATAATTGAACTCGAAGATTTTGCCTTTATATTTTAGATTGCTTCCTTCATAAGCGACTTGTCCTTTAAAGGTCCCCAAGGTTTTTTCGTCCATTAAAGTTCGAGAGACTGCACAAAGTTTGTTATTAACCCTGATAAGATTCCCCTCAAAAGTAGGAGTCACCTTTTCTCCAGGCTGATCCAAAGATGATTGTGAAGGATAGGAGGCAGATGGTTTGCTGGATAAGGTTTCCTGTTCAGAGATAGAGTTAGAGCCTTGATGGGAATGATGAGGACGACAAGCCGATAAAGCTAGTATTAATGATAGCAATAATACGCTAATTATAGTTTTCATAATGTGTTCACCTAAAATTGAAAAAGCTCACCGGGAGGCTTAACCTGCCGGTGAGCAGATGGTTACATTTTTGCCATTTTTCGGCATTCCTCCGCACAGCGATAACAAGCCTTCGCGCAGCGCTGGCAGTGGTCCATGGGATGCTTGGCGCATTCATCGCCACAAGCTTGGCAGATATCGGCGCAAAGCTTGCATATTTGAGCCGCGAATTCTGAGCCACGGGCCATGAATCCGGTGGCCAGCCGACAGATTTCGGCGCAATCGCGATCCAATTGAATGCAACGTGCGAGCGCTTTGATATCTTGCTCACTGAGACAAGCCGTCGCGCAGTGTTCACACTCTGCAGCGCAGGCGTTGCAGGCTTCGATACAGCTTTGGTATTTTTCATGAGACATAGGTTCCTCCTTGGTTAAGGTTGGTGATAAAATTTTTAATGGTGGTGCTGATGCTCAGCCGGTTCCACCGGAGTTGGTTTCTTCTGAGTATCAGATGGTTTCACCACCTTTTTCTTAATTAAATTCATACCACATTTTGGGCATTTGCCGGGCTTATTCTGAATGACTTCCGGATGCATCGGACAAGTATATTGGATCTTCTCAGGAGCAGACTCTTCCGAAGGTAGGTTCTCGTTGACTGAAGAGGCTACGGTTCCAGCAGGATTTTCATACCAACCGTTCTCATCGCCAGGCTTGAGCTGATCTCTGACTTTGAGCACCGTAAACATTCCTCCCATGCCTATATTTCCAAACTGTCCAACCCCTGCCATCATCGGCAAGGTATTCTCCGGCCCTTTCATGTGCTGAACATGCATCTGATGCTCGTCCATGCCTTTTTCGCCCATGGCCATGTAGCCAGGAATTAAGGACTTAATCTTGGGTTCAACTTTACTTTGGTCGACTCCCAAGAGATTCGGGAACTCATGTCCCATTGCATTCATCGGATGATGACGACGATGGCAATGTAAGGCCCAGTCTCCCGCCGTCGCGACAAATTCAATATCTCGAGTCTGGCCGGGAAAGACGGTGACCGTGGTATCCGGCATCTGTGCCGATTCAGGGACATCCCCGCCATCCGTCGCGACGACCTTGAAATTGTGGCCATGCAAATGAATAGGATGGGATTCTTGGCCGACGTTGCCGAAGCGAATGCGCACACGCTCCCCTGCCTGGGCCACCAGAGGCGCTGTTCCTGGAAAAGCCCGACTATTGAAGGTGAAAATATTAAAGTCGGTCATGATATTGGGATTAGGCTTGGAAGAGCCTGGAGGCACGAACCATTCGTTAAGAAAAATCGCATAATCGCGGTCGATTTTATGTTCCGGTTTTTTGGGATGGATAATGAAGAAACCCATCGTGCCCATTCCAATTTGGGTCATCTCATCACCGTGCGAGTGATACATTTGAGTTCCATGCTGCTTCAGAGTAAATTCATAGGCAAAGGTTTCGCCGGGAGGGATTCCTTTTTGCGTCAGACCTTTGACGCCGTCCATTCCACTCGGAAGGAGTAGCCCATGCCAGTGTACCGCCGTCTCTTCTGGTAACTTGTTGGTGACGTAAATTCGAACACGATCGCCTTCAACGGCTTCAATCGTCGGTCCTGGCGTTTGGCCATTATAGCCCCAGGCTTTGATCTTCATGCCGGGTGCGATTTCCCAATTGATCTCTTCCACCGTGACATGAAACTCTTTGACGCCATCGACCATTTTCCAGGGCAGAGTCGAGCCATTGGGAGTGGCCACCGGAGTGTAAGCCTCAGGAGCTTCTTCTTTCTTTGAAGATTCTTGATGTTGTTCTGGATGGTGATGCTCTTGAGGTTGAGGCCCTTCTTGCTTTTTAGATCGCTCACAAGAGCTATTAAAAATTAACAAAGTTGAGAGCACCAAAATCGAAAGTAAGGATTTCATTTTTAACATATTATTTTCCTCCTGAATTGGGGAGCAGCAAACCGCCTACTGCGCCCTCAAGTTCCGCATGAGCTGTCCAATAATCTCGAAGTGCTTGAATGTAACTTGCCTGAGCACTGATTTGATTCTGTTTGGCTTGGATGAGCTGATAATTGCTCAGCAGCATGTAGTTGTAGTGTTTCAGTGATTCCTGATTGATCTGGTTAAGCAAGGGGATGATATTATTTTGGTAGTACAAGGCCGTTTGGCGTGCGAGTAGGAGCTGTTCGTAAGTCCGTTTGATTTGGGACTTGATCTTCAAGGCCAAAGCTTCGAATTCCTTTTCACTTTGTCCAAGCTGGGCTTGAGAGCGCGCGATCGCAACTTTTCTTTGTTTAGAAATAGGAAGCCCAATTGCGATCGTAGGGCCGAGGCTATTATTGCCTTCTGCGTCCAGTTCGGCGCGAATCCCGGCATTAAAAGAAGGTAGGTAAGCAGATCGACTTAGGTCGATGGAACGACTGGCTGCTTCGATTTTCTTTTTGGATGCGGCTAGATCCAGACGCTGAGTTTCCGCAAGTGATTCTAGGCTTGCAAGCTCGGCATCTTTTTTGGGGAGAGGGGGAAGCTTTTCCACAATAGTCCATGAAGTTGTGGTAGAGCTAAGGCCCAATAGATTCGCTAATTTTTCTCGGGCGATTTTAGCCTCGGCCTGGCTTCTTTCCAATTCCAGTTTAGCACTCTGAGCAAGGGATTTTTGCAGCGCGAAATCCAGCTCGCTGATATTGCCGGCTTTTCGTTGCGCTTGGGAAAGACCGCTGGAGGCTTGATAGCCGCTCAAAATTGATTTTCGGAAGGCAATTTCTTGTAAAGCAGCTTGATAATCGTAATAGGCCACCTTGACTTCAGCAACTTTAGTGAGAACCTCATGGGCCAAGCGAAGTTTCACACCTTCAAACTCGGCTTGAGCCAGCCTTCTGCGCAGCGGACGTTGCCACAAGCTCACGAAGTTTTGAGTTAAAGAAAAATCCGCTGCCGTTCGGGCATCGCGAGAGTGGATCGGGAACCCGAGCCCTGCTTGCAAGACGGGATTTTCAATCAGCCCTGCCGCTGCTAAATCGGCATTGGCAATCCCCAGTTCTTTCAGCGTTGCTTGCAGATCCGCATTCTTCAAGAGAGCGATTTGTACCGCATCGGAAGCCGAAAGTTTTTGGAGAAGCATGGGCTCAATATCGATGGCAGAAGAACCCAAAGAAGGTGCAAGCGTTCGCTCGGAAACAATTTTCTCAATCTCACTCAACCCTTCATCCGATTTCGACTGAGCATGGCTTGAAGGGATGGCCACCAAAGTCATGAGACAAAATAAAAAGATTCGCATCCGCATAATATCTCCTTAATGAGGATGGTCATGGCCATGATGGTGATCATGATTGGGAACAGTTTTCGGGGCTTCACTCTCGGATTCCCCATGTTCATGGGGCGATTCAGCTTCGGGATGAGGAACCGCTTTAACCGCTGCCCCTTCCACATAGACCATGCGTCCGCCGAGATCGCTATTTTGAAAAATCGCCAGGACATTGAGTATCAGCATCACAAGAAAGAGTTTTGACAATCTAGGCTGACCTTCGTGACGAAGAAAACTCCAGACCGTTAAAATTCCCGTTAAGGCTAGAATAATGAATCCAACCGACCGGTGCGTTTCCATCATGTGATGGATGGTTTCCCCGTGGGGGAAAGTCTCCTGAGCGAAATAACCGCTCAGCACGGTGGCAGTGGTTCCAGCGAGACCTAAGATCAAACAGATCTGCCCGGCTCGCGAAAATTCAATTCGCTTGCGAAAGATACCCAGCAGATAAAAAAGCAAGGCCGTCGGAAATAAAGCGATGGGAAAGTGAACAAACACAGGGTGACTATTCGCCATCTGGCGAAGCCCCTGAAATCCTAAAAGGGACCAATCCATAAAAGCTCCTTCTTCAAAAGGTTAAAACAGCACAAATTGAAGAATGGGCTTTTAGATCAGAAAACTTTGATTTTGGACGTAGAGAGGAATGTGACCAGGAGGGCCGTGAAAACCTATTGTTTGCCACTCCTGTTGGGGTGAAGAAATTGAGGACAATAAGGGAATAAGATCCTGAAGGATAACGAGCGAAGAATAAATCTTGGTAATTTCGGGTTGGCTGGATGAAGCTAAAGTCGCCACTTCGAATTTGTGACAATCACACAAAGGGTGTTTCCGAGATGTGCTTTTTTCTGGAGAGGAATGGCAATGCTCGTGCGAATGCCCATGAGGAGCTTCATTTTTAGCGACTTGGTGATGATTATGGCCGCTTTGGCCAACACAATGACAGTAAACGGCTGTGACAAAGTAGAATAAATAAAGAAAAACACAACATGCCGCCGAGGGTTTTCTCAATTTGTTGAAAAAACTTTTCATGGCTTACTTAGCTCATACGCTAAAAACCGGTTTTCGTAAAGTTTAATTTGGACAAAGTTCAATTGTCTCAAGAGGTTACCACGAAAAAGCAACTCGCGGCAGAAACTTGGTTCGAACCCAAGCTCCTAGCTGAAAAATAATCCAAGCAGAGACAATAGCAGCAAAAAACCAGGTCACTACAAAGGTGAAACCATGAGAACCGCCAACAGAGCCTGCTAGCATGAAGAAAACTAAGGATACCGCTGCGAGCAGCGAATAAATCCACCAAGACCTTCGTTTCACTACCACAAGCTCGGAGCTTCTTAGTGCGAGGGCCAAGATTAAGGCAGTTGATCCAAGAAATACCGTTCCACAAAAAGCCGCGCAGAGCATCGGATGGATTCTCCCTAGGGCATAAAGTGTAGTAGTAATGCCTTCCCCTACGGGGCCTATCGTAAACTGTGGACAAAAAATTAAAGTAACCGCTCCGACTAGACTGTGAAGAAAGAGCAGCTTGAGCATTAGCCATGGAGTGTTTACTTTTAGATCACGATGAACTTGCTGCAATACCCTTTCGCTTAAATGCTGAGGGGGACTGATCTCAGGGGAGTTCAT
>DALYDW010000003.1:11630-36751 GCA_031972915.1 bacterium
CAAAGCTTATATCCTCTAAATAACGCCATTCAAGGGCCTGTTTGTCTTCAATGCTGATTTCTTCCCAGGGCAGCTCGGAGTTTTGCACGAGGGTCTCTTGTCCTTGGTTATGGCTTGAAATCTGCATCTCTTCTATAGAGTCAAGCGATTGGAATTTACGCTCCTTTCGAAAGGTATCGACGATCACACTGCGTGCAATCGTAAAAAGCCAGGCCGAGAATTTGAATTTTGAATCATAACGGAATCGGCTCTGGTGCAGCTTAGTCCAAATATTTTGGAAGACCTCTTCGACCACCACATTCGACATTCCTTTCTGGCATAAGTATCCATACAAACGCCGTTGATAACGCCGATAAAGCTCTGAAAACGCTTCTTCTTCGCCTCCTTGATAGCGAAGCATTAAATTTTCATCGGTTTCTTTCCATTCCATAAACGTATACGGCAAAGCGGTCTAATTTGTGACAGCCACGAAGCACTTTTAAGAAAAATAATTTTTTTAGCCTGATTGTCACAAAATCCCCCCACCTTCCGTATTCCTAGCAGAAACATAAACAAACCCAAAGGAGCCTTTATGAAAAAACTCTTAGGGCTAATGGCCCTGTTGCTGTTTGCAACCCCAGTCTTTGCCGCAGACCAATGTCAATGCGATGCCAGCTGCCGCAAGGCCTGTGCCGAGGGCAAAGCGGATGCCTGCGGTTGCAAGCACTGTGACTGCAAGGATTGCAACTGCGACATGAAAATGGAGCAGCAAAAATAACCTCAATTGGCTCCTTGGTCCAAACTGGGAGCCTTTTTTCCTAAGGCTTCAAAGGAGGCTTTATGAAGAACAAACTTATTCCTATTATGATCTTAGCCAGCTTGATGAGTGGTGGTAGTCTGGCATTGCCCCCAAATTTGCAAGCCCAAGAAAGCTCTGATCGAAGTTTTGATGTCGATGCAGCGATTGAAGCTCATGATTACTCCGCCTTGGCAAAATACTACCGAGGCTTAGCGGATGAGCAGCGCGATATTGCCGAAGAGTATCATCGCAAGCTTCAAGAGAGAAGCTACGGCTATGGTAGAGGAGGTCAATATTACTGGGAAACTTACTACCGAGACCTGCACTACGAAGCCCTTGAAAAGGCTGAGGAGTATGAAGCTTTGGTAGAAAAGTATGAAAAAATGATGGATGAAAAATAATTTAATTTCAGTATGTTATATGCTTTTATTAAAGGAGAAAACTCTATGCGAAAAGCGCAATCCATTTTCACTGCAGTACTTTTAATGAGTACTTTATATGGCTCCAACCTATGGGCGGGTATCAATTATATCGAGTACCGCGAGAAGTACTTAAATCAAAATCACTCTCAGGTTTCAGAAACTAAAGCTTCCTACGATTGTTGTCCCTGTTCCCATTAGGTTTTGAAACTTTGAAAAAGACAGGATTCTCCGTGCAGAAACAGACGCTTGGCTTATTTTTCATCGCGAGCTTTTTGATCTTAGGTCTAGGCTGTAGGGTTGCTTCTGCCGAGGAACTAAGTTTGGAAGAAGCGACCCAAATCCTGCTCGCACAAAATCCAGAGCTTAAAGCCATGCAAAAGGAGACTGAAGCCACTCGAGCCAAGATTCCTCAAGCTAAGGGCTGGGATGATCCCATGGTTGGTGTGAGATTTTATCAGGTTCCTTGGGGAGATAATCCAGGCAAGGCGATGGATATCGATTATATCGTCGCGCAAAAAGTTCCTTTTCCCGGTAAGAAAAAAGCAGCAGGAAAAGTCGCCTACCATGAATATTTAAAAGATTTAGAAGGTCTCAATGAACGAGGACGCCAACTTGTGCGAGAACTCAAAAGCACATACTACAAGCTCTTCGTCATTGACCGACAATTGGAACGAAACGTGCAAATTCAAAAAGCTTTGAAGACATCTATTCAAGCAGCTCAAGCCAATCTGGTTACCAACAAAACCATGGCCTCCGAAGTCATCCAAGGTCAAACCGAATTTGCGCAGCAGAATATTGAAAGAGAAAAACTTCTCGAACAGAGGAAAATACTCGAGACTCAACTGAAAAAGCTCTTGGCTTCCTCTCCTACCGAAACCATTCAATTGCCAAAACAACTTCAGCTACCAGTCTGGGATTATCCTTTAGAAAAACTTGCAAAACTTGCTCAAGAAAATCATCCCACTCTCAAATCAGCTCAGCATCAAATTGGTCAAAAAGAATGGGGGATTAAAGCAGCGAAGCGTGAATATTGGCCCGATTTTTCCACTCAGTTGGAATATGTGCAAAGACCCGGCTCGGCTCAAGATGCTTGGACCGGAGAATTGATGCTGAATGTCCCGCTCCAGGTGAATAAAAAGAAAGCTGCCGTAACTCAGGCTAAAGCGGAGTTGGCCAGTACGCAGTATCAGAAAGACTCAGCAAAAAATAATCTGATCGCTGGTGTAGAACAAGCTTATGCCCAAGCTAAGGCTAGCGAGCGCATCTTAAAACTTTACGAAAAAAACCTCATCCCTCAAGCGCGTCAGGCTTTTGAGATAAACTCCGTGAGCTATTCTACCGGCCAGAGTTCCTTTATCAGTCTCCTCCTCGCCGAGCAAAATTTAGCCAAAGCACAAAAAGATTATTGGCAGGCCTACGAAGCTTTAGCCCTCTCAGTCGCTGAATTAGAAGAAAACATTGGCTTAGCTTGGGAAAAACTCGCCGAACTGAATCCCTCCGATGCTCATGCGGAGGCGAAAGGAAGTGAATCATGAAAAAAATAATTCTACTTTTTCTTGTCGCCTTTCTTTTAATCGCAGGCGGAGCCTGCTCCAAAAAATCGACTTCTCCTCAAAAAGATACTCCTACGAGTTCCGAGAAAAAAATCCGCTACTACACTTGTCCCATGCATCCTCAAATTCATAAGGACGAACCGGGGACTTGCCCCATTTGTGGAATGAACTTAGTTCCGGTTTACGAAGAGGAAAAAGGATCAACTTCAATTGATGAATCCTCATCCACTGACCGAACCACGATTCAGATTCCATACGAAAAACAACAACTCATTGGAGTAAAAACAGCCAAAGTCGAGAGCAAACCCATCCTACGAGAAATCCATGCCACAGGCAGTGTTGCTTACCATCCCGAGCTTTTTACAGCTCAGCAAGAATACTTGATCGCACTTCAAACCGCAGGAGCCGGAGAAGTTGCACAATTGCAAGCCGGCTTAGTCCGCTCGGCCAAGCTCAGACTGCAACTGCTGGGGATGAGCGAGGAACAGATTCGAAAGCTACGGCGAGCGGAGCAGAGCCTCCTCCTGCCAAAAACTCAAGGAACGAGTTGGATTTATGGAGCTATCCCCGAATCGGATCTTGCATGGGTTCGGACGGGTACTCCAGTGGAAGTATTTATCCCCGGCGCAGCGGAGACTTACCATGCTCAAGTAGAATCAATTAACCCGACCATCGATTCCAGCACGCGCACGGCACAGATTCGCATTCCCCTCCCGCAGAGTTCAGGTTTTTTTAAGCCGGATCTTTACGTGAAACTTCTTATTCATGCCGAGACGCCAGCGGTATTATCACTTCCTGAAACTGCGGTTATCGATACCGGTTCACAGCAGATTGCCTTCGTTGCTTTAGGAGATGGACGTTTTGAGCCTCGGAAGCTCAAAATTGGCCGTCGAGGCAGTCATGATATCGAAGTAATGTCAGGAGTTTCTGCGGATGAAGAAGCCGTGGTTTCGGCGAATTTTCTCATTGATTCCGAATCCAGGTTGAAAGCGGCGCTCTCCAGCATGGAGAATCATCGGCATGATTGAAAAGATCATTGATTTCTGTGCCCACCATCGAGCCTTAACCTTGATCCTAACAGCGGCGGCGGTTTTGTTTGGGATTTTCTCGCTGAAAAACATTCCGCTCGATGCCTTGCCGGATCTCTCGGATACACAAGTCATCATTTATTCCAAATGGGACCGCAGTCCTGATATTATTGAAGATCAAGTCACTTATCCCATCATCACCGCCATGCTGGGAGCGCCTCAAGTCAAGGCCATTCGTGGATTCTCGGATTTCGGCTATTCCTATGTTTATGTCATCTTTGAAGATGGAACTGATCTCTACTGGGCTCGCAGCCGAGTCCTTGAGTATTTGAGCAAGATCAGCTCAAAGCTGCCTCCCGAAGTTCAAACCGAGTTAGGACCCGATGCCACCTCCATCGGCTGGGTCTTTCAATATGCCTTGATCGATAAGAGCGGGAAGAATGATCTCTCCGAGCTGCGTAGTTATCAAGACTGGACTTTAAAATATTTGCTTCAATCGGTGCCAGGGGTCTCCGAAGTTGCTCCCATTGGCGGCTTTGTGCGTCAATATCAGGTCCAACTTCAGCCGACAGCCCTTCAGGCTTATAATGTTTCCCTCCCGCAAGTCACCGAAGCCATCCGCAGAAGTAACAACGACGTGGGGGGGCGCCTCATTGAAATGACGGGCGCGGAATATATGCTGAGAGGCCGTGGCTATATAAAATCGACGGAAGATTTAGAAGATGTTGTCATCAGGGCCGATGAAAAGACCGGTACGCCCATACTTTTAAAACAGTTAGGGGAAATTACCTTAGGCCCTGATCTACGGCGCGGCGTTGCCGAACTCGATGGCCAAGGCGAAGTCGTTGGCGGAATTGTCGTCATGCGCTCTGGTGAAAATGCCTTGAATGTCATTGGCCGGGTTAAGCAAAAACTCGAAGACATCAAGCCTTCCTTGCCTCCAGGTGTCGAGATCGTAACGACCTATGATCGTTCCGATTTGATCTTGGCCTCGATGGATACGCTTAAAAAGACTTTGATCGAAGAGCTCATTATCGTCAGCATCGTAATTTTGATTTTCCTTTGGCATTTTCCTTCGGCCTTTATTCCTATTATTACGATTCCCATTTCGATTTTACTTTCTTTCATTCCTTTCCAATGGCTGGGGCTCACGGCGAATTTAATGTCACTTGCGGGTATTGCGATTTCCATCGGCGTCTTAGTCGATGGAGCCATCGTCGAGGTCGAAAACGCCTATAAAAAATTGGAGCTTTGGCAAGAGAGGGGTCGAGTGGGAGACTTCCACGAAGTAAGGCTTGAAGCCCTTAAAGAAGTCGGCCCATCGGTCTTTTTTTCGCTTCTTGTTATCGCTGTAGCGTTTCTTCCGATCTTCACCCTCATCGACCAAGAAGGCCGTCTATTTAAGCCGCTGGCTTATTCCAAAAACTTAGTCATGGCCATTGCGGCGATTTTGGCCATCACGCTCGATCCGGCGCTGCGCATGCTGTTTACGCGGATGGATTTCGTTCATTTTCGACCACGTTGGCTTTCTTGGCTCTTTAATCAAATTACGGTGGGGAAATATTATCCCGAAGAAAAGCATCCTATCAGCAAGATCCTCTTTCGAATTTATGAACCGGCTTGTCATTGGGTGCTGCGTCACCCCAAAAAGACCATTGTTGCGGCTCTGCTTTTGCTTGCGAGTGTTGCTTATCCTTTCTTGAAGCTGGGCTCCGAATTTATGCCGCCGCTCAACGAAGGTTCTATTCTCTATATGCCAACGACTTTGCCAGGCATTTCCATCACCGAAGCAACTCAGCTTTTGCAAATTCAAGATAAGATTCTCAAAACTTTCCCAGAAGTCGATTTAGTCTTCGGCAAGGCAGGCCGAGCCGAGACTTCGACTGATCCAGCCCCACTTTCGATGATGGAAACTACGGTGCTTTTAAAACCTAAATCGGAATGGAGGAAGGTGAAACGCTGGTATTCCGATTTTCCCGAGTTTTTGCAAAAACCGCTCAGGCATCTATGGTCGGATCATATTTCTTGGGAAGATTTAATTGCTGAGATGAATGAAAAGCTGCAAATCCCCGGCACTACCAATGCTTGGACCATGCCGATTCGTAACCGCATCGACATGCTAAGTACCGGAATTCGTACGCCGGTAGGAATCAAAGTCTCCGGCCCGGATCTAAATAAAATTGAAGCGATCGGCATTCAATTGGAAGGCTTATTAAAAGAAGTACCCGGAACACGCAGTGTCTTTGCTGAACGCGTCGCGGGAGGCTATTTTTTGGATTTTGATATCGATCGTAAAGCTATTGCCCGTTACGGTTTGACGATCGAGGATGTTAATGAGGTCATCCTGCAAGCGATCGGTGGTGAAACCATCACCACGACGATTGAAGGAGCCCAGCGTTACTCGGTCAACCTTCGCTATGCCCGAGATTTTCGCGAAGACATCCCGGTATTAGAGCGAGTCTTAGTTACCACTCCTAACGGTGCACAAATTCCCTTGATTCAATTAGCCGAGTTTAAAATCAGAACGGGCCCGGCGATGATTCGCAATGAAAATGGACTTAAAACCGGCTACGTCTTTATCGACATCGCCGATCGGGATGTTGGCACTTATGTCCAAGAAGCCAAGAAAAAGGTCGCTGCAGCTTTATCCAGCACACCAGGCTATTCCTTGGAGTGGAGCGGCCAATACGAAAACATGATTCGAGTCAAAGAGCGTCTGAAAATCATCCTGCCTTTGACCCTATTTCTCATCTTTTTCCTTCTTTATTTAAATACCAAATCTTGGGTCAAAGCTGGAATCGTATTGCTCGCCGTGCCTTTCTCCGCCATTGGAGCCATTTGGATTTTGTATCTACTTGGCTATCACTTCTCGATTGCCGTGTGGGTGGGAATCATTGCGTTGATGGGTCTCGATGCGGAAACCGGAGTCTTCATGCTGCTTTTTTTGGATTTAGCCTACAAAGATAAGGTGGAGAAGGGAGAAATGAAGACCAAGCAAGATCTACATGAGGCCATTATCCACGGAGCTGTCAAACGCATTCGACCGAAAATGATGACCGTGATGGCAGCGATGATTGGATTGCTACCGATTCTTTATTCGACAGGAACCGGTTCCGATTTGATGAAACGCATCGCCGCACCGATGGTTGGGGGGCTCGTTACTTCCTTTGGCTTGGAGCTTCTGGTGTATCCAGCCATTTATTATTTATGGAAGTGGAATTTTGAAATGAAGAAGCATTCTAAAAATTCGATTGCCTTGGAAAGCTCCTCTGTAATAACGTAACCTTACCTAGCTTTTATGAAATCTTATCTAAAAAAAATTGCGCTCGGTTTTGCTCTGTTATTTTCTTTCATGATTATTTCAGATGCATATGTGTGCGAAGATTCTTCTCCAAAACAAGCTAGCAGTCATTGTTGCATCCAATGTTGTCCTGCTCATCACTTAGTTCCTCCGACCAAAATGCTTAGCTCTATTGTAGAACCAGGCACCCCAAAATTGTTCATTGCCCCTGATTTTCGCATGCACTATTTCCTTCTAATCATGCCGGTTTTCCATCCTCCTAAGACCTCTCTTTCCTAGTTTTCATACTAATTCTTAAGAAAATTTTCGTTTTCTTAATGCCTTTTTTTTATCCGAGGTCATTTATGAAATGGATCTTGCTGGGCCTTCGCCTAGCTTATGTTGTGGCATTGGCTTTGCTTAGCCTGTTATTTGTTCCCCTGGGTGTTCAAGCTCAAGAGCTCTGCCAAAGCTTAAATCAAGCCCAAGACATCATCGAGTGCATTAAAACTCGACACCCTGAAGTTCAATTATCTCAAGCCGAACTCGACATTGCTGAGAGTTCGAAAACCATTGCACGCCAGCGGCCCAACCCGGAATTAGATTCCAGAATTCTTGGTGGATACCATACCGAAGAATTTTTATCCGAGATCAATTTCCGTCACACGGTTGAGCTCGGAGGCAAGCGTCAAAGTCGAATCGACCAAGCAAATGCTCGTGTTCGAGTATCGAGTTGGGACATCAAGTCTTTCCAAGAAAGAGTCATCCTAGAATCGACACTTGCTCTCTATCGTCTGAGACAAATACCTTCTGAAAAAGCGATTCTGACTGAAAGCTTAAGTAGTCTAAGCCATATTCAAAGCCTTTATCAAAAAAGACCTTTACTCGATGCCGAACAACAAGCTTCTCAATCTGTTTTCCAATTGGTGAAAAAAGATATTCAGTTGGATCAGATGGAGCTTGTAGAGGAAGAGCTGCAGCTCAAAGCTTTGGTCGAAAAAGCTGCGGGACAAACGATTGCTTGGAAACCCGACTTATTACCCAAGAGTCCAAAATCCTGGCCTCAAGTCAGTCAACTTCAACAAGGTTTATCTTCTTCTAATATTGCCATCCAAAAAGCAGAGTCCGAATTGGATTATGCGAAAACAAGCTTAAAATTAGCAAAGAGTGAAGCAAAGCCAGATTTGAAAATAGGACCTTCTATTGACACCAAAGTTGAGCATCAAGAGGCCAAAACAGAAACAGGGCTAGGCTTAGGTGTCAACTTATCGATTCCCTTGCCTATCTACCATCAAAATCAAGGCCAAAAGCAACAGGCGATGCTTCAGCAAAAGAAAGCGCAGCTTAATTTAGAGCTGACCCAAAGGCAGAAAGCTTTGGAAGCAGAGCAGTTACTAAAAATTTATTCGAGTTTGGTGAAATCGCTGAAAGCTTCTCAAAGCCTTAGCGCTGGAACTCAACATCAAGATATCGAAGCGCTTTTTGAACGTGGATTTATCTCCAGTACCCTAATCGTAGAAACCCACCGCCAATTAATCGAATCCAAGCAAAAATATCATGAGCTTGAACTAAAAGCTCTAGAAGCCTTGTGGAGACTTTATGCGCTGCAAGGGAGAATTTTTGAGGTTAAATTATGAAGCTATCTTTTCTGAAAATAGTTTTTTTAAGCCTGCTTTGCCTGTTCCTTAGTTCAGGTATTTCGATATTCCTCCGAGCGGATGAAGCAGCTAAACAGTCAAAAGAGGATCATCACGAAGACAAAGAAAAACATTCGGAGGGAGGGGATGAACACGAACATGGGCACGAAGAAGAGGGAAGCGCTTCGCGAGCAGGTCCTAATAAAGCGCTGCTAGCGATTTCGGAAGAGCATGGCATTCAGCTTTCTGACAAGGCAAAGCAACGACTTGGATTAACTTATTACTCTCTCACAAATTCGGGAATTTCATCTATTCCTAGCCAAGCTTTGGTTTTTTCAAGAGATCGAGTCGGCGTTTATCGTCTTAGGAATGGATGGTTTAAATTCGTCGAAGTTCAAAAAAAACAGGCCGATGCTTCTACGGTTTCTATTCAATCCCCTCAACTTCAAGCGGGTGATCAAATTGTCGTTCAAGGTGTCGGCTTGCTGCGAGTCGCGGATCTGGATGCCTTCAGTGAAGAAGTGGGACACGGTCACTAAAAAGGATTTTTTATGATTAAGAAAATTATTCATTTTTCAGTTTATCATCCTTGGGCTGTTTTAACCCTTGTTTTACTGATGGCCTTGGCAGGATGGTTCAGCTTTAAGAATCTTCCTATCGATGCTGTTCCTGACATTACGAATATCCAAGTGCAAATTAATACTCCTGTCGAAGGCTTAACTCCTGAAGAAATCGAGCGATCTATTACCTTTCCTGTCGAAAATGCCATGAACGGCATTCAGGATGTCATCCAAGTTCGCTCTATCACTCGCTACGGCCTTTCTCAAGTCACGGTGGTCTTTGAGGAAGGCACATCGATTAGTTTGGCGCGTCAATGGGTAAGCGAAAGGCTTCAGCGAGTTCTAGGTGAACTGCCCGAGGAAATTAAACCCCAGCTAGGGCCCATCTCCACGGGCTTGGGAGAAATCTTTCAATATGCGGTGGAGGCTGAAGAAGTCAAAACCGGATCTGAGCGGATCAAGCAGTTGATGGAACTCCGAGTCATCCAAGATTGGTACATCAAACCTCGCTTACTCAGTGTCAAAGGCATCGCCGAGGTCAACACAATCGGAGGATTCGAAAGACAATTCCACATCCGTCCGAAATTGGATCAAATGGCCTATTACGGCATTCATTTTGACGACTTAGTAGAAGCCATTGAAAAAACCAATCGCAATGTCGGTGGCAGTTACATCCAACAAACCGGGGAACAGTTTTTAGTTCAGGCTATAGGCTTATTGACTTCATTGGAGCAAATTCGAAAAGTTCCTGTCAAATCGCTGCAAACTTTTAAGACGATTACAATCGAAGATGTTGCTGATGTAGAATTAGGCACAGAGCTGAGAACCGGTGCAGGCCTTGTTCGCGGCGAAGAGTCCGTCATTGGAACTGCTATGATGCTGATGGGCGAAAATAGCCGCACCGTTTCCAAACGTGTTTCTGAAAAATTAGAAGAAATTAAAAAAGGCCTGCCTCCAGGAATCAAGGTCGAAGCTCTCTACGACCGCTCCGAGTTAGTCAATGCCACACTGGCAACGGTTGAGCACAACCTTCTGATGGGTGCCGTGTTAGTCGTAATTATCTTACTGCTTCTAATCGGCAACCTCCGAGCGGCGCTCTTAACCGCATTAACGATTCCGCTGGCTTTGCTCTTTACATTTTTAGTGATGAAGCCGCTTGGTCTTTCCGGAAATCTGATGAGCCTCGGAGCTCTCGATTTCGGTATTATTGTCGATGGTGTTGTCATCGTTTTAGACAATTGCATCCGCCTAGTCCACCACGAAGTCAAACGCCTCGGTCGCCGCTTAACCCGCCAAGAACTCAAGGATAAAGTCTTTCAAGGAGCTTCTGAAGTGCGTGCTGCGGCAGGATTTGGTGAACTCATTATTGTGGTTGTTTTCATCCCTCTTTTCGGTTTGACAGGCATCGAAGGCAAGATGTTCATCCCCATGGCTGCGACCTTCATGATCGCTTTAGTGGGCGGGCTTGCTCTTTCATTTACAGCCGCACCGGCTCTGGCTTCCCTGTTTCTTTCGACAAAAGCCTCTGACAAAGAGCCTTTCTTCATGTTGTGGATCAAGAAGATCTATCAATTAATCCTTAAGCTGGCTTTAAAGCTGCGTTGGGCGACCATTGCACTTGCCGTTGCTGCCGTGGTCTTAGCTTTTTGGCTTTTCTCACGTTTGGGAGGCGAATTTCTTCCCCAGCTCGATGAAGGCTCGATCGCTGTGCAATTTATCCGTCCTCCGGATATTAGCATCGATCAATCCATCGCACTGCAAGGTTTATCGGAAAAGCTTCTAAGTGAATTCCAGGAAGTCAAGGTAGTCTTCTCTCGGCTAGGCACAGGAGAAGTCGCCACTGATCCCATGGGCGTCAACGTAGCCGATACCTTTGTCTTGCTCAAAGATAAAAAAGAGTGGCCCATATTCGAAAAGAAACCAAGGTCGAAACAAGAGCTTATTCAGGCTATGGTTGAAAAATTGGAAGCAGAGCTTCCCGGGCAGAGAATCCTCATGACCCAGCCCATCCAGATGCGTTTTAATGAACTTTTGGAAGGCACTCGAGCCGATATTTCCTTAAAAATTTTTGGCGACGATTTGGAAAAACTTCAAGAGCTCGCCCAAAAAATGACCTCTGTGATTCGGGAAGTACCTGGAGCGGGTGATGTTGAAGTTGAAGTTAAAGGAAAATCTCCCATTCTCAAAATCAAACCCCAAGAGGAATTACTGCGTGAACTTGGCGTTTCGGATAAAGAAGTTCTAGAAACCGTCGGTACGGCGCTAGCGGGTCGAGTGGTCGGGCCCTTTTATGAGGGTGTACGACGCTTTTTGATCTTAATCCGCCTTGATGAGGCACAGCGTTCTAACCTTGAAGCACTTCAACAATTACCGGTTGGCCTCCTCTCTAATATAACGACTCCTCTGGGAAAAATAGCCGATCTACAATTCGAAGAAGCATACACTGCGATTTATCGAGAACAATCGCAACGTCGCGCTGGAGTACTCATTAACCCTCGTGGCCGCGACACGGAAAGCTTTGTTGAGGAGGCGCAACAAAAAGTCGAAGCCGAGGTCAAATTGCCTTCCGGTTACTTTGCAGAATGGGGTGGTAATTTTAAAAACCTGCAAGAAGCCAAGGAACGCTTGATAATCCTGGTGCCTGGAGCCCTGCTGCTTGTGCTAATGATGATCTATGCAGCGTTTCGCAATTTCTCACAGACGCTCCTTGTTTTCTCGGGAGTTCCCTTGGCCTTAGTCGGGGGTGTTTTAGGACTCATTTTTAATGGCTTGCCCTTCAGTATTTCCGCAGGGGTTGGTTTCATTGCCCTTTCCGGTATTGCGGTCTTGAACGGTATTGTCTTGATGAATTTTTACAATCAACTCGAAGAGCAAGGAGTCCGTGGAAAAGAATTAATTGTCCAAGGAGCTTCCATTCGCCTGCGTCCAGTCTTAATGACGGCGCTTGTCGATATTTTCGGATTTCTGCCGATGATGCTTTCCACGGGAGTCGGAGCTGAAGTGCAAAAGCCGCTTGCCAGTGTTGTTATCGGAGGCATCATCTCTTCCACGTTCTTAACCCTGATTGTCTTGCCGACCATTTATAGTTGGATCGCAAAACGACGAGAGGATATTGAAATTTAAAGGAGAAACTTATGAAAGAAATCAAAGCCATCATTCAGCCTTTCATGCTTTCTAAAGTCATTGACGGGCTTAAACAAATTCCCAACATGCCCGGAGTGACTGTCTCAGAAGTTAACGGTTTTGGCCGGAGTCGGGCCTAGAATGCGTCCAACAGTGTTGAAGAATGGGGAGTCAACTTTGTCCCTAAAGTAAAGCTGGAAACAGTAGTTACCGATGAGTTGGCAGCCGAGGTCGTTGAAGTAATTCAAAAATATGCCCATACGGGAAATATCGGGGATGGAAAAATCTTTGTCTATCCTGTGACTCACGTTATCAAGGTCCGTACAGGAGAGTCGGGTGAGGCAGCCATTTAACCTTCAAATTTAATAGGAGGATCTAATGTTCGAAAACGCCATGACATACTGGAGTCAACATATCCTTTTAGCCAATGCAAGCCATGCTGCCGGAGGTTTTGGCTTAGCCCTTATTCTGCAGCGATACTTCGGTAGCAAGCCTTTCCTCCCAGTAGGAATAGGTTGGCTTCTATTGAGCTTCACACTGGTAACGCATTTTATTGCTTTTACTCGGTAGAAATTAACGGATACCAAAGACGACATCCTAAGAGGCTTTGATGAAGAAAGAAAATAAAAGCGATAAAGTTTTCGAAGGAAAATGGTATCTTCATCCGCCGATGCGCAATGCACTCATTTCAGGCTGCATCACAGGCTTTACTTTCGCATTGGCTCATCTAGAAGTCATTCCATTTTTGGCCGAAATACTTCTCTATGTGATTTCGATTCTTATTGGCGGATACCACTGGTGTCGTGAAGGGATCGAGGAGCTTTTTGAAGAAAAGAAAATCGGCATCGAAATCCTAATGATGGCGGCTACCCTTGGCTCCGCTATTCTAGGAATGTGGGATGAAGCGGCTTTTTTGGTCTTTCTTTACGGTGCTGCCGAAGGGATTGAAGAATACACCTATGCCAAGACCAGGCATTCTATCCGAAAGCTTTTAGACCTAGCTCCTAAACAAGCCCTCCTGATTCAAAATGGAAAAGAAACAATGGTTCCGGCAGAACAATTGAAGGTGGGCGATCTCTTTTTGGTAAAGCCCGGGGAAGCGATTGCTACGGACGGAATTATTATAAGAGGGTCTTCAAGCATCAACGAAGCTTCGGTTACAGGAGAGTCCATACCAGTTGAGAAAAAAGAAGGCATGAAAGTCTTCGCTTCGACTTTCAATGAAGAAGGAGCATTGGAAATCCAAGTTACCGCGAAATTTGAGGATAATACTCTTTCGAAGATCATTCATCTGGTCGAAGAAGCTCAAGAACAAAAAGGGAAGACCCAGCTCTTTATCGAGAAATTCGGATTAAAGTATTCTCCTCTCGTTTTACTAAGCGCTGTTCTTCTCCTCATTATTCCTTATTTTTTGGATCTAAATTTTTCAGAATGGGCCACAAGAGCCGTCGTTCTATTAGTAGCGGCAGCTCCCTGTGCCTTAGTGATGTCAACTCCAGTCGCCATTGTTTCAGGAATTGGAAAAGCTGGCAGGAGTGGAATTCTCATTAAGGGTGGAGGACATTTGGAAAACCTCGGAAAATTGAAAGCCGTCGCTTTTGATAAAACGGGCACTCTCACTCAAGGAAAACCGGTGGTTACCGATTCACTTTCCTTCAAGGGAGAGGAAAAAGAGCTTTTGACGCTCGCTTATAGTCTAGAAAGATTTTCTCGGCATCCTCTGGCTCAGGCCATCGCTACTAAGGCTCAATCACTCAATCTTCAGCCCTTAGAGGTAAATGATTTCGAGTCTCTTACAGGGTCAGGAGTCTCTGCCAAGATAGGTGATCAACTCTTTTATATAGGCAAACCTGAGTTTTTCAGTGAGCGCGGTCACGATATGCGAGGAATAGAAGATATTGAAAGATTAAGAACTCAAGGGAAAACCGTCATCCTTATCGGGCAGGACTCAGGTATTCATGGCCTTATTGCAATTCGGGACGAGATTAAGCCCTATGCCAAAGAAATTATTAGGGATCTGTATGCCATGGGAATTAAAACTGCGATGTTGACTGGAGATAACGAACAAGCGGCTCGAGTCATTGCGCTTGAACTTGGCTTGGACGATGTAAGAGCGGAATTAAAACCTGAAGACAAAATTGCAGTTATTCTGGAATTGGAACGACAATACGGCCCGGTGGCCATGGTTGGGGACGGCGTCAATGATGCTCCGGCATTGGCTCGTGCCACCACCGGCATGGCGATGGGAACAGCAGGAACAGATGCTGCTATTGAAGCAGCGGATGTCGCCTTGATGGCTGACGATCTCAAAAAAGTGACTGAAGCGATTCGCCTTGGGCGGAGAGCAAGGGTCATTAGCCTTCAGAATATTGTATTTTCCCTAGTAATTCTTATCGTGCTTATCCCTTCGGCTCTCGCTGGTATGATGAGCGTTGGCATTGCCGTCTTTACCCATGAATTTTCGGAAATCATAGCAGTCATGAACGGCCTGCGGGTACGAAGTGCTGAATACAGCCCTCAAAACGATGAAGTGCGCAAGACCGTGTTCAAATAATATTATAAACTTCCATAAATGACCCATGGATTGGCGGCCTTGCTAGGCCTTGGCATTGAGACTTGCCTACTAAAAACTAACAAAGGTGACTTTTTCAAAGTTGGTTCAATCTTAAAAAGTCTATTCTCAATCGACTGAAAATTTAGATCGGCTAAGCTATTGAACGCTATCAAAGGGCTTTGTCCTTTTAAAAGCTTCGGAGAGCTTTCTCTGTCGTTTGAAAACGCCTGACCCAAGGCCGCTAATGCTAGTTCTTGCCATTTCTTTGCATAGACTGGATTGCTGGAATGATAATGAACCCACCCACGCTCCTTCAAGACTTCAGCCACTCGATAAAGGGCGGTTTTCGGATCAAGAACTTCCTCAAGAGACCATCCGCGAGGCTTAATGTTTGCTTCATTGTTGATCTGGCCAATGCCTGCATCGACACGATATTGTTTGGTGGCAATTTTTTCTTCGGCGAAAGCTTTGGCTTCTTGAAGTGAAGTAAAGAATTTTGATCGAGCCGTTTCCGGCTGTTTCGGAAGATTCCAAGCAATCACATAGTAATGGCAGCTTGATTCATGCGCGATAATGGAAAGTAGTTCTTTTTCATCTACTCCTTCTTGCTTGGCAACCTGAGCTACCTTATCTCTAAGCGTAGAATCCTTGCAGCCTTGAGCCCGCACCAGCTCTGTTTTTGTTAGAAAAATCGCTGTAAGAAAAATCCAGAATCTGATTTTATGGAGTTTCACTGTAATAGATCTCCGAGATAAATCGATGGCCTTTCTCACCACGCTTTAGCTGCACCACGATAGGAATGATGGAACGGATATACTCAAGGATCTGTGGCCGCTCCATGCCCAAATCCGCTTGCATGACCATCAAAGCCAATTGTTCGAAGGCTAATGTGGGACTATCCGAGTGAATTGTCGTCAGTGATCCCGGATGCCCCGAATTAATCGCCCGCAAATAAGCAAAAGCCTCGGCTCCTCTTAATTCGCCTAAGAGAATCCTATCCGGCCTCAGCCGCAAACAGGCCTCCAGCAGTTCTTGAGCCGTAACCTTTGCCAAACCCTGGCCGCCGCGTGAGGCGATTAAGTGCACGCAGTTCTTGTGCGGCACTTTAACTTCGCGGGCGTCTTCGATGGTCAAGATTCTCTCATGAAGCGGAATCACTTTAAGGCAAGCATTGAGAAAGGTCGTTTTGCCGGTTGAGGTGCCCGCCGAGATTAAGATATTTTTTTTAAGAAACAGCGCGAGCTCAATAAATTCTCGGTAGCGTTTTTGGTTGAAGAGTGCTCGAAGCTTGGCTCCAGCGGAAACCTCTTGACTCCTCTGGTTGATGGCGGAGAAAGCGCCCAGCTTCTCGTAATCGTCGAGGCCGATATCGAGCAGTGCCTGTTTGCGAATCGAAAGCGCGATGAGCCCTTGCTCGACCGCCGGGGGAAAGACGATCTGAATACGATAGCCCTCGGGAAGCGTGGCCGAGAGCAAAGGCGTCTCTGGCCCAACTTTCTGCTCGGTATGCTTGGCCACGAGCTTCGAGATACTCTCCAAATGCTTAAAATCCAGCTCGTGCACAGTTTGGCAGGCCATTTCGCCTTTAAACTCCGTCCAGACCTCTTGAGGGCGATTGATGGAGATCTCGGTTACACCTTCCTGATTGAGGAAAGGCAATAAAGGCCGAAGTAAAGTATTGATCGCAACGTCACTCAAATAGAATTCTCCTTAACGCACCAAAACCATCTTATTGGCCGGATAAAGTACATTTAAAGCCTCGGAGAAATCCAAATCCTTGGCGACGAATACCTTGATGAGGCTTCCTTGTTTGATTGTGATCGTGGGCGGAATACTGGCGTATTGCTCCAAGATTCCAGCCGAGGTCTCTTGGAAGCCGTTGGCAATCTCTTGGCGGTACATGGCGAGGGAATTATTCTGGTCGGCCGTATCGACCCCTGCCGTCGCTGATCCAGCGCCTAAAATGCTTAAAAGAGCCGAAGTGCCGAAGATCTGGAAGAAGTGATTGTTCACTTTGCCGCGTATCCCGGCCACTCCGAGCGGATCGGTTACACCAGAGTTGAGAGCCACTTGGATGCCATCAGGCCGGATCAAACGATTCCAAATCACGAAGACACGGGCTTGCCCTTTGCGAATCGCTGAATTATATTGTCCGATCAAACGAGAGCCACGAGGGATCAACGCTTGATTTCCGGCCTCTCCATAGATGTCATGGCTGACGATAGCCCGAACCATGCCTGGCAGATCCGAATTCACACCGGTCTCCAAAACTGCATCGATCAGTTTTCCCTGGAGGACAATGTTTCCCAAATTCCCTAACGCCGAGGCCTTTGCCTTCGGGAAAGAATCCATCTGATTCTCCTGCTCAAATTGACGATTCGGGTCGGTGGAAGCCATTTGCGTCGTGTTTGGAGAGTTAATATTTTCTTCATTTTCATTCGAAGAACTGACCTTTGCTTGGGTGGAGCCTCCTTGATAGACAAGGATGGCGGATTTGAGGCGGGCTTGCCTTAAGGCTTCGCGTTCTTGGGCTTTCTTCAGTTCATCCTCGGAGGGGGATTTTTCCGCAGGCTCAGAGGCTTCCGGAGTCTCGGGAACGGAGACAGAGCGCTTCGGCGCAGGCTCGAATTGCTCGGACTCTTGCACAATACCTTCGGGTCGTTTTTTGTTGCTATTCTTGAAGATAAGAAAAACACCTACGAGCAAAAGCAAAAGAAATAATATAAAGAAGCCTAGGTTCTTTTTCTTTGCCGAATCACCTAAGAGAGGCTTGCGCTCTAAAGGAGCATTTTTAAAATTTTCTTCCTCAGAAGGAATTTCTTCATCCCACGGTTCAAGAGGCTCAGTAGGGATCATTTCATCATCAGCCATTGGATTTTTCCTTAATAGATTGAGGTTGATTCGCTTTGTTGAGGAGATACCCGACGATTTTGCCACGGCGAAAAACAAGTTTCGAAGCAACACGCTCAATGACCACGTAAGGGCCTTCGATGCGGTAGTTGACTAAGGATTCTTTCTTGTTCTCATCGACGAGGAAGATCGCAGGTAGGTCGGTCAGATTCTTAAACTGAAGATAAGTGAACTCGTTGTTGTCAAAAGCCTGGGTGAGCCCGCTATTTTTGCCTTTTTTGAGTTGGTAGCGAAAATTATAGTCAGAGGGGCTAGCGGCTTTGGTGATAGTATTCCCGCTATTCTGCAAACCCTTGAGCTCATCTGGATATTCAAAACGCACAAGATAAGTCGCACCCATTAGCTTTGGTCGAGTCGTGGAAAGGCTAAAATAGTAGCTCCTCTTGTTGGTAACGATGGTGAGATTGGTGTGTGGATTTTCCTCAACTGGCTTAATGAAAAACCGATTGCCCACTGGCATGACCTGCCAAGCGATAGAATCGCCGATGGAAGCGACTTGCACCACTTCCTGATCGGAGAATTCAATCGTGGTCTGAAATCCATAGGTCGCATGGATTTCATAGACCTCATTCGGACTATACATCACATGCCTCACTCGCTGATCTGTTGCCAAAGGACGTGGGTATTGCTCAGCCTGTGCTATTGAAGAAGCTAAGGTTATAAAGGATAAAATAAATAATTGAAGTTTGGTCATGGCACTATCTCCTGATCAAGTCGGTAAGAAAGAATTTGGAAACCTAAAGGATTTTGAAAACGATCCGCTTCATCCATGGGTGAATTGACGTAGCGATAGGTCAAGATTGCCACCCAATAGTCGTGCTTTTCCTGCTGATCTCTTTGAGTCTCGCTCGTGGTGAGACGTACTTGAGCGGTTTTTTTACTTTGGTCTAGGAAAGAGACGGAGCTGATTTGCACCGTGCGCCGTGTCGCCGTTTTGTAGCGCTGTACGGGGCTTTCAGGATTGAGATCACTCACGAATTCGTCGAAGCGATTGGTTTCTTCGGCGGAGGACATCAAGCGGACTAGATCATAATTTCGGTTGAGATCTTGGGGGTCGTAAGTCTCGCGAGCAATGATGTATTTGACGATGAAGGATTTTGTGATGGCCTCATCCTGAGTCAAATTGGGACTGTTCTCATCCTTCAGAGGTTTGAGGACCGTCGTGAGGCCACTTTTGTTGTCCACTTGGATGACGTAAGGCTCTACAGATTTTAATGGAGCCAAAAAGAAGATCGCCAAGGCCTCAATCGAGGCAAGAATAATTCCCACCAAGCCTAAAACAAAATAACGATTCCGGCTAATCACCGCAGTTGCATAACGGTCATGATACCACTGTGATACTGTAGGATCATCTCTATGAGTCAATTTAGCTGGGTTTAGATTCATTTTTCTCTGCTCCTGAAGATTTTGAAACTGGTGGGGGTGCCGATGGTTTCAGCTCGGCTCTTTGAAATTCTTCTCTCCGAAATTCAGCTCTTTGAAATGTTCTTAAACTTCGATTTTCCGGAGAATTATGATTAGATTGAGAATTCGACACGGAGCTTTTTCTTAGCTCTGACGTGTTCGAACTGCTGTGGCTTGAAGAACGCTCCGAAGAGGTCGAATGAGAACTGGAATTACGACGGTTTGTTGAAGCGGAAGATCTTAAACTCTGACTGGAACGATTTGACTGCTCTTGCGAGGAAGAGGCACTACTGGAAGTTCTGCTTTGTCCTGAAGAGTTAAATTGCGAAGATTTTTTATCAGATTTAGAGAGTTTAGCTCCGGCTTTTGACAGCACCTTTTTAGCCGGTTGAGTGACGTGGCGGCTAAAAGCGTCCATCGTTGAAAGTGCAATACCGCCTCCCAAAGAGGAGGCAATGCGATTGACCTGGGAGAAGAGCAAACTCGCAATACAACCGACTAAAAGATAAGGGACAACGTGACTTAAATTTATTTCCTCACCTGCGTTTTCAATCTTTTTGACGGCCTCATCCATAATCATCAGGACAAGCGACAAAAGACCATAAGTAATGACTGGAATGAGCGCTAGATTGACCAAATAGTTGACCCAGCCTTGGAAGAGGCCTTTAGTTCCGCGCCAAAGAGCAAATGCGATAAACAGCGGGGCGATGGAGAGAAGTACCGCAAGACCGAGCTTGGCCAAAATAATAAGAAAGAGTGCAAACCCCGTCATCAACAGGGTGCCCACTGCCACTAAAAGGCCTATGAACATGATACTAAAATCAAACGTATCCGCCTTTAGGAAAATTCTTGCGGCGTTTGTCATGCCTGCATCAAAGATACTTGCCAGTTGCTCGCTGGGTTTGATGCCGTTGGTGAGCGCTCCGGTGAGCTTATCGGGACCTGTCGTAAAAACATCGTAGAAGAAGATGGTAAATGTGCCCCAATTCGTTGCCAGCTGAAAGACGATGAAAGCCTTTAAGATATGCTTCCCCATCTCTCGGGTTGTGCCAGGAATTATCCCCTGTAAGACTGCTAAACCATAAAGGGCAATATAGAGCACCAGCATTAAATGCAATTCGGTCGAATGCCGGGCTACGATGGCCTGGTAGGACTGAGCCGTATAATTCAAAGTCACTGAGTCGACTTTTTGAATGATTTCCGAAATCAGTCCCATAGAGAGCTTAAGCTTAAGGTGTCTTAAGCTTGAAATACCTTTCCTTCACTTGAGGGTCTTCAATATGTTCCAATTTAACAACATCAGAAATGCCGGCATGGGCGGCATTCTTTTTCACCTTCACCGCACAGTCTTCTTTAGTATAAACTTCAGCATGCTCTACTTTTTCAGGGTTAAAAAATGCTGACTGGCATTCGATTAGAGAAAAATTCATGGCTTGGATAAACTGCCCATCCGTTGCATTAAGCAGCGGGTTATTTGATTTAGCAGAACAAGCTCCGATCATTAAAATTCCAGCCAAGCTAATCAGCGACTTTTTCATATTATTTTCCTTTCAATCCAAAATTAGGAGGTTTGCCGTTCTTCGATTGTCCGAAGAATTCGGCATGAGTCGCTGTAGCTTGATTTTGAATGTTTTGTAATGAAGCTTGCAGGGCTACCTGCATGGAGTTGAGCCTGCTCATCTCTAGATTAATGAAATTGCTCTCAGCAACAATCCGACTATTCAAATCGATCGCTTGTTTGGCGTTTTGAGTCTTCTCGATTTCAGAAGTAAGATTCTCAACGGTTTTGATTCGATTCTCGATGTTGTCGTAAATGGATTCCACCGAGGCGAAAGCTGCGCGAGTATTATCCGTCGAGAGCTTGTAGCCAACTGCGCTTCTATCCTTGGGATCTTTAGAGATCATTTTTGTGTCGATGCTCGGTAGGAGGTCTTTATAGAAGTCCTTTTTCCCTGCAAAAAGACCAGGAAGATCTCCCGATTTCTGCATATCAACGACTTCTTGCCAAGTCTTTGGCAATTGGCGACGCCCTTGGGCAGCTTCAACACCATTCTCCAAAAGCCCCATGCCATAATTGCCTTGCAGGTTTTCTTTAATTTGAACGGCTTGATCATATTGCTTCTTCAGCATCTCGTACTGCTTTTTCATCTCGTCGATTTGCTGGACGAGGCGAGCAATCGAAGCCGTATCAATCACCGGCAGCGCGGCATAGGCCCAGGAGGTATTGAGCACTAAAGTTAAAGCAACCATAAGTTTTCCTATATTTTTCATCATAATTATTTCCTTTCTTTAAGAAGCTCTCTCTTGAAATTCAGCCATCCACTTCTCAGGATCTTCTCCACGTTGTTGGCGAATCTCATCGAGCAAAGCGACGTTTTTGGCAGTTCCCGAAAGTACGCGAACAAAATCCTCCAAGCCGGAGAGATCCAACCGAGCAATGATCGAATCTTGGCCGTGTTTGATCAGAAAACAGCGATCGGCAGGGTTCATCGTGCGGATGATTTCGTATTCCTGCTCCGTCAGTTTGAAAGCACCGCAATAGCCTTCGACCGTGGCTTTGTGGTTCGGCAGAAAGATTGAGGTTGAAGATTGCTGGACTAAGGTGTCACCGATCGAGGAATGGACGGCGCTCTCGATGTTCGGAGTCAAAAAGATGACCATCGCATTGCGTTTGCGGAGTGTCTGGAGCCAATCTTTGATCTTGGGAGCGAAGAAAGGGTTGTCGAGAAGCTTCCAACCCTCTTCGAGAACGATGATCGTAGGCTTGCCATCGAGTTCTAAATTGATGCGATGAAATAAATAGGCGAGCACCGAAGGCAAGCTGATCTTGTCTTCCAAGATCTCGCCCATCTCAAAGCCAAAGAAGCTTTGATCGAATTTAAGGACGTCTTCGCTATTTCCGAATAAATTCGCTCGAATGCCTTTGCCGTACCACATCGTCAAGCGGCTAGCTAAAGAGCCGGAGTCTGCCCTACCTAGGAACGGCGCGATATTCTCTAAAGTCTGATCTTGAAAATCGAGTCGGTAATTCCCCTCAATCGCGTCGTTGATCGAGTCGGCATCTTCCGAAATAAAAGGCTCTCCGAAGGCTGTGAGGAGTAATTGCAACCACTCGCTTAAGAAAGAGCGATTTTCTGGCGTATCAGGCAATTGGAGAGGATTAAAGCCACTGGGATTCGAAAGCCCTAAAGTCGAATGTACTCCCCGCATAGCGCGGATAAAAATCTCGCCGCCGCGGTCTTTATCGAAGAAAAAGACCTTCGGTTTGAATTTGAAACATTGCGAAACCAAGAAATTCAGCAGAACGCTTTTTCCTGTGCCCGTAGGCCCGATAATCGTCGTATGCCCAACATCCCTCACATGAAAATTAAAAAAGTAAGGCGTCCCCGAAATCGTTTCAAGCACACTCACTGCTGGGCCCCAGTGGTTGCCTGAGAACTTTCCTGATGGATAATTATGCAGCGATGCCAAGCTCGCAAAGTTCGCCGTGCTAAGGAGAGAGCTTCGGGCAATATACTGAAAGTTCCCGGGCAACTGGGCCCAGAAGCATGGCTCTAAGTTGAGATCCTCTCGCACTGAGACAATGCCCAAATTTAGGAAAGCGGCCTCTACCTGAACCAAGCCTTGATCGAGTTGCTTTTGATTTTCTCCACTGACCAAAACCGTCAAATGATGATAGCCAAAGCCGATGCGGCCCGCCGTCGTATCATCAAGCGCTTGATCAATTTGTTCCACTTGAGAGACCGCCAAGTCCTCGGTCTGGAGCATTTTTCTTTGTTGAGTTTGGATTTTCCCCAGCGAGGCCTGGCGGTCGGTAAAAACAAAAGATTGCGTCACGATGAATTCCGTTGGAATCTGGAGGAAGTGATCTAAGATGCCTGCATAGGTTGAGTCACAATATTCCTTGACCGAAATCATCGCCGCAATCTTGCTTTCTCTCATTCCGCGGACTTCGAGAGCCTCCTTTCCGAATAGCAAGCGCTTCGAAGACAGGTAGCGATCTAGACCCATCGCCGGGGCTAAGACCGGCCTGTCTTCTAGGTTGATGAGTTGAGAGAAAAAACGAGCTGGCTCGGAGTGAGAAACTATTCCACTCTGAGCCATGCCGAGGAGCCTGGTTCCGTAGGGCTTCAAGTTGGTCAAAAAGCGGGAACTCACCGAAGTGAGTTCCTTGTGGGCGAGCTGGAGGGCGAGGTTTTGTTCTTGGGGGTTGGCTTTGCGAAGTAGCGATTGAACTTTGCCTTTCAGCCCAGCAATACCAGAAGCTTTGGCCTTTTGAATGATCGTCAAATAGAAATCGTTAACGTAGAGTTCTAGCGTGCTGTGTTTTTCTTTCCACGCTTCATTTAAATAGTTCGCAAAGCCCGGCGAAAACTCGCCTTCAGGATAAATATTCTGCTTGCGCCGAATCGTATGGACATAAAGCGCATACTGGCTCTTGGCAATGCTACGAAGCATCGTATTGCGCAGGTCTTTCTGAAAATTGAGCCATTTGGGATCGGCAGTCTCGAAGGCTAGACCTTCGATCTTGAGTACTTGAAGAAGATCGCCGGTCTTGGTGAGAATGGTGTTCTCATCGTAATGGCAGGCGTAGGGAATAAACTCGGAAGCCCCCAGCTCACGTTGTGCGACCTTCGAAAACAGCGGAACTGTCTTCTTAACCTTTAAGTCAAGAAAGGTCGTAGCTGTTGCTTCCCCAAAATCCTTTGTTTTTACATTTTGTGCAGCTCTTGGCATAAACCATCCATAGGTCAAATGTTCTCGGATCTCGTAAGCAGGCTAAATAGCCAATCCCATGAAGCAGCGGGAACAAGATGAAGACTGGCAAGAACGAGTTTACCGCTAGAAAAATAACTAAGTTCACCATCCCATTGATGACGAAGAAGTACTGAGTCACTCCCATAATCATCGCGGGACGGGTTAAGCCCAAAAAGATAGGATCGCTTTCATTCAAAGCCATGTTATTGTCCCGTCAGGTTATCGACGATGGTCGCGGCACCGAAGACAATGCCGATACCCACGGCAATCTCAATGGCGCGCTTCCAGGAAATACGACCTAAGAAGGCTGCAATCCCGAATCCGGCTACAGCCAAGATCGCCAGCAGCCTGGCCGTGCTTCCGGTCATGTAATCGACGGCTGTCTGTAAGGCTTTTTCCCAGGCGGCGGCTCCGGCGGCGTGGGCGTTTCTCGAAGTTAAAAGAAAAATAAAGACGGCTAGGCGGAGGTAAGTTTCATTTTTTCGAAGATTCACAGCGGCTCCTGTTGAAGTTTTTTGTGTGCCGAAACTTCAAGCAGGATCGCGCGAAAATGAGTTTTGCTCAACGGACAAGGAACGACAGAATATGACTAGTTACGCCACTTGGACTATGCGCTTTGGGGAAACATTAATTTTGATTGGCCGAGAAGGGATTAGGCTTTTTAGTGATTCGAATCGAGGTTGAGTTTGTCTGAATCCAGTCGATGAGATCCGATTCCAAAATCATGACTTTGCTACCAATCCTCGAGACCGGAATCGAGTTCAAATATCTCTGCACTGTCCTCACTGAAACTCCTAGAAAGGAGGCAATATCTTTTTGACCAGAAAGGACTCGGTTTGTTGAAGCAGCCATGCTTCTTTCTCCACAATCATCTAACAATTTAATTTATATTTACTTTTTCTGTTAGAAGGTGGAGGAATAATGCGTCTGCAGATGGGCTTAGTGAGAAGTACTACATCCTGTAACTGGGGGGCGCAAAATTTGGCGTTAGGCAAATTTTAAACGAAGAACGACGAACCTGAGCGAATTTATGAATTGAGATCCCCTAAATGAGAAATTTTTCGAATCTTATTCGGGCCTGTGTTTATTTCATTTTAGGGTTCTTTTTTGGTTA
>DALYDW010000004.1:0-6104 GCA_031972915.1 bacterium
TTCCCTCTAATTTCATCAAAAAACCACCTCTATTTTACAAAATTGCCTTAATTTTCTATCAATTTTGTCAAAAGAACCTACCCTTGTCCCCATCCCTAGGACTTTTCTAGCCTCTCTCTCCCAGCAACAAACCTAAGTCCCCAAAAAACTTTGAGAATTTTTCTTTCCTTGCGAGCAAGCTTGTCCTAGGGAGGCCAACCCATGAGTAGGCTAACCAGCCCACAAAACCAACGCCGTCTCCGGCAATTTTTTTTATTTTTGGGCATCGTCTTGTTTGCCTACCTACTGTACCGGGTTCATCCTCTGGTACTGTGGCAGCATATCCGTGCGGTGGGATGGAACTTCCTTTGGGTCATGGCATGGAGCACCGTTTGGTATTTGAGTTATGCCTTGGCTTGGGAGGTTTTTCTCAAAGGACTGAGCACTCGGGTCCATCTCTGGAATATCTTTAAAATTAAGGTTGCAGGCGAAGCTATCAATAGCGTTACACCGCTCAGTTGGGGAGGAGGCGACCCTGCCCGTGTTTATCTTCTTAAAAACCACATTCCCCTCACCGAGGGCACAGCCTCCGTCATCGTCGACCGAACGCTCAACAACCTGGCCATCGCCCTCTTTATGATCGTTGGAGTTCTTCTCCTGTTTTTGAAATTTTCGCTGCCTCGAGAACTCAAAATCGGTGTCCTGGTGGGGCTGTCGATCATCTTACTCGTGTCCGTCTTTTTTTACCTACGCTCCCACGAAGGGCTTTTCCAATTCTTGATCGACCTGCTTAAAAAATTGCGAATCAAAAAGAATTTTTCAGAATCGACCCTCAAGACCCTGTACGACATCGACCGACAGATTTCTCACTTTTACAAACAAAATAAAAAAGGCTTCTTTTGGGCCTTTCTCCTCCATTTTTTCGGCAGAATTGCTGGAGCTGTCGAAATTTATCTTATTGGCTATTTTCTAGGCCTCCCCATCACCTTTACCGACGCCTACCTGCTTGCCTCTATGACGGTTCTCGTCAATATGGTTTTTATTTTCGTTCCCGGAGCCCTAGGCGTTATGGAACTAGCCTACACGGGCATCTTCTCTCTGCTGGGTCTCAATCCAGCCGTGGGCACAAGTCTTCAAGTTCTACGACGAGCACGAATGCTACTTTGGGTCGCCCTGGGCTTTGTCTTTATGGCGGGAATGAAGAATACACATCCCGTAGAAACTAAAGGGAATACGCAAGCGTAATATGCCCAATGACATCGTACTAAAAACAGCCCCCACAGGCCGCCCAAGAAAACGCGAATCAGAAAAAGAAAAACATTTGAAAAGGGTTTACGCCCGTTTTAAAAAAACTTAGGATTTACAATCACTTTCAGGGGAGAAGTTAAAAACAGCTCCCCAGGGCGAGACAAAGCCCATTCTGGATGGGTTCTATGAATTCCGAAACACAGGTTGCAACCTTGAAAAATAAAAGCATTACAATTTTTATTCTTTTCTCCCTTCTCGTTGCGGCGTTCGCTTTTTATCCAAGAGTTCAGGAGCTTGCCCAACAACAAGCAAAACAAGCCCCGGACCTTGCGCCTCCCACAGCCCCCTCCGCCGATGCCCAAGAACTCATCGACGCTGAGATCTTTCGTCAAAGCCTACGCTACCTCACAAAAAATTATTACGACACCGATGCCCTACACCCTCGCGAGCTACTCCGTGACTCGCTGCTGGGCGTAGCCAGGACCGTTCCCGAGATCGTGGTAGACTTCCCCAAAAAGGGCGACCGCTTTAGCCTGAAGGTGGGAGGGCACTCTGAAAAATTTTCCATCCCCCGTCTAGAAAGTTCCCAGGACATCTTACCTATTTTACAACAGGCCTTTCGTTTCATTGCCGCCAACTACAAAGGCGAAGTTACCTTCAACGACATGCAATACGCCGCAGTCAACGGCATGCTCAAATCCCTCGACCCCCACAGCATCTTGCTACCTCCTAAAATTTTCGATGAGTTTAAGACTCAAACCGAAGGTGAATTTGGAGGCATCGGCATCGTCATCGGACTTCGAGACGGCGAGCTTGCCGTTATCAGCCCCCTCCCCGATACCCCTGCCGACAAGGCTGGTTTAAAGCCGGGAGATAAAATTGTGCAGATTGGTTCGGAGGCCTCGATCAATATGGATCTTACCGAAGCAGTAGAGCGTCTTCGGGGCAAAGTCGGTACTCAAGTTAGCCTCACCCTCGAAAGAGAAGGCGCCAGCGCTCCCTTTGAAGTCACCTTAGAACGGGCCAATATCAAAATCGAATCGGTACAATCCAAGCTGCTGACTGACCCTTCGGGAGACGTGGGCGTACTCAAGGTTAAGAGTTTCCAAGAAGAAACACTCCGGGAAATGAAACGACATCTAAGAGAAATGCAACAAGCCAGCAAAAATTTTAAAGGCTTAATCTTGGATATGCGCAACAACCCCGGTGGCCTACTCAACCAAGCCGTCGATATCGCTGATGTGTTTCTCAAAGAAGGTACCATCGTCATTACGGTAGGGGCATCAAATCAAGTGCTGGAAGTTAACCGCGCTCACGACTCCGACGCCGACGAAAATTATCCTATCGTCGTATTGGTCAACGAAGGCTCGGCCTCCGCCTCCGAAATCGTCGCTGGGGCTCTGAAAAAAAATAACCGGGCCATCGTCTTGGGACATCAAACCTTTGGCAAAGGCAGCGTCCAATCGGTCTACTCCTTAAAGGATGGATCGGCCTTAAAACTCACTGTGGCCCAATATTTAACTCCAGGCCGCTTGAGCATTCAGTCAGTGGGAATTACCCCCGATATCAAACTAATTCCCGCAAGAGTCGAACCCAAGCGCGTAGATATCGTTGAGTCCGAAACCTTTGGCGAAAAAGATCTCGAACGCCATTTGGAAAGCTCCCTCACAAACCCGGACAACCCCAGCTTCGAACTACAATATTACGAAGAAAACTTTGCGAAAGAGCCTGGCGAATCTTCCGAAGAAGATGAGGCCCAAGCTATGGAAGATTCCTACAATAAGGACATCTCCACTGAAAAGGATTTCCAATTACGCCTCGCCCAACGCATTCTGCTCGATACCCAATCACAACAACGAGAAGAAATTCTGAAAGAGGTTTCTCCCCTCCTCAAAAAAATTGAACATGAAGAATCTCAAAAACTGGTGGCTGCCTTAGATAAAATCGGCATCGATTGGTCCTTAACCCCAGTGTCCCAAGGCAAACCTGTAGCAGCCGTAAGCTTTGACCTTCAATCCTCTTCGGGCCGTGTTTTAAAAGCCGGCGAAGAAGTAAAACTAGAACTCACGGTTCGCAATGTCGGAGATGCCCCCTTTCACCGTTTGGTGGCTAATACCGAGAGTGAGCACTTCTTGCTTAAAAACCGCGAGTTCATTTTTGGAAAACTCTCTCCCGGCGAATCCAAGAGCTGGTCGGTTCCCTTGAAAATTCCTGCCAGTTCCTTCAGCCGCGAAGACACTGTGACCTTCGCGTTCCGTGAAGGGAACAGTCTAATTCCTGAAAAATTTGAGGCCCCTTTACAGACCGAACCCGTCTCTCGCCCTTCTTTTGCTTATCAACTCGAGCTCTACGACAATGGCGAGTTGGGCTCCCGAGGCAATGGCAATAAGAAAATTGAGGCCGGAGAAAAAATCACGTTGAAACTCAAAATAGAAAACCGCGGCAAGGGAGAGAGTAAAAAAACCATCGTCAATCTTAAGAACCTCAACGGAGAGGGCGTCTTTATCAGCCAGGGGCGGGAAAAATTAGAAGAGCTCGCTCCACAAGAAAGCAAAGAGGCTCAATTGGGCTTCGAGGTGAACAAAAACTTCTCCAAGGAAAAAGTAGAGTTGGAGGTTTCCATTGTCGACAACGAATCTCAAGAGGGACTCAAAGACAAGCTCACCTACTCCATCGGTCAACAGTCGATCGCGAAAAAAACCCAGGAGGGCCCCCAGCTTACCTTAGAACAATCGCCCTATCCGACTAAAACAAAACAAGACCGCATTTCCATCGTAGGAAAAGTCGCCGATCCCTCGGGATTAAAAGATCTCTCCGTTTACGTAGGAGACGACAAGGCCTACCTGAAAACTTTTGCACAAGGAGAAAAAGAATCCATCTCGGAATCCTCCTTTGAAGCTCCCATCACGCTGGAAGACAAATCTAACAACCTCATCACGATCTTGGTGCGAGATCAGAATAATCTCACCACTCGGAAGAGTTTCTACATCTACAAAGAATAAATGGGATTAAACCTCGCTCATGAAAGTGTTCTACGGTTCCGAATCTTTTCCCGCGACTTTAAAAAATCCAGTCGTGGCACTGGGAAACTTTGATGGAGTGCATCGCGCCCACCAAAAGATGTTTCAGTGGGCAAAACACTGGGCCCAACACCACCGTGGAAAAAGCGTCGCCTATACTTTCGAGCCTCACCCGGTCAAGGTGCTTTCCCCGGATACCGCGCCTCCACGCATCACTTCTCTCTCGCAAAAGCTAGAATTGATGGCATGGGCAGGACTCGATGTGGTGGTCGTTGAACATTTTCATCCCCATTTTGCACAATGGAGTCCTGAAACCTGGTTTAAGAATATTTTGGTTAATCGTCTGCACGCCCAAGGGGTCATCGCCGGGTATGACTTTACCTTCGGAGCCAAGCGCAGTGGAACCCTAGAAACCTTACATCAGCTTTGCACAGCCCACGACATCAAATGCCACACGCTTCCCGCCCAACTTTGGAGAGGCACCTTAATCAGCTCAACTCAAGTGAGGCGTTGGGTCTCCGATGGAAAAATCGAAAAAGCCAACGCCCTCTTGGGGCACCCATTTTTTTTAGAGGGAGAAGTCATCCAAGGCCAAGGACGAGGCCAGACCTTGGGTATTCCAACAGCCAATCTCTGTAGTGATGGAGAATTAATTCCCAAGATAGGAGTTTACGCCTGCCAAGTGCTTTGGGAAACACACCAAGCAACCGCAATCACAAACGTAGGCAACAACCCAACTTTTGGGTCTCAACCCCTTAGTATCGAAACCCACCTTCTAAATTTTTCTGGAAACCTTTATGGAAAAAAACTTCGAATCGTTTTTCTAAAGCGCCTAAGAGACGAAAAAAAATTTCCCTCTGCCGCCGCCCTGGTAAAACAAATCCAACGCGACCAATCGAAGGCGGAAACTCTATTTCGAACAAAACTTAAAACTTTGGATATTCATCCACACCATTTTTCTTACCAGGATCGTCCACCGACGAACTGGCCGCAGCTTTAGCTCCATAAACCGCCGCCGAACAGATCCCTCCCAAGAGAACCATTCCCGCAGCCCCACCTACAGCTCCCCACTTGTGACGGTTGCGGGTTTTGGGAGAATAATTGACCAAGCTTCCCAAACTAAAACCAGTAGCCGCACAACCCCCAATAATTAAACCTTCACGAACCCCAGGTTTGGCCTCCTTTAAACCAGCTCCCAAAGCCAAAGCCGTTACCCCCCCGAGCCCCAAACTTCCCTGCAGTGCCGGCCATAAAATCTCGCTTTTAGCAAAACTGGCTTGGAGATCCTTTTCGACCGCATCGATAATCTTCTGAACATCCTTACGATCATAGACTAAAGAAACCTCTCGATATTCTCCTTCTACCAAAACCGTAATTGTCTTTGCGTTGACCGCCTTTCCAAAGACCTTCCTCAATACCCCCAGGGCAGCCATCACGGGCTCACGATGATTTCCTGTTCTTTCTTGGGCAATAAGTAAGTTAAGCTCGTGAAGCAAGCCCTCACTATCCACCTTAATCTTTAAATCTTTAACTCTTCGTTCTTGTTTCTCCCCTGGCAAAACGGGACCTTCCGACACCTCGTATTCGGTTTCAACGGTCAGGTTGTTTAAAAGCACAGAGGCCACGGCATCGATCTGCCCTCGCTCCGCCAACCAGTCGGGCTCCATATGGGAACGCCGCACCTCTACTTTAAGGACATCTTCAATCTCCCTGAGACCACGCAGGTTACTCAGGGCATGACGCAGACTTTCTTTAGCGGCGTCTTCCACACCATAAGTGCTTAACTTAATCCCCTCACGGCATTCTTGAACAAAATACTCTCCGAGAAAGGGATTGTCCTTCGCCGCCCGAATTTTA
>DALYDW010000004.1:6114-9568 GCA_031972915.1 bacterium
CAATCATTACCCCGGCATCATGCGCGCGCTTAATCGCTTCTTGCAAAGCCTCACAAAAATCACGGTCTCTCATGTAGGGCTGTACCAACGCCTCATAGGCCTCTGCAGCACGCCGTGTGCCTTCATCGTAGAGAAAAAATTCTCCAGCATTAAGGGTGACGACGGTCTTGGCAACGAATGTCTCTAAATCGACCAAATAAGAATTGACCTGTGGATCTTGCCGATCAAGCTCGACAATAGAGGGAATCAGCGTACGGATAAAATTTTCATAATCGGGACGTAATTCGAGGATACCATCAACATGGCGCGCCCGCTCCCGGGCTGTATCACTTAAATTAAAATCCCCCTTGAAACCAGCGAACCTCGAAGAAAACTCACTGGGACTATTGGCAAAAACATCCAACAAGACGATATCTAATTCGCGGACCGCCCTTGGCTTCCATGCCTGCTTGCCGTCTTGCTCTTCATCCCCAGGAAACACCACACGCCCAGTGACAATGTAATTGGCCACAACCAAAGGAATTGTGGCATTGCGAGAACGACGCTCGTCATCACTACTGTCCAAGGTAGCCGCCAAAATCTTTAAAATGTCAAAAATGGTTGAGCTCGTTTCGGTGTGCCCTTTAAACCACTCAATTGCCTCGCTGGTGTTGAGAAAACGCTGTCCCTTGGGAAGGGCTGTTCGCTCTGACAACTCAAAAAAGGCGTTATCACCGTTAAACTGGCGATCGAAACGCAACGTATAGGTATCCTGCGAAGCCCCATTCTCGGACCTATTTTGACGGTCTGTCACGGTCACCATAACGTGACAAAGATCACTCTTATTTTTTTGCGAAAGCTCTAGAGGGGACTGATTACACTCCGGACTGACATAGAGGCCATTATAGCCAATTCTTAAGGGACGTTCTGTGGTGGAAGTAGGGTTGGACATAAACTCAAACTTTCTTCAATAAAAGCATTGCTGTAGCCATCGCTAAATCTAACCTAGCAAACCAGCCCAACCCTGTCCGGCAAAGGCTGGAGGCAGACCTTAAAAATAAAAACAGAAAAAAAATCAGGGGGCTTATCGGGAAATCAAAAAAAGAGTTGTTGATCTTGGCTACTTCTTTTTACAAAAGTGCTGGTGGAGGGGATCCCTCAACAAAATCCCGCAAATTTATGGAGGAAACGCCCCAAGACTAGACGTGAAGCATCAATGAAAAATCCAAAAGGCTACCCTGCCCTCATTTTGTTAAAAAATTTTAGACCGGTTGTTTTTTAAAAAACTCCACCGTCTCGAATAAACCTTCCTCAAGCAATGTTTGAGGACACCATCCCGTGACTTGTTCTAACTTGGCTGAACTGATCACACTTCGGCGCTGTTCACCTGCCTTGGCGGGTCCATGGCGAGGATCCTGCCGAATCTGTAAAATTTCACAAAGGGTCTGATATATCTTGAGGACCGAACTTTCCCGACCAGTGCCAATATTAAAAATTCCCTCAACTTCTTCCTGCAAGGCTAGAAGATTGGCCCGAACCACATCTCCGACGAACACATAATCTCGAGTTTGACCTCCGTCCCCGTTAATACAGGGGATCTCCCCCCGCAAGAGGCGGGTGATAAAGATAGCCACAACGCCTGCCTCCCCATGGGGGTTTTGGCGTGGGCCGTAAACATTGGCGTAACGCAAAGATACAAAAGGAATACCGTAGGTCTCGCGGTAAAACTGCAGATACTTATCTCCTAAGAGCTTGGTGATCCCATAGGGACTGGCTGGCTGAGTGGGATGGGATTCGGTAGCGGGAAATACTTCTTGCTCGCCGTACACCGCTCCTCCGGAAGAAGCAAACAGCACCTTTCTCACTCCGGAAATTCGTGCGGCCTCCAAGAGGTTGAGCATTCCCAAGCCATTGACCTCCAAATCGTAACGAGGATCTTCCACGGATTTACGGACGTCCATCTGCGCAGCATGCAGACTGAGAACGTGCGGTTGAAACTCTTGAATTGCCCGGAAAGCCTCGGGAGACCGAATATCCACAGGATAAAAGCGCGTTTCGGGACGGACCTGCTCTTTTTTTCCAGAGAGCAGGTTGTCGATCACGGCCACTTCATGCCCAGCCTTGAGGTAGGCGTCTTGAAGATGGGAGGCGATAAAACCAGCCCCTCCGGTGATTAAAATTCTCATAAAAGACCTTTTTACAATGAAAACGAGCACAAAAGCCCAAAAAATGGAGGCGCCCCACCCTAGACAACAAGCAAAGAAAAACTCAAGGGCTGATCTTTACTTCCCTTAAACAGCGACCTATTTTAGGAGGGGCACCATGAAGTGGTTGGAAAAAATTCAAGAAGAAAAAAAGCGGCTAAACGCCGTTATCGTCGCTCACTATTATCAAGAAGGCGCCATCCAAGACCTTGCCGACTTTGTCGGCGATTCCCTTGCCATGGCCCAGTTTTGCCAAAGCTCCCAAGCCAAAACGCTTGTGGTTTGTGGGGTTCGTTTTATGGCGGAGACCGCAAAGATTCTCAACCCTGACAAACAGGTGCTGCTTCCCGACTTGGCCGCCGGTTGTTCTTTGGCAGACAGTTGCCAACCCGCCGCCTTCAACTACTTTAAATCAAAATTACAAGATCCCTATGTGGTCATGTACATTAACTCCACACCGGAGATCAAAGCCCTGTCGGATGTGATTTGTACCTCCAGCAACGCCGAAAAAATTATTCAGTCAGTTCCCGAAGGACGACAAATTCTTTTCGGCCCCGACCGTCACTTAGGACGCTATCTACAAAAAAAAACCGGTCGCCCCATGGTACTGTGGCAGGGGGTTTGTATCGTTCATGAAACCTTTAATGAAAAAAAACTATTCCAACTTAAAGTAGAGCACCCCGACGCCCAGGTTGTAGCTCACCCCGAATGCGAAGAAGTCATTCTTGCCCAGGCGGATTTTGTGGGATCCACCTCCAAGCTTCTCGAATATACTCAAACCTCTTCAGCTAAAAAGTTTATTGTGCTGACCGAGGCAGGAATCCTCCATCAAATGCAAAAGGCCTCCCCAGGGAAGATTTTTCTGATGGGGCCAGACGATTCGGGATGTAATTGTGCCGAGTGTCCCTACATGAGACTAAATACTCTGGAAAAACTCTATGAGTGTATGCGGCAAGAAAGCCCGGACATCCAACTTGATGAAGAACTCCGCAAGGCAGCTCATCGCCCCCTAGAGCGCATGATGGAACTTTCTGCACGGCTGTAAGCTGTAAGCTTCAGGTCTTATCGCGTGGCTTAAAATTTTTTAACGGCCTTTAGAACCCAGTCTCAATGTCACCCAACCCACGATTCAGGCGTAAAAAGGTAACTTGGTTTTTTAAGGGGTATGAAGAAGCATGTTCAAAAACTCTTCTTCGGAAATAATTCGCAAGGCAGCGCCCTTTTGAACCAGAGCCTCCGCCTTCAACCACTTTTGCCCCTTTTGTCTGTTT
>DALYDW010000004.1:9578-18730 GCA_031972915.1 bacterium
AAAATCCAAGTCTTTCGAAACCCCCGAAGCGATTTCGCCACCCTCGGCCTCGACGCGCTTCTCCGCATCTCCCCGAGATAGGGAGGCCATCTTTCCGGTAAAAAGAAAACTCTTTCCTGAAAATTGTCCTGCTTTGGCATTGGCTTTTTCTTCCAGACGAATCTCTTTCAACAAACGCTCCAGCATTTTTTTCTTGTTTTGGAGCCCCTCGACCACATGCCTTGCGATGATGGGCCCCACCGTGGGAACGCGAGCGAGGTCCTCCTCTGTGGCTTGAGATAAGGATTCGAAATTTCGGTAATGCCTAACCAGAAGCTGACTGATTTGTTTTCCCAAACCGGTAATCCCTAAGGCTTGTAAAAACAAACTCAAGGGAATGGTCCTTCGCAACTGAATATGCCCTATCAATTTTTGCGCCAAAAGTGGCCCCACCCGCTCCAAGCCCAACAGCACTTCCGGCGTTAGAGAAAAAAAATCGTAGATCTCCTCGACATATCCCGCATCGTAGAGTTGTTCGATCAACTTAGGACCAAAACCATCTATTTCTAAAACATCGACAAAATGCTTCAACTCTCCGAGCTTGGTCTGGCGGCACCCCAGAGGATTGGTACAATACAAAAAATCCTCACGCAATTCGGTGGGAAAATCACAAGAAGGACAACGCTCTGGCAACGAGACAACACGAGGCGTTTTATGCAAAACCTTTTCGAGATGGGGAATAACGCCTCCGCGTCGCATCACCGCGACTTCTGCGTCTAAAGTGACCCCTAGTTTGTTCATCATTCCGGCATTATGGAGAGAAATTCGCGAAACTGTGGCTCCAGAAAGCAAGACCGGATCAACAATGCCGATGGGAGTAATGACCCCGGTTCGAGAAACGCTCCACTCCACCGCTCTTAGAAAGCTCACTCCAGAATCGCCCTGAAATTTATACGCGATAGCCCAACGAGGATGATGCGCGCTGGCCCCTAAACGATTGCGCACCTCAACCTGACTTGCCTTATAAACCACTCCATCAATCTCATAATCGAGGAGATGTCTCCGCGCCAAAAAATCTTCATAAATCTTTTCTAAGGACTGTCGCTCAGGCGGAGCATAATGGGTTTCTACGGTATGAAATCCCAATTTTCGTAACAACTCTTCATTTTCACGTTCGGTCTGATAATCACGGCCTACCAACTCGTACGCGAAAAAACGCAAGGAATAGTCGGAGGTTTTTTTCGGATCCTTTTGCTTGATAGCTCCCGCGGCTAAATTTCGAGGATTAGCGAAATTATTTTTAAAAGATCTAAAAACAGAAAGAGGCATATACACCTCGCCCCTCACCTCCAAATTGGCCTCAGAAACCCGATCCGGCACTCCGGCGACCTGCAATAAATTAGCGGTAATCTCGTCTCCTTTATTTCCATCACCACGAGTCTCGGCAACCTTCAAGGTTCCCAACTCATCATAGCGAATGGCAATAGCCAAGCCGTCGATTTTAGGAGAAGCGGCGACTTCACCCTCAAGTTTCTCTGCCCATTTCATGAGATCGTCTAAGTGATAACACTTATCTAAACTCAACATGGGAGAGCTGTGCTCAATTTTTTTCCCCAAAGGAAGTAGATCGGAGCCGATTTCTTGTAAAACGGGAGATGCGGGATTTAAAATCCTCAAGCGTTCGACCAAACGGTCAAATTCCTCATCAGAAATCGCTGGGCGGGTCTTTTGAAAATAAAGCCGATTATGATGACGAATTTCAGATTCCAATTCGGAAACACTCTTATCAAGCCAGGATTTTTCCCGAGACACCATAGAATTTTCCCTTTGGAATTTTAAAAAGAAAAACGGGTGACGAAAAGTCGCTCCATGTCTCCGCGCTGATTCATACAAATAACGCGATCGCCATGGGCTCCGCATTCCAACAGGGAAACCGAAACATTATCGACCCGAAATTTCCAAATGTTCTCAAAGGGAATCTGTAAAATTTCCATCAAAAGAATTTTTATCCAATCCGCATGCGAAACCACTAAGAGAGTCTCGGCCTGGCCTCGCTTTTTAAGCTCGTTGAGAAAGCCCATGGCCCGATCCCTCACCTCTAAAAGGCTCTCACCTCCCGGAGACACGGGAGTGCTGGGTCGACTGTAATACGGAGAGTAGCCAGGCAAGGCCCGAACCTCTTCAAAGGTTTTTCCCACCCAATCTCCGTAATGGATTTCCTGCAGGCGCTGATCTTCTTGAGGGGACAAATCTCGCTCTGCACAGAGTACCTCAGCCGTTTGTCGGGCTCGCAACATGGGAGAAGTAAAGACGCCATCCAAAGGTAAAACCCCGAGGGACTTTTGCATCTCCCAAGCTTGGCGTTGGCCATTAGCATTGATAGGAACCGCCTCCATGCCCATAATGCGCCGCTCGCGGTTCCAATCGGTTTCTCCATGTCTTACCAGTAAAATTCTTAACATAGGAAAAGTTCCTTACCTAAATTTACAGAGAAGCGCCAAACCCTTCTTAAGCTTTGACTCCCTACCCCATCGGCGCTAGAAAAGTCGGCCTTATATGAGGAGTGCAGCATGATTCAAACCCAGCGCCATCAATATGCCAATGGTTTAACCCTATTGCTGGTAGAAACCCATCAGGCCCCGGTTGTTTCTATCAATATTTGCGTACGAGTAGGAAGTCGTTACGAGTCCGACCACGAGGCCGGCCTTTGCCACTTACTAGAGCACATGCTGTTCAAGGGCACTCAAAAACTCAAACCCGGAGAAGTTGCCAAAATCATTGAGGCCCACGGCGGAGACGTCAACGCTTACACCAGCTTTGACGAAACTGTTTACTACTGCACCTTGTCCAGTCGACACGCCGAACGAGGACTCGAAGTCCTTTCTGACGCCGTATTAAACTCGCTCATCGATCCAGAAGAGCTCGACCGCGAACGCGAAGTCGTACTCGAGGAGATTTTACGAGGTAAAGACAATCCCAACAAGGTACTGAGCGAAGCCCTTTTTGAAAAATCCTACCCACAGCACCGCTATGGACGTCCCATCATCGGATTTGCCGAAACCGTGCGTGGCTTCCCGCAAAAGAAGGTCTACGACTTCTATCGACGCTGGTATGTGCCTGAAAATATCGTGGTCGTAGTGGCTGGCGATTTTCAAAGCTCCAAAATTCGCAAACAATGTGACCGCATTTTTGGACCTCTGAAAAAAGTTGCCCCCCCCAAGGAAAAGGCCATTTTCGAAAAACCTCAAAAACGAACCCAAACCTTAATCCTCGAAAAACATGTTTCGGGAACCTCCGTGGCCATGGCCTTTCACGCCCCACAACTCGATCATGAAGACATTCCCGCCCTGGATGTTCTTAGCCACCTTTTGGGTGAAGGCGAATCCTCCCGGCTCGATATGGAAGTCAAAGAGCGACTTGGCTTGGTCACTTCGATTTATTCCTATGTCTATACCCCGCAACATCCGGGATTATTCATGATTGGTTATTCCTTGCAGGAAAAAAATCTGACTCGAGCCGGCAAAGCCGTGTTCCAACAAATTCAAAAACTCCATCACGACAAAGTCAGTCATGAGGAAATGACTCGAGCAAAACTGAATATTCGCAGCGACTCTGTTTACGAAAAAGAAACCGTCGAGGGATTGGCTCGAAAAGTGGGATATTTTGAAACCATTCTTCGAAGACACGACTTCGACAACCAATATTATCATCGCATCGACAACGTCACTCCCGATGACGTAAGAAAAGTAGCGCAACGTTATCTTACCCTTGAAAATCTCACTTTAGGACTGCTGTATCCCAAAAGCTCCAAAAAAAATTGGAAGAGCGCCCAAGTGTTAGAATGGACGCTTCCTCTCAAAAAGTCTAAGCGGGCTCCCAAGAAAAAAAATGATGGAGTTCGTTATATCACTTTAAAAAATGGTTTTCGCATCTTGCTGAAAGAAAACCCTAACGTCCCCGTCGTAGCCTTGCGCAGCGCCCATTTGGCTGGCCTTCGCAATGAAACTCTTCAAAACAATGGTATTCACTCGCTCCTGAGCCAAATTTGGGGGAAATCCAGCCGGAGTCATTCTGCCCTTGAAATGGCACGTCAAATCGAAGACATCGCGGGAAGTATCGACAGCTATACGGGTAAAAATCTCACCGGAATGAAAGCCGATTTTCTTAGTGAAAAACTTCGCGAGGGAACGGAACTATTTTTAGAGGCTTATCTAGAACCCCGCTTTGATTCAGGAGAAATTGAACGAGAAAGACAAAATTTATTGGAGGCCCTACGCCGCGAAGAAGACGCCTTGGCCAATCAAGCCTTCAAACAGTTCACCGCCCAGCTGTACCCAAAACATCCCTATGGTTTGCCTCTCTTGGGAAATGCAAAAAACTTAAAAAGTTTTCGCGATCAAGATCTAAAAAAGACCTTTCACCAGGTGTTAGACCCCAGTCAATCTGTGTTAGCGGTAGTGGGAGACTTCGACAGCGACCAATTGCTAGAGCGTCTCCAAGAAAAACTAGAAGCATTGCCTAAAAACCCCCATCGCTTCTCTCCTCCCCAAGCCGATCCCGCTCCCAATGCGGTACGTCGCATCGAAAAACAAATGGATCGCCTTCAGGCCCACTTAGTCTACGGCTTCCGAGGCTTGAGCTTTCATGACCCCGACCGCTACGCCCTCGACGTTTTAAACAATGTCCTGGCAGGTCAAGGGGGGCGATTATTCTTAGAACTACGGGATAAACTTAGCCTGGCCTATTCTGTCACCTCCCTCAGCCAAGAGGGTATCGAACCCGGTTATTTTGGGGTCTATATCGCCACAGAGGGCAGTAAAGTTGAAACCGCCTTGGCTGGAATCGAAAACGAACTCAAAAAAGTCCTGACCGGAAAAATATCCAAAGCGGAAATCGATCGGGCCAAGCAGTATTTGGTGGGGGCTTATGAAATCGACCTACAAAGGGGAGGTACCGTCGCCACTCAATTAGCCTTCAACGAAATCTACGGCATGGACCGAAACGAGTGGCTGGATCTTCCCAAAAAGATTCTCAAGGTAACACCAGCTCAAGTGCAGGCTGTGGCAGAAAAAATCCTTAAGCTTGACCAAGCCGTTATCTCCATCATTCGTCCCAAAGGGGATAAAAAACCAAAGAAGTCGAAATAATAACAGACCACCCCGTTTGGGGATGCCCCATAAAAAAAGAAAGCCTCTCAAGCTCCCTTTATAGAATCGTTGTGCTTTCATGGGGCTTAGGATAGATTTATCGGGAGTTTTCCCATTCTTTATCGGTAAAAGTCGAGGCCTGATCATGAAAAAATTTCTTGGGGTTCTTTTAGTTTTGATTGTTCTCCTCGTAGGAATCTTTTCATGGTTCATCGGAGTACGAAACCAACTGGTGACCCTGCAAGAAAACGTCAACGAGTCCTGGAGTCAGGTTGAAAACGTCTATCAAAGACGTCTCGACCTCATTCCCAACCTGGTAGCTACCGTTAAGGGATACGCCAGTCACGAACAAGAAACCTTACAAAGAGTCATCGAGGCCCGGAATCAAGCAAGTCGAGTCAGTCCACAGGCCTTGCAAAACGGGCTCAACGACCCACAGTCTTTTGAAAAATTTCAGCAAGCCCAAGGCGCTCTTTCCTCGGCGCTATCCCGTCTCATGGTGGTAGTGGAGAGATATCCCGATCTAAAGGCCAACCAAAACTTTTTAGAGCTGCAATCTCAACTAGAAGGCACAGAAAACCGTATTGCTGTGGAGCGGCGTCGTTTTAACGAAAATGCCAAGAACTACAATGTCAAGTTACGCCGCTTCCCCGAAAACTGGGTGGCCTCCTTTTCAGGATTTACCGAACGTCCCTACTTCAAGGCAGAAATAGGGGCCGAGCAAGCTCCTCAGGTCAATTTCGACAAGACACCTCCTCAACCGGCCGGCCCTTAATTTCCGAGCTTCTCAATTGTTTTTTCATGACGAACCTAGACAGTCAGGAGTTTTCGATTGTTGTTCAGATCGCGCCCCTCCGCAAAAAAAACTTTTTTTTTCTTTTTCCTCAACTTTGTATTCTTCAGTCTTAATAACGTTTTTCCTAGCCTGACTTGGTGCCAACCCCAGCTTCTCAATCCCCTTCAGAGCAAAAAAGAGGGGCCAGAAGAAAAGCCACTTTCTGTAGGAGAACAAGTCAGCAAACTTCAGGAACAAACCCAAAAAGATCTCGAAGAGGTTCGTAAAGCCTTAGAAGGCTTAGGTACAGATCCCGAATCCCCGAGACTCGAACAACGCATTCTGGGAAATAAAGAAAATAAGCTGGAAGAACTGCAGCTGTTCTACGAACAAATTCAGGAGGAGTTAAAACGGCAACAAGATTTACAAGGCGAAATCGAAACCCAACAGAAAAAGCTCGAATCATGGAGACAATCCCCCCCAAGCGCATCTCCCTCTCCAAACTTTGAAGCCTGGGATCAACTCAATGACCAACTCTACCTGCTTAACAATAGCATCCAGGCCTCAGAAAATACGGCTACAACCCTCAATACTTCTCTCGAGGAGGCAAAAAAAGAAGCAGAAAACACCGATCGAGAACGAAGATCCACTAAGGAAAAGTTAGAACTCAATACGGACCCCGCACTCCGTCCAGGATTGGAATTCTCTTGGAACAATCTTGAGATGGAATCACGCATCGCTCGCGCCCGAGTTTTGCTTATGCAACAGGAGGCGATCACCCAAAAATCACAACGGGCCCTGTGGGATCTCCAAAAAGAACTGCTCGTCAAAAAAACCGAACAGCTCCGAGAGAAGGCCAAGTTTTCCGAAGCTGATTTTCAAAAGAAAGTCACTCAGTTGGAGGAAGAAAAAACCACAGTGACCCAGTCTTTGCGAAAAGCTCGCCAAGAATTGCAAAATTTTGAAAAATCGACCGTAGGACGCGAAGAATCCGAGTCTGAAAAAGAATATCTAAGATCCCAACGCAAGGCCTTACAAGACAACATCAATATCCTGGTCCAAAGACTTCAACGCGCAGACGAAGTCGTTCAAGCTTGGCGACGGCGCTATATGCTGTTCAACGATCGAGACCGCCCCGAGCGCCTACAGTCCTGGAAACAAGAAACGCAACAAAAGCTCGATCGACTCCGACGCGACGAGGGATTGGCGATGGCTCGACTCGCCGAGATTCAAAAAGACCTCGATAAAACCCGAGAAGCACTCGAAGGCTCTACCGTGCTTACTCCCGAATTACGTCCCGCCGTGCTCTCGCAAAGAGAAGAACTTTTAAAATTGAACGGAGCCTACCAGACTTACCTAACGGCTCTCGCCCGAGAATCTCGTCTCTACAATAAGCTCCTCGAAGAACTGGAGCAAAAGAGCAAACACATCACTTGGGGACAAAGACTTGCCGATCTTTGGACGAGGATCGACAAGATATGGAACTTCGAACTGACCTCCATCGATGACAAACCCATTACAGTTTCCAAATTGGTTTGGGTCTTAGTTTTGTTAATCGTAGGTTTTCGTTTTTCACGAAAAATGAGCGTGTGGATGGGGAAAAAACTTTTTCCTCGATTGGGTTTCACATCGGGAGTGTCCGCGGGCTTACAAACGATCAGCTTCTACCTTTTGGTTCTACTCGTCACTCTTCTCGTCCTGTATATTGTCAACGTTCCACTCACGCTCTTCACCGTTTTGGGAGGTGCCTTGGCCATCGGAGTTGGCTTTGGTTCTCAAAATATCGTGCGTAATTTTATCAGTGGTTTGATTTTGTTGGCAGAACGCCCCATCAAAATCGGAGACACAGTAGAAATCGATGGTAGCTCTGGAATTATCGAAAATGTCGGAGCCCGAAGCACCCGAATTCGCACTTTTAACAACAGCTATGTCATCCTACCCAACAGCGACCTCCTGGAAAAAAAGGTTCTCAACTGGACCTTTACCGACAGCCCAACCCGGGTGATGATACAAGTGGGGACTTCTTACGAGTCTTCACCAAGGCAGGTCGTAAAATTGCTTCGCAAAGCCGTGGACGAACACGGTAAAGTCATGACTTCGCCCGAACCCTCCGTTTTGTTTAAGGCCTTTGGAGATCATGCACTGATCTTCGAAATTTATTTCTGGGTAAAAATGCGCCATTTCAACGAGCGAGAATCTATTTTGAGCGATATTCGCTTCCGCATCGATACCCTATTTAGAGAAGAAGGAGTCCTCTTCGCCTCTTCCCAAAAAGGAACTTTGGGCGGCAATCAAAAACCCTTAGAGATACGCCTGCTGAGGGATGCCCCTTCTTCTGAAAACGAACGAGACCCTTCTGAACCTCCTTCCCAGCCTCTTAAAGAGTGATCCAAAGTCCTCGAGGGCAATTTAGGATCTTAACTTCCTATCTTCATCCCCCACACCGTCAAAAAACATTTGACAAAATGGTCATTTATCCATAGCAATTCAAAAATTAAATGAAAATGACTTTCATTTTCTTTTTATGATCCATTCTTCTCGAAGCTTGATTGCAAACGGGTAGTTCAAAAAATTGAAAAGGAGTTCTCCTCATGAAGTTCAATCGGTTTGGCACAGGCGTGATGCTTTCGCTTTTAGCTCTCTCTGTTTCCTCTTGTAGTGGCAGTGGTTCCTCCTCGGATCCTACCCCAGAGGCAAACCTTTCTTCCGTAGAAAGCCAATTTTTGCAAAATTACGCCAACATTGCCTTTGCCAGCTATGAGGATTCGGTAAAATCCGCCGAATTGCTTCGTGATCGCATCGCAACCTTTACCAATAATCCCAACGAGTCCCGTTTCAATCAGGCAAAAGAGGCTTGGCTGGCCTCCCGCGAACCTTATGGACAAACCGAGGCCTACCGTTTCTACAATGGACCGATTGACAACGGGATTGACGGCCCAGAGGGATGGATCAACTCGTGGCCACTAGATGAAAATCATATCGATTACACTCAGGGAGAACCATCGTCCGGCCTTATCAATGGTGACCAAGATCTTAATTCCGAAGTCTTGGCCTCCCTCAATCAACAAGACGGAGAAACCGCGGTTTTAACGGGATACCATGCCATCGAGTTTTTATTATGGGGGCAAGATCTCAACGAAAATCCTACGGACGCAGGCTTGCGCCCCTACACCGATTATGTAGATGGAGGCACGGCAGAACATCAAGATCGACGACGTCTGTACCTCAACCTAGCCGCAGAATTACTAGTC
>DALYDW010000004.1:18740-23288 GCA_031972915.1 bacterium
AACAATGGGAAACTGGGCAAAACGCCAATTTTCGTTCTGATTTTCTTTCGGCAGAAAATAGCCGTACCAGCCTTGCCGACGTGATTCATGGTATCGGTAGCCTCGCCGGAGGAGAGCTCTCCTCCGAGCGAATGAATACGGCCTTATTTACCAAGACCCAAGAAGACGAACACTCTTGTTTTTCCGACAACACTCACCGAGACATTTTGAGTAATTTTCAGGGAATTAAAAATGTCTACTTCGGCCGCTACCAGCGCATCGATGGCAGCCAAGTTGGAAACGGCGTTGGATTGGAGGACATCTTCGCATTAGGCGATCCCGAGGGTAACGAGGCGATGCTCGAACAGCTCACCATTGTCGAAACGGCAATTACGGGAATTGTGGATCGAACCGAACAAGATCAAGTCCCCTTTGACCAACAAATTACAGGCAATTTTTCTCCAGAGGACACCATCAGAATCCAAACTGCCATTGACTCTTTGAGAATCTTCAGCGAATTGCTCGCTCAATCGTCCGCAAAGCTAAACATCGATATCGATTTAGACTCCGATGGAGAATAAGAAACTCGTATGAGCATTTCCCGTTATTTCGGGCTGCGGTCTTCTCAAATGACCGCAGCCTTTTTACTTTCCCTTACGTTTTGTCACTTTAACACCGGTTGTGGTTCTTCAAACCCGTCTCCCGTCCTGTCTTCCGCTCTGGCAGAACCTGAAGAGGAGCTTTCCGGTGGAGACACAACGGTGTTCACGACCCACAACACGGCATTTTCCTTGCCTGCCGCCAACCTCAGTTTTGAGCAAGAGGGAGACTTCAAGATTGGCAACTCGTTTTTTGAACAAGCTTGGGTAAGTGCTCCGGCCACAACCACTGCTCGAGATGGCTTAGGCCCAACCTTTAACGCAGTTTCCTGTGCGGCTTGCCACACCAAAGATGGACGAGGAGCCCCACCCGAGTCACCTTCCGATGTTCCTCTGGCACTCCTCTTCCGGCTCAGCGTTCCCGGTAAAAATCAAGTGGGCGGCCCAGTCCCCGAGCCTAATTACGGAGAACAACTTCAAGTGAGGGCTAACCTCGATATTCCCAATGAAGGCAAGGTCTCCGTAGATTACGAAGAAATCTCCGGTCAATATGAAGACGGCACCAGCTACACCCTACTCAAGCCCATTTATACGATCTACGACCTCAATTTTGGAGAGTTACACCCAGACACCGCTGTTTCCCCACGGATTGCCCCCCATATGTCCGGCATGGGGTTACTAGAGGCTATTTCTGAGGCTGACCTTCTCGCCCTAGCTGATCCTGAGGATGAAAACGGTGATGGAATTTCTGGAAGAGCCAACTGGGTTTGGGACGTCACCCAACAAAAAACCGTTTTAGGAAGATTTGGTTGGAAGGCTAATCAGCCTAGTGTTCGCCAACAAGTTGCTGGAGCTTTTAATGGTGATATCGGAATCACCTCGGAGCTTTTTCCAGAACAGAACTGCCCTCCCTCACAGAGCGATTGCTTGACTGCGGCTCACGGGGGCGAACCCGAACTGGGCGATGATATTCTCAATCTGGTGGAGTTTTATTCCCAAACACTCGGGGTTCCTGCTCGTAGAAACTGGGAAGACCCCACAGTGCTTCGAGGAAAACTTTTATTTCAAGAAGCGGCCTGTACTCGTTGCCATGTACCACAACAACAAACCGCTTCCGACTATGTTCCCGAAGTATTGGCAGGACAAGTCATCCGTCCCTATACCGACCTACTTTTGCACGATATGGGAGCGGGCCTTGCAGACAACCGGGAAGACTTCGAAGCCGAGGGCCGAGAATGGCGTACCCCTCCCCTTTGGGGAATCGGCTTGATTGAAACCGTCAACGGCCACACTCGATTTTTGCATGACGGACGGGCCCGAAATTTTTCCGAGGCTATTTTGTGGCATGGTGGAGAAGCCGAAGCTTCCAAAGAGAACTTCCGAAAACTTCCAGCCGAGGATCGCGAAGCTCTGATTCAGTTTTTAAAATCTCTTTAGGAATCAAGATTCATGAAAGCAAACCTTAATTTTTTGAGACGCAATTTTAGAAAAAAACTTCTTGTGGCCATACCAGGAGCCCTGTTGTTAGCGGCCTGCGCCGTTACCCCCATTACGCGTGAGCCCTTCGATTACTCACAGCTCTACAAAGATCTCGCAGATCACATCATCATGCCCAATCTTCAGAGACTGAGCGAAAATGGCAAGACACTCGCCCAATCTTTAGAAGAATTATGCGATGCGCCAGGAGAGCAAAACCTGTCAGTTGCCCGGGAAAATTGGAAGCGGACTCAAGCCATCCTGAAAAGATTGGAACCTTTCAATATCGGTCCCTACATGACGGAACAATTCGAGGCGTTGCTCGATTTCTGGCCGGCAAGAACTCAGACCATTGAGGAGAAAATCACCTCTGAGGAAAACTTTTCTCCAGAATTACTCAATTCCCTCGGCGTTTCCTTAAGGGGGTTACCTGCCATTGAATACTTACTTTTTTCTCCGACGGAAAGTGGCGAAGCCCTGGAACTTCTCACAGGACCCGAAGGCAGCAAAAGATGTTCTCTGCTCGTAGCTCAAGGAATTGACCTGCAAGACAACACAGAAAGTCTACAAAAGAGTTGGAGCTCCGAGGGCAAAGATTATTATTCCCAATTCATTCATGCCGGGGAAAACAGCGAAAGCTTCCCCATGACTCAAGACTTAATCGACAAGCTCATCAATCAACTCTCTAATTTTTGTGAATATGCCAAAGACAACAAGTTGGGGGCACCCCTTGGACTAAAATCGGGGGGATTAGCAAGACCCGAGCTGGTCGAATCTCCGTTTAGCCAAGAATCCATTGCCAACCTCAGCAACAATATCGCCGGAATTCAGGCCTTTTTTAGCGGAGAAAGCGAATACGGAACTGGCATGGGGCTACAGTCCTTAATCACCTACCATGACCCTAGCACGGCAGAAAAACTCAAAGAACAATTGGAAACCGCCCGCCTTGCCCTGTTGGCAATTCAAATTCCCTTAGATGAAGCTGTCCTTGATGTGCCGAGTAAGGTCGAAACTGCCTACAACGCCATACGAAACTTGAGAGATACGCTCAAAGTAACCGTATCCGCACAATTGGGCGTAGTGACTGTTTTTAGCGATAACGATGGCGATTAAGGGAGTGAGAATCCCGAATGATAGAGTGGAAACGTCTATCTTTTTTCGACAAGCCCATTTCAGCCGCGTCGCTGGCCGTATTTCGCATTGGTTTTGGGCTCATGATGGCGGGGGCCTTGCTTCGGTTTCTCGCTCGGGGATGGGTTCAAGAGTTTCTAATCTCTCCCAGTTATCATTTTACCTACTACGGTTTTTCGTGGATTAAAGTCTGGCCAGCTTGGGGACTCTATTTACATTTTTTTATCCTGATCCTTGCCGCACTAGGTGTTGCTTTCGGTTTTTATTACCGGATTAGTATTAGCATTTTTTTTCTTGGATTTACCTATCTCGAGTTGATGGATAAATCTCTGTATCTCAACCACTACTATTTTATTTCCCTGGTCTCGGGGCTAATGATTTTCTTACCCCTGAACCGTTTTTGGTCTTGGGATGCAAAACGAGATCCAAAACTTTATTCCCCTTTTCTTCCTACATGGCCCTTGTACATTCTCCGTTCTCAACTTGGACTGGTGTATTTTTTTGCAGGAATAGCTAAGCTTAAAGTCGATTGGTTATTTCATGCGCAACCCCTAAAAATTTGGTTAGCCGCCAACAGCCATTTCCCTGTTTTGGGATCGATTTTCCATTGGGATGGAGTGGCCTACGCTATGAGTTGGATCGGAGCCTTATTTGATTTAACGATTCCGTTTTGGTTGTCCTGGAAAAAGTCGCGCCCCTGGGCTTATGGTGTCGTAGTAAGTTTTCACATCATTACTTGGAAACTATTTCCCATAGGAATGTTTCCATGGATCATGATTTTCTCTACATTGATTTTTTTCGAACCTAATTGGCCACTGCGATGTTTGAAAAAAATAAAAAAGCTCGATCTTAACTCCACCTTAACGATTTCTCCTTCTCTTCATTTCAGCCCAAAACAAGCTTGGGGCTGGGGATTATTCTTTGTAATTCAAATCCTTATGCCCCTCCGTCACCATCTCTACCCGGGAAATGTACTCTGGAACGAAGAGGGTTTTCGCTTTTCTTGGAAGGTGATGTTGATGGAAAAAACCGGGGTAGTGGACTATTGGGTTCGGGATCCTAAGACAGGAAGAACCTGGGAGGTCAGCCCACGAGAATACCTAAAACCCAATCAAATGGAGGAGTTTTCCACTCAACCGGATATGATTCTGGCACTGGCCCATCACATTGCCAAAGACTTCGATCAACGAGGCATTAAAAACGTTGAGGTCCGAGTCCGTACTCAAACCTCCCTGAACGGTAGAGCCCCGCAGGCCCTTATCGACCCAAATGAAGACCTCGCCCAAGCACAAGACAAACTCACCCCTCAACCCTGGATCCTTCCCGCTCCCCTATCCTCCCCCCCATGACCCCCCGCCCACCA
>DALYDW010000004.1:23298-28271 GCA_031972915.1 bacterium
CAATCACCCCAATCGTACCCAGTGACGGAGGTTTGATTTTGCGCTCCAGAATTCAATTTTCCTACGCCGCACCCCAACCTCACTCTCAAAATTTTGAATAAAAGCGAAGATGGCACCAAAACGCACCCCATCAAATTTCGTTAGATTTTATTTTAAACAGCGTAAGTTTTCTTACAAATCAGTCTTTTATTTTTATAAAAAATCCAGATAGCTCGATTAGGCATCGTTCTTGCTCTCCCCAACCCTTGTGGCTCGTATACCTAGACATTACCTTCTCGCTCAAAACGCTTTATTTCATGTCACATGGCAATGCCACAACAAGTCTTGGCTTCTAAAACCCAGGTGGGCAAAGCAACTTTTTTATAGTCTTCTACTGAAATACAAAAACTATTACGGAATGACTTTCTTTTCTTACATGATTATGGACAACCATATTCATTTATCAGGAGTTGCACCCAACCTAGAGCTTTTTTCTGCTTTTTTCAGAGTTGTTCATTCTGTATTTGCAAAAAAAGTCAACCAGCGCCTCAACAGATGCGGTCAAGTTATTCGCGACCGATTTAGGTCTCCTTGTTTACAAAATGAGACAGCTCTCATCCGAGAGATGATCTATCATGATCTCAATGAGGTCCGCGCTGGAAAAGCTAAACATCCTAAAGAAAACGAATTCAGCTCCTACAGGCATTACGCGTTAGGAATATCAGACCCCCTGATAACCGATCCTCAGTTTTATATTGAACTTGGTACTTCCCCGAAAGAAAGACAGCTAGCATATCAGTCAATGGTTTTACAGACGTTAGTCGACGCTCCAAGAAAAATCAGAGGGCGCTACTTATTCTTCGTAGGAGATCCGCTCTGGGTAAAACAACGCTACGACGAACTAAAATTTCTCCAAAGAAGGCTAGAAAAAAGACTATTCGTAGTAACATCCCCCCCTATCTAAAGCACCCTTTTGGGATACTTTAGCAAGCTCTCATTGGGCATTAAAAACTGATGCACAGGTGTAGCCTCTTTTTGCATTAACTGGCCCAAAAAATCGTTCACACAATGTGCTAGAAGATTTTTTCAAAACCATTTTCAATTTCGATTGAAACATTTCGCATGGCGCTATTCTATCCATGTATTTATTACAGCTAATCAATAACACCGCGTAGCAGACCTCCGTCACCTCACACCATGTAGCGAAAATCACCAATTGATTCCATGGAGAGGACAGCCATCACAAATAGGTTTTGGACCACAATGCTCCTTTCCAACCCTAACCAACAGGGCATGAAATTCGTTATAAGTCTGAATAGAAGGTTCTGAGTGGGTAAGCATAAAATCTTGCAGGTCGTCGTAACAAGACTCCTCCGGCACCAAAAAGTGACGACTCAAAACTCGGTGGGTATAGAGGTCAATGACAAAAATCGGAAAATCCAAGGCATAAAGTAAAATAGCGTCCGCCGTCTCGGGTCCAATACCCTTCAGTGATAGGAGCGCCTGGCGCATCTGTCCTAGAGGCACAGCACGCATGCTCACAAAATCTCCCTTAAATTCGTGTTGAATCCAACGGAGCAATCCCAACAAGCGCTTAGTTTTTAAATTAAAATAACCCGAGGGTCTGAGGAGCATAGCCAACTCCGATTCGGGTACACTCAATAATCGTTCTAAAGAAAACAACCCACGAACTCTCAGATTTTCCAAAGCCCTTTCGACATTACTCCACTGAGTATTTTGCGTAAGAACAGCCCCCACCATAATTTCTAAAACAGACTCCCCTGGCCACCACGACTGAGGACCATAAAAATCTAATAGACGCTTAAATATTTCGCGAACCTGTTTAGTTTTTCTTGAAAGCCGCACATCCTCTACCATAATTCCTCATAACAACACACCGAGCACCAATGAAACTGGGATAAAGTTTTTACTGAAAACTTTCTCAAAAGCTGCAGAAGCGGTAGGCTTCTCTCGAAGTTATCACAAGCAAGGCACAAATAAGATATCTTCATTCGACGCTTTTCAACGCATTGAAAGCCAGAATTTTATGACTAATAAAATCCATGAAAAAGAACTTAAAGAACTTCGATATCTTTTTCCTGTTACACGTAATTGGATATACCTAAATCATGCAGGAGTATCGCCGATTAGCCGAAGAGTCGCCGATGCGATCATGCTATTCAACCAAGAAGCTCTTAACAATGGCTATACCCATGGTCCCAATTGGGTAAAAAGAATAGAAAAGATTCGAAATTCTTGTGCGCAATTTCTAGGAGCCTCTCCTGATGAAATCGCTTTTGTCAAAAACACCTCTCACGGTCTTTCCCTCATTGCCCAAGGTCTAGACTGGAAATCTGGTGATGAAATCATTCTCAGCGACATAGAATTTCCCACTAATGTCTATCCGTGGATGTCCCTAGAAAAACGCGGGGTAATCATTAAAAAAATACCTTCGCAGAATGGAGAACTTCAACTCGAAGAATTAAAAACACTCACCACCCCTAAGACTCGCTTAGTCTCTCTCAGCTCCGTTCAATATGGAACAGGATATCGTCTATCTACTCAAGAGGTTGGATCCTTCTGCCGAAGTCGAGGCATTCTATTTTGCCTAGATGCGATTCAAAGTCTGGGCGCTTTTCCCCATCAAGTCTCCTTGGAAAAAATCGATTTTTTAACCGCTGACGCCCATAAATGGATGTTGGGCCACGAAGGTATCGGCATTCTCTACGTTCGTCGTGAATTATTAGAAAAACTCGAACCCGTACTCCTCGGTTGGAATAGTGTCAAACAGGCTCTGAATTTCGACCAGATTGACTTTCAACTCCGTTCCTCAGCACAAAAATTTGAAGAAGGCTCCCACAACGCTCTTTCTATCTATGGATTAGGAGCTGCCGTAGATTTGCTTCAGGAGGTAGGAGTGAATCGGATTTCAGAACGAATCCTAGCGCTCACTCAAATTTTGATCGACGGACTTCAAAAACAAGGACTACCTTTACACAATCCACTCACCCCTCAATATAGATCAGGTATTGTTTTATTTTCCCTACCCGAAGATCAAAACGGCATTCGGCTACAATCTCTGGAAAGACATTTGCTCTCAAAAAATATCTACACCACAATACGACGTGGAGCATTGAGACTATCTCCCCATTTTTACAATTCAGAAAAAGAAATAGAGAACACCCTCAAAGAGATACGTCTTTATCTTTGTCGGGAGTAAAAATCACAAACTCCAAAAATAAAAAACAAAGACAAACAAGATAAGGATAAAAACAAGCAATGTTAACGAGCTTACTCTGTTGCGAGAGCTTGAGCCGCAGAACTGACGGGATGAATCTGAAACCGAACTAAATCCACCTGCCAAGTAAGCGGTTCTGTAACCCTGGGCAACTGGGCTTGCACTGTTACCAAACCCGCTATTTTAGAATCAATTTGCGAGTTCCACAAAATCTCCTGAGGAGAAACCCCATAACGCTTAGATAATAAATCGATCAAGACAAGACCTCCACTGCCCTGAGGACGGCTTGACTGCACAGCAGAAACCGCATGCTTTAAATCAGAATTATCAAAACGATGCTGCAAATAGCTAACCACCAAGGTTGTGGAAAGCAACACTAAGACAGCTGCAAAAGTGCTCAGAACTTTTTTCATTTTTGAGAAGACTTATCTAAAATGCGTTCTAACTGTTGTTTATCTTCTTCGCTAAGCTTGTCTAAATCGACGACCCGCTTTTTACCTTGTCCTTCGCTTTTTTCCGAAACAGCGGGCAAGGATGGATTCTTCTGATCTGTCTTACCTTGTTGGTTTGAAGGCAATTCAACCTTAAACACATCCTCGACTGAAATATCTCGATGCAAAAGCGCTAAAAACCGATCTCTAACGACGCGATAGACGCTTTGTACCGCCTCGCTCATCCAAATTTCGTGAGCCAACTCACGGCTCGGCCTACCCCCAACCTTTAAATTGAGGATCAAGGCAACTAAAGCCAACACCACTATTCCTGAAAAAAATCGTCTAATCAGTCGAAACATCGTTTAAGCCCTAATCAAAGGAATCCTCATAGGCAAGGCCGATTTCAGCTCTATATCCTTCGTAAAACCTTATCTCTTTCCACTCTTTCGGCCATTTGTTAGGATGCCCCCATGGCTTCCGTCACCACAGAGCCCCTCGCTCCCGAAAAAAAACCACGAATTCTAATCGTGGATGACAACACCACCAACGTAGAACTACTCGCTGCCCAACTCAAGCCCTACAACTACGACCTAGATAAAGCTTACGATGGGGAAGAGGCTCTCAAAAAAATCGAATTCCATGCCCCCGATCTTATCCTACTCGATCTCATGATGCCAAAACTATCGGGATACGAGGTCTGTAAAAAAATCAAAAACGACCCTAAAACTCAACTTATTCCTGTGATTGTCGTCACGGCCCTGAAAGAACTCGACGACAAGATCAAAGCCATCGAAATGGGCGCCGATGACTTCCTCATGAAACCTTTCAATAAGTTGGAGTTAATCACTCGAGTCAAATCGCTACTCAAGCTTAAGCAGCTCTACGACGATGTCGACCGCTCTGAAACCATCATTTTTACCCTCGCCGAAATGCTAGAAGCTAAAGACGTCTATACCCGTGGGCATTCCGAACGGGTTGCAAAATACGCCGTCATGCTCGCCCAACACATCGGTTTAAATACCCAAGACCAAGAGTGGATCCGACGCGGTGCACTTTTGCATGATGTCGGCAAAATCGGCATTCGCGAATCCATTCTCAACAAACCAGAAAAGCTTTCTCAAGAAGAACTAGCTCATATTCGCTCTCACCCTGCCCGTGGCTGTGAAATCTGCCGCACCTTAAAAAGTTTATCTCCCCTGCTTCCCATCATCCGCCACCATCATGAACGAGTGGATGGCTTAGGCTATCCCGATGGCATTGGTGGAAAAGATCTTTCTCTAGGCCCTCGCATTGTGTCCATCGCTGATGCCTACGATGCAATG
>DALYDW010000004.1:28281-36132 GCA_031972915.1 bacterium
CAGTGAAGCGCTAAAAATTTTCGAAAAAGAGAAAAATAGTGGCCAATGGGATATCGAGCTGGTCAACTCTTTCGTCAAGCTCATCAAACAAGAAACTGGAATCTAATTTTGAAAATTCTCGTCACCGGAGCCGCTGGATTTTTAGGCTCCCACCTCGTCGAAGAGCTCAGCAAACAGGGCATTTCCTTAAGGGCCGCTTATCGCCCCGAAGAAAATTTTCGAAAAATTGATAGTCCGTTTTTTATTGATGGAATCGATTTGGAGAGTTTCCCAGTCGATTTAAGCCAAGCCCAAGAAGCGAAACGTGCCCTTCAGGGGTGCCAAATTCTTTTCCATACCGATTCTTTTTTTTCGACCCTTCCCCAAGAAAAAAACAAGCTCTACACCATCAACCATGTGGCAACTCGCAACCTGATGGAAGCGGCCCTACTCCAAGGCGTGGAGAAAGTCATTTACACCTCCGGAATGGAAACACTCTCCCCTGGGCCGAAACAAAACCTAGCTACAGAGCGAGACGGAGTCAGCCTTGAAGACCTTCAAACTGACTTTGAAAAAAGTCGTTACTTAGGAGAGCGAGAGGTTTTAAACGCCCACAAAAAAGGGTTACCCACGGTCATCGTACACCCAACGATATGTCTAGGTATCCGAGAGTCAGCAACAACCCCTTTTGGTTTATATCTCCGGCGCGTTCTGCAAAAAAAATCGCGTTTTTATTTAGACACAGGAGTTAACCTAATCGATGTGCAAGACGCGGCCAAAGGACACCTATTGGCCGCAAAACGCGGCAAAAACGGCGCTCGTTACCTCTTGGCCAATCAAAACGTTTTCATGCTAGAGCTGTTACAGAACATCCAAAGTATCGTTCAATTTCCTCTCAAACAAACCGCGGTCCCGTTAAATCTAGCCTTTGCTGGAAACTTTATTGCACGAGAAATTCTTCGCCGTCGTTCGGGCATCCCCAACGGTCTATTACGCCGTTTAAAACGCCCTCTGTTTTTCGATTCCACCCTATCCCGAGAACAACTTGGACTCCCTCAATCCAACGTTTGGGAGGCCCTAAAAAGACAGATTCAAGACACGCTCCCCGAATTTGAAATCCCTCCAACTTAAGCTCAACCCAAGATCAAAAAACCAAAAAATCCAAAGCGGTTTTTTCTATTCACCTCACAGACCAATCTGTTACGTGGAAGCCATGCTGGACCCCATCATTTTCATGCTACTGCATCGCTGGTACGTTTTTGTTTTTCTAGGAGCCTTTCTCATTGCGGCTTCCCAACATTGGGGGTGGAAACGAACTTTCAAATTTTTGTTGATTGGCTATGTCTTGGCACTGGCCTCCGAAGCCAGTTCGATTCGCAACGGCTTTCCCTACGGCATCTACCATTACAATTATCACGAACTCCAAGGCGAACCCTTGATCTTTGGCGTTCCCTTTTGGGACAGCTTATCCTACGTCTTCCTTACCTTCTCGGGCTTCATGATGGCCTTGTTTATTCGAAGTCGCTGGGATCGACACACTCCTCTCTCCCAACTGCAAAACTCCTGGCTAACCCTGCTCTTTGGAGCAGCCCTGACAACCCTTCTCGATGTGGTCATCGACCCTGTAGCTCATTTAGGCGGACAGTGGTTTTTAGGAAATATTTATTACTATCCAGAAAGGGGCTTTTACTTCGACGTACCCTTGAGCAATTTTGGTGGATGGTTTCTGGTGACTTTCAGCATCTTGCTTGTCTTCAAGCTCACCGATCGTCTCGAAGGAGTGCCTCGACACCCTGAGAGCATGATCTTAGGAGTGCTACTGTACTGGGGCGTGTATCTATTTAATCTGGGAATTACCCTTTGGTTACAACAATGGACCCTGGCCATAGCCTCGGGGGCCTGGGGACTCCTGCTTATCGCGATCTCACGAAAGCAAAAACCTAAGAGCTTACAAGAGCTGCTCTAATCCTTTTTCAAAAAGGGTTCACTGCCCTTTTTGCTGCCCGATAAAATTACAGCCTAAGCCGCTCCCTCACCCAAAAATGAGGACAGTCCTTTGAAGACTGAAATCTTTTAGAGGTAATCGCGAATTAAAATTTCTGCGATTTGAACCGCATTAGTAGCGGCCCCCTTACGAATATTGTCAGAAACAATCCAAAAATTCAGCCCTCGATCGATGGATTCGTCTTCACGGATACGTCCCACAAAAACATCGTCCTTCCCGACGCAATCTAGGGCCAAGGGATAGCGATTGTGAACTAAGTCATCGATAACCGTCACTCCAGGAGACTTTTCTAAAATTTGTCGAGCCTCATGGGCGCTGAGCTTTTGCTCTGTCTCGACATTGATGCTTTCGCTGTGCCCACCCAGAACAGGAACACGAACACAAGTGGCGGTCACCTGAATGGACTCCTCGCCCATAATTTTTTTAGTCTCATGCACCATTTTCATTTCTTCTTTGGTGTAGCCGTTGTCCAAAAACACATCGATATGAGGAAGACAATTGAAAGCAATCTGATGGGGAAACTTCTGCTTAACAATTTCTTGCCCAGAAAACATGGCCCGCGTTTGCTCAACAAGTTCTTCCACCGCTCGTTTTCCGGCTCCGCTAGTGGCTTGATAGGTGGAAATAACCAAGCGCTTAATCTTGGCCGCTCGATGAATGGGACTTAAGGCGACCACCATCTGAATGGTTGAACAATTGGGATTGGCAATAATGCCACGCTTTTTATAATCGGCAATATCATGGGGGTTAACCTCGGGAACCACCAGAGGAACTTCGGGATGCATCCGAAAAGCGGAGGTATTGTCAACTACGACAGCTCCCGCTTCAGCAGCAACAGGCGCAAAACGCTCGCTGATGGTCCCTCCCGCTGAAAACAGAGCAATATCCACATCGCGAAACGATTGGTGATCAAGAACATCGACGGGAATTTCTTTTCCATGAAAAGACAAACTGTTTCCGATGCTTCTCTCACTGGCCAAGAGCACCAGGCGATCCACTGGAAATTTTCTTTCTTCTAAAATTTCCACCATGACATTGCCTACAGCTCCCGTCGCTCCCACTACTGCCACATTGTATTTCTCTTTTTTCATACCAAGATCCCAAAAACGATGACGTTAATTTTTAACTTTTGTTCCACTGAGGTAAAAATTCATCGAGATTCGAATTCCAAAATGTAATATAGGAAAACCCAATCCCAAACACCCCACTTGCCATTTTTAATACAGCCCTTTGAGTTCTTCCAAAACCCATTCTCCGGCTGCAAACGTGGAAGCCACCTTTTCTCCGGAGCGAGCGATATCGGCTGTCCTCAAACCCTTTTGTAAGGCCGATTCTACCGCAGTCTCCAAACGTTGGGCAGCCTCGGGTCTGTTTAAGGTAATTCTTAACATCATAGCCACAGACAAAATAGTGGCTAGAGGATTGGCTATCCCCTTTCCCGCGATATCAGGAGCCGAACCGTGTACAGGTTCGTACATACCCTTTTTATCTCCCGAAAGACTTGCTGAAGGCAGCATACCGATGGAGCCCGTCAACATAGCAGCCTCATCGCTCAAAATATCTCCGAAAAGATTACCCGTTACAACCACATCGAACTGTCGAGGATTGCGAATCAATTGCATCGCACAGTTATCGACGTACATGTGAGACAACTCTACATCAGGATACTCTTGACCTAAACGAGTTGCGACTTTCCGCCACAACTCGGTCACCTCTAAAACATTGGCTTTGTCTACGCTAGTCACCTTACCACGACGTCCGCGAGCCAATTCCAAAGCCAAACGCACGATTCTTTCAATCTCAAAAACCGAATAAACCATGGTATTGATACCGGTATCTCCCTTCACTCCACGGGGCTCACCAAAATAAATATCTCCGGTCAACTCCCTGAGCACCAAAAGATCAATTCCTTCGACCACCTCGGGCTTCAACGTCGAGGCCTCCACCAAGGGTCCATAGACCTTCGCCGGACGCAAATTAGCAAATAGCCCCAACTCCTTGCGTAAGGCCAACAAGGCGCGCTCTGGGCGCACGGAATAATCCAAAGGTTCCCACTTGGGGCCTCCAACAGCACCTAATAAAACCCCATCGGCCGCTAAGGCTAAACTTAGGGTTTTTTCGTGCAAAGGAACACCATGAGCCTCGTAAGCGCACCCACCCACCAAATCTTCCTCGAAACTCAACCCAAGTTTTTCTTCTCGATCGATCCACCTCAAGATTTTGACCGCTTCAGCCATCACCTCGGGACCAATTCCGTCTCCAGGAAGCACCAGTATTTTTGCCATAATAAAAATACTCACTTAAAAAAACGTCGATCAAAACCCCAAAAACGACCTCAACAACTCGGAAACCGCTTAACCCGAAGGCTTACGAAAGAGTTGTTCCAAAAGCCGCTTCGACTTTTCTTCGGAGGTTTCGGTGCTGCTCTCTCCTGATGCCGAAACCTGTTCTTCAAGCGGAGAAAAAAAATCACAGAAATTAGCCCGCTCTTTTTCCACCACACGATCGGCTTGGGTCTCGCGGCACTGATTGTACGCCGAGGGGTCAAAATGACCACAATTGCGGCACACACGAAGGTCCGCTCCGCAACATTCACAGGCATCACGTCGACCAACTCGCTCACTGTTCAAGCTAAGATGTCCACAAGAATAACAGCGCACCATAGGGCGGAAGGGCTCTAACAAAGGGCTCCAGCGGGGACAAGGGGGAAAACATATCATTTCCTAGGGCCTGAGCTCTTGACCTCCTCAAGGCCCTGAGATAAGCCGCTAGAATCATGGCTAAAACACTCTACGAAAAAATCTGGAACCAACATCTCGTCGACACTACCCCCGAAGGGGCCGCCTTACTATACATCGATCGGCACCTCGTTCACGAAGTCACTTCCCCTCAAGCCTTTGAGGGATTAAGACTCTCAGGCCGCAAGGTGCGTCGGCCCAATTTAACAGTGGCGACCATGGATCACAACATCCCGACTCTCAATCGTTATGAGATTCAAGACCCCATAGCCCGAGCCCAGATAGAGGCGCTACGACAAAATTGCAAAGAGTTCGGCATTCAGCTTTTTGACCTCGATAACGAAAACCAAGGCATCGTTCACATTATCGGCCCCGAATTAGGCCTTACGCTTCCTGGTTGCACCATCGTCTGCGGCGATAGCCATACCTCGACCCATGGTGCCTTTGGCGCCCTGTCCTTTGGCATTGGAACCTCCGAAGTCGAACATGTCTTGGCTACCCAAACCTTACGGCAACGACCTTCTAAAACCTTTCGTGTCAAGTTTGAGGGCAGCTTACCCCGAGGTGTAACTCCCAAAGATATGATCCTCAAGTTTATCGGAGAGGTCGGGACCGCTGGTGCCACGGGTTATGTGCTTGAATACGTGGGGGACGCCGTAAGCGCCTTAAGCATGGAAGGCCGTATGACCCTATGCAATATGTCCATCGAAGCCGGGGCCCGCGCCGGCATGGTCCCTCCCGACGACACCACCTTTCAGTATCTCAGCCAGGGAGATCGACCTTTCGCTCCACAAGGAGCAGCCTTGGAGAAGGCCATTCAGTATTGGAAAACTCTTCCTTCCGACGAAGGAGCTACTTTCGATCGAGAGCTTAGCATTGATTGTCAAAAACTGGCCCCCCAGGTTACTTGGGGAACCTCTCCGGGCATGGTCTTAGACGTGGATCAACGCGTCCCCCAACCCGATGCCGTTCCCGGACTTTCGCGGCAAGATGCAGAAGCCGCCTTGCATTACATGGGTTTAAAACCAGGGACTCCCATCACAGAAGTTCCCGTCGATTTGGTCTTCATTGGCAGTTGCACCAATGCCCGCATTGAAGATTTAAGAGCAGCCGCCCGTATTTTAGAAAATCGAAGGGTCTCCCCTCAGGTCCAAACTCTGGTGGTACCGGGATCCCAGCGCGTTAAAAAACAAGCCGAGGCCGAAGGACTGCACAAAATCTTTCAACAAGCCGGAGCCGAATGGCGAGAATCAGGGTGCAGTATGTGCTTAGCTATGAATCCCGACCAACTCAAACCGGGACAACGAGCCGCCTCCACCTCTAATCGAAATTTCGAAGGTCGACAGGGCAAAGGGGGCCGTACCCATTTGGTTGGTCCCGAAATGGCTGCGGCCGCCGCGGTTGCCGGTCACTTTGTCGATATCCGAACCTGGAAATAAGGGAATTAACATCATGGAATCTTTTACTTCGCACCGTGGGCGCATCGCGACCTTAAACCGAGCCAACGTCGATACAGACCAAATCATCCCCAAACAATTTCTTAAATCGATCCGGCGCACGGGTTATGGCGAAAATCTGTTTTTTGATTGGCGCTATTTACCCGATGGCAGTGAACATCCTGATTTCGAATTAAATCGGCCCCAATACCAGGGGTCCTCTATTTTGGTGACCCGTAACAATTTTGGCTGTGGCTCTTCCAGAGAACACGCTGTTTGGGCCGTAAAACAATACGGATTTTGTGCAGTCATAGCGGCTCGCCAAGGTGACATTCCTGCCTTTGCCGACATTTTCTATAATAACTCCATAAAAAACGGACTGCTATGCATCGAACTCAAGGCCGAAGAAGTTGAAGAGATTTTTCAATTGGCGGGCCGCTATGAAGGCTTGGAAGCCACACTCAACCTTCCTGAGCAACGAGTTACTCTGCACGTCCCCGAGGAAATTTCCTTTCATTTTGAAATCGATCCAGTGGTAAAGGCTCATCTGATTGCGGGATTAGACGAAATTGGACTCACCCTGAAATCTGCGGATAAAATCACCGCGTTTGAAGCGACACACGATCCCCAAAAATAGGGGTGCGTTCTGCGGAACACTATCGATAAAAAACCGTTTTACCGTAAAAAACGCCTCTGGCTTGCGTTTTTCTTGTTATCCGCCTTAACGCTGCCTTTCGTGATCAATCCCATCGGCAGTTTCCGTAAAACCGTGGGACTTGTTCTGAGATTTTGGGGAATCCAAGAGCGCAGCCTACGACTCGGTACACGTCGGATTCATTTTTACGAAGCAGGAACTCAGCACCCGCAAAGCGTCATCCTCCTTCACGGCTTCGGTGGCAATGCTCTCTTCACCTGGATGCGCCTATTGCCCGCGCTCGGAAAACACTTCCACGTCATTGCCCCTGATCTTTTAGCGAGCAATTTGCTGCGCCTCAATCCTCGAGTCTACTCCATAGACTCCGAAGTTAAATTGGTTTTAGCCTTGCTCCAATCTCAGAATATTTCCCAAACCGACTTGGTGGGGCTTTCGGTAGGTGGATGGGTGAGCCTCTTGCTTGCTTTGGAACATCCCGAAAAAATACGCCGTCTCGTACTCGTCGAAAGTGCCGGAGTTCTCACCGAGGTTCCCGAGTTGGCTCGCCTCACCCTCACTGACCGAGCCACAGCGCAGCATTTTTTAAATTTGCTATTTCATCGTCCCCCTCCCCTCCCTGGATTTGTTTTGGATGCTTTGGTGGCCGAATCCACCCGCATTAAATCTCGCTATGAGACTATTTTCGCGGCATTCATCGAAAACTCTAAACACCGCCTTTTAGACAATCGATTGCATGAAATTCAACACCCCACCTTGGTCATCCATGGTCGCCAAGATCGAGTAATCCCCCTGGAGGCAGGCGAACGCATTCACTTAGGACTGCCCCATTCCACCATGATCATCCTAGAAGAAAGCGGACACGCACCTGTCTGGGATTCTCCCCAATTACTCAAAAAACACATTTTAGATTTTTTGCTATCCCCGAATCCGGTTCCTACTCCCCATCCCCAAGGCTAAAGCTCTCACTCTCCCCCCACCGACTTCGTTTTCAAGTGATCGGCCAACTCCTGATAGAGATACACAGCTCCCGCCATACCC
>DALYDW010000005.1:0-2789 GCA_031972915.1 bacterium
GACGGTCTCACCGAAAACAATCTCTTGCTGGGAGACCCCTTGGGGCCCGATGCCTATGGAATTTTATTGGACCTGCTTTACGACCTTACTCCCAAAGATCAGGTTTCGTTTTCAACAGAGTATCGCAGACGTCACAATAACGTTTATGCATTTAATGGAAACTCGGTAGATAAGATTTTGGATTTAGGATCGGAAACTCGGGTTTTATATCGAGGTGGTTTTCAGCATGTCTTTAATTCCCATGTGGTAGGCCGTTTTGGCTTTGGTTTAGATCAAATCAATAACCGCGATTTCCAGGGAGGCGGAAACGTTTTAGATTGGATGTTGGAAACCGGCGTCAGAATTTACTGGGATCCCGTTGCGGGCATTTAATTTCTCGATTCATGAGTTGGTAGCGCTTGGGCAATTGGGGAGTTTTATAGAAGGCCTCCCAGCAGATACTAAAATTCATTTTGGAGCGTCCCTGGTGGCGTTCGGAGAACGTAAAAGGAACTTCACAATAACGAAATCCTTGTTTCCAAGCTAAAAAGCTAGTTTCAATTTGAAAGAGATAACCCTGTCCGTAGCTGGGGTAATGCAAAAGGGTCTGAAGCACTTCTTTGCGATAGACTTTAAATCCTCCGGTCCAGTCTTGAATTTGTTTCCCCAAGCACCATTGAGCATAGCGGTTTCCCAAGAGACTAAGGCGCCGACGAAGCCAATTCCATTGAGTGATACCTCCTCCGGGGACATAACGAGATGCTAAGACGAAGTCATGATTTGCAAGCTGGGACAGTAAGAGCGGAAGTAATGAAGGAGGATGGGAGTGGTCCGCATCCATCTGCACGATGGCTTCTGCGCTGTTCTCATCGATAATTTTTTGGAAGGCTGCTCGATAGGCCATGCCTAAACCCTGGCGTTGGGATCGATGGAGCACTTGGAGATGAAGGGGATCTTGGGCGCATAATGATTCGGCGACCTGTCCCGTGCCGTCGGAAGAATTATCATCCACAATTAAAAGTTTTGTTTCGGGAAGATGGCGACGGATCTCCGCAACCAAGAGGGGGAGATTATCGGCCTCATTGAGTGTAGGTAGCACTACCATTGTCCGCATGAGGCTTTTTATCTGAGAAAAATGAGCTTAGCAAGAAAAGGGGAAGTAAGTCTTTACATTTACCAAGACTCTTTTTACCCTCCTTGTCCATGGGATCTTTATCGCCAAGAGAAGAGCTCATCCGCATTCAACGGCAAATCTTCAGAAAAAATCAGCGGATCATCGATGATTCTATCCTGGTGAGCGAGAAGGGATTTTACGCTTACGAGAAGAATTATCAAAGAAGAGTTCGGGACTTCGAAACTCCGGTGACTTTGGGTGAGTTAAAGCGAACCCTGCGACGTGCTCAATGGATTTATATGGGGGACTATCATACCAACCGACAGTCCCAGCGCGCTCTTCTGAGGGTTTTAAAGCTGCTGATCAGCCAACAGCAGAACTTTGCTATCGCTTTAGAGTTCATTCAAAAAAAACATCAAGAGGCGCTTGATCAGTTCTTGAAAAGAAAACTGTCCTTAAATTCATTTCTTAAGTTCATTAATGTTAAAAAGAATTTTCACTTTGATCTTTGGGAAAACTTTGAGCCCATCTTTGATTTTGCGCGCTATTATCGTCTGCCTGTATTTGGAATCGAGTCGGCTCCCTATGGATCAGGCCTTAAAAAACGTGATGAAGCTATGGCCAAGACCTTAGCGGAAATTCACCAAAGTTTGCCTGGTACCAAAATCCTTACTTTTGTTGGTGATTTACATATCGCTCCCGAGAATTTACCTCATCAAGTTAAGAAGGCGGTGGGGGCGAGTTATGCGGAGAGCAAAGAGGTTTATCTCTACCAAAATTCAGAAAAGATTTATTGGAAACTGGCTTCTACCCACCGCGAAGAAGAAGTAGAGATTGTTCGTATCAATTCCAAAAGTTTTTGTTTGATTAATACACCGCCCATTGTGTGGCAGCAGTCTTATCTCAATTGGTTGGAAAACGAAGAAGAAGAGATCGATTATCTTGATCCTAAGCACAGTTTTCTCGATTTAACCAAGCGGATAGCGGGTTTTTTAAGGTTAAAACTTCCTAGGAAAAAGGAAGAGGTGGAGGTTTTTACTTGCGGAGACTTGAGTTTTTTAGAGCGCTTAAAAGAGGATCGTGAATTTTCTTCTGAGGAGAAAAAGCAAATTAAGAGACAAGTCGAGCTCTCTGAAAGCTACTATATTCCAAAAAGAAAATGGGTCTATCTAGCTAATATTTCTTTGAATCATGCCGCCGAAGAAGCGGGGCACTTTATTCGCCACCTTATGGCTGGAGATGCGACGCCAAAGCGGGCGCAAGATATTTTCTACGCTCGTGTTTTGCAGGAAGCCCTGGGATTTTTCGGTTCTAAGATCGTCAACCCTAAACGGAAGTGTCTTAGGGTTAGGGATTTTGAAAGCATGGTCGAATATTTTAGTCGAGCGAAGGTGCCACGAGACAGAACCTTTGAGCTTGAAGTAGGACATTCTGTTTTAAAACTTAAGAAGATGGAAAAAAATAAAAAGCCCTTAGAGAATCCTCAAAATATGATTCACCATCATGACTTGTTTTTTGGTGTGAGTCACGCCTTGGGATATATGCTGGGCGAGATCCTTTATCATGCCATGATGAAAGGTAAGTTGAGCAAAAGAGAAATGGGCGTTTTATTCAAAGAAACCTGGGTTCAAGAGGGAAGGGCCTTTCAGGTGTATGGGGATCTTCTCGAGCGCTTTTCAAGTCTTCCTTTGCCACA
>DALYDW010000005.1:2799-10296 GCA_031972915.1 bacterium
AAAAATCTCGACTCTGCCTTCGCCATTCAAAATTCCCTTTTTAACTCCATGAAAATAAAAGAAAAATATTGAAAAGAGATTGACATGCTTAAAGAGGGCAGGCTACCGCTGGTTCGCTTTTTTGGGTGAAGCTCAAGATCGGGCCAGGTGTTGTCCCCATGAGATTATTTTCATTGCAGAAGTGTGGTGTTGGTATCGATGAACAGAAAGTTTTTTTCTGGCATCGCTTGAAGCAGGTCGTTGTTTTATTGTTTTTATTTTGTCTGCTTCCTACCTGTTTGTGGGCCCAGGCGTCCATCAATGTAGAAGAAGATGATCGTCTGTACCGTGATCTGGAAAAACTTATCGCTCACGGTTTGGTAGATCAAGTGGTTTGGGGACAGCGACCTTTTTCTCGTAGGGAGGTGGCTCGGATTACTGCCGAGGCCATGGGAAATTTATCCAGATTAAGCGTATCTCTAGAATCCCCTCAAGTTTCTCTTCAACAAAAACAGGCTTTAGAAAAACGCATTTTCTATGTGAAGGGTATTTTGCGGCGTTTAGAGGGGGAGTTTCGTGAAGAGTTGATTCAGCTTAAGGCCTTGTCCGGACCCAAAGCATGGTATTCTTTGCATCCTTTAGAGAAGGCCTACGTCGATGTTTTGGGAGTTAACAGTCTTCCACGCTTGGTCCCGCCCAACGGTTTGGGAAGTGCCGATGCGGTGATCAATCCTCTGGTGCAGTATCGAAATGGTCGTAGGATTGTCGATGGGAGTAATTTGAGTTTAGAAACCACACATTGGTTTCGTTTGACTGATTATGTCGCTTTGTACGCAAGACCTCGTTTTCAACTTGCTCTGGGTCGAGATGGACAGGCCGATGTTAACGAGGCCTTTGCTCAGTATCTTTACGGAAAGTTTTTCTTTAAAAATTTCGAACTTCAGGTGGGACGAGATGCCCTTTACTATGGGCAAGGTCTTAGATCGGGTTTGCTGCTATCTCAAAACCCCCGTGGTTTGGATATGGTAAAGCTTTCTAACGATTTGCCTGGCTTTTTGCCGTGGGTCTTCAAGTATCTAGGGCCGAATAAGGTCAGTTTTTTTTATGCAGACTTGGGACCCGAACAGAATTTTCCTAACGATTATTTGGTCGGTTACAAATGGAGTTTCGAACCACTTTCTTGGTTTGAAATGGGCATTGGCTTGATGGTGCAGTCGGGAGGAAAGGGGGGGCCTCCCGCCTCTTTGGGCAGTCGTGTTGCGGATATCTTTCCCTTTTCTGAATTGGTGCAAGATCAGCAGGAGATAGGAAATAAAATCGGAGGTTTTGATTTTAGATTTCGCATTCCCCCTTGGCGTGGGACAGAGATTTACGGCGAGGTTATCTTTGATGATCTGCACCGCTTTTCTAACGCTGATGCTGCTTTTGTTGATGATGCTGGATACGTGGGGGGGATTTATTTTCCGCGTTTGATTGAGCCTGGTACGGTGGACTTAAGGTTGGAATACCATCGCACTGGGGTTCGGTTTTATGAACATGCTCAATACACCTCGGGCTTGACCCTTAATCAATTTTTCTTGGGGGATATTTTGGGTCCCAATGGACAAGGGGCCTATGGAGTGGCCACTTTAGAACTCAATGAGCAAAATCGCCTGACCGTAGAAGGAGCCTTTGAAGCTAGGAGTGGCGATGTTTATGAACTAGTCAACAATCCTGACGGTAGCGCCGACTTCATCAAGTTAGAGAATAAACCCGAAGAAAACCGAATGCGTTGGGTGGTGAGTTGGGACTACGACCTCGAGTCTCTTCCCCTGAAGTGCGGAGTTGGCTTGGGTTATGAGCGGGTTTGGAATTTTAATTTTTCTCCTGGTTATGGGCGGAATAACCTCTTGGCTGGTGTCCAACTTCAAATTACCCTAGATAAAAAGACTTCTTTTTCAGCGCTCCATCGTCCCTAATTTTTCGATTATCGTCCTTGTCGTCATTCCCTATCGTTTTTCATGGTATTTTTTAGGCCCAAGCTTGATGGCTTCGAACAGGGGGAAGAGGATGGAAATCAATTTCTAACTGGGTGTCATCAAAAAAAACTGTCGCAAGAATTTATCCTGCGACAGTCTGTAATTTTTTATTGCTGCGAAGAGGGCAGATTTGAGAACTATTCTTCGTAGTAATCTAAACCAAGATGGGTAATTTGGGTTTCTCCCATCAAATAACGGAGCGTATTCTTAAGCTTCATCTCTTGAATGAAGAGATTATGCTCGGGATAGAGGCCTTCCGCCGTCATTGGACTTTTGTAGTAAAAGCTCAACCATTCTTGAATTCCCTTCATTCCGGAGCGCTTGGCGAGATCGGAGAAGAGGATCAAGTCTAGCACTAAGGGGGCTGCTAGGATGGAGTCTCGACAAAGAAAGTCCACTTTAATTTGCATGGGATAGTTTAACCATCCGAAGAGATCGATATTGTCCCAACCTTCTTTGTTATCCCGTCGTGGGGGATAATAATTGATGCAGACCTTGTGATAGAGATTGTCGTAGAGGTCTGGATACAATTCGGGTTGGAGAATGGTGTCGAGCACTCCCAGTTTGCTAATTTCTTTGGTCTTGAAGGATTCGGGATCGTCGAGGACTTCTCCGTCTCGGTTTCCTAGGATGTTGGTGGAAAACCACCCGGTGAGTCCGAGATAACGAGATTTAAATCCTGGTGCCAAAACTGTTTTCATCAGGGTTTGGCCGGTTTTGAAATCCTTTCCGGAAATTGGACTACGGGTTTCTTGAGCTAATTCTAGCAGGGCTGGAATATCTACGGTCAGATTGGGAGCCCCGTTTGCGAAGGGAATTCCCATTTTTAGAGACGCGTAGGCGTATATCATGCTGGGAGAAATGTTCGAGTCATCGTTGTCTAGGCCTGCTTCGAAGGCCTTAAGGCTCTGATGAACGGGGCGAACTTCGTTATAGACTTCGGTCGATCCGCACCAAATGGTAACGATGCGCTGGGCGCCCGTTCTTTTTTGGAAATTACGGATATCTTCCATCACCTGGTCGGCCAACTGGCGACGGCTGCCTTTTTTAATGAAAGTACCGTCTAATTTTTTTACAAAATTTTTGTCAAAGGCGGCTGGCCAAGGCTTGAGTTGGGAAAGAGGTTCCCGAACCTTTTCTAAATCGGCTTGCTCCAAAACGCCCGCCTTGCTGGCGGCTTCGAAGGCGTTGTCTTCAAAGACATCCCAAGCACCGAAGACGAGATCGTCAAGCGACGCCAGTGGTACAAAATCTTTTACCATGGGATTATTTTTATCGGTACGTTTCCCAAGGCGAATATGGCCCATTTGAGTGAGAGACCCGACGGGTTTAGCGAGTCCTTTTTTGATCAATTCTACTCCCGCTACGAAGGTGGTGCTCACGGCTCCTAAACCCACCATTAAGACACCTAATTTTCCTTCAGCCGGTTGAATCTTTACCCCTGGATTGGTCATAAATAGCTTCCTTTGTTTGGAAAAACATTGGTAGGGGCAGCGCTATAGCCCTTCCTCCACCCCTTGTAAACTGACATTTTTTTAGTTTTGTCTCTTGGGTTAAGCTCCAGGGATCGAATCTAGGTCTACTTGAAGCACTTTTGAGTTAGAGGGGGTTTTTTCAAAATATTTAAAGGGTTTTAACGTTCTCACGACCCGTCTTTGAGAATTGAAATTAGGAAATATTAGGCAACTTTTCCACTTCATTTCCGAGACTTTCCTTGTCCTTAGGAAAAAAATTGCTTCGAGTTTGTTTTGAATTCCGAGGGGCGAGAAACTGTTTTTAACGACTAAAAATAGTTTTGGGACAAATGGGGCGTTGTCTTTTGTCGCCTAGAAAAATAGATATGAAAATTTCTTCTTCGAAAAGTATTTCTCCCTCAGTGAAGGCCTCTCCAGTAGACTTTGCTGCGGAGCCGAAGGAGGTGGAGGGGCCTCAAGGGAGCTCAGCCAGCTCTGTTGTAGATTTGGAGGGGCGCCCTTTTTATCTTTGCCACCCGCTATGCCTCGGGGAATTCACTTCCCTCCGGGGGATATTCTTACAGCCTTGGTGAGGGCTAAGTTGTCTGATACTTTGGTGTCAGATTTTACCAGGGTCCCTGAAGTTTTTGAGGGACTTGTGGAGTTTTTTTCTGATCTAGTGAGGCATGATCCTCGTCGGGCTCGCTTGCTCGGTATTTCTCATCCAGAAAACTTCTAGTTTGGCTTGGATTCAGATTTTTTTTTCCGCCGTAGTTTCGATTTAGCTCAAAGTTTTTTAACGAAAGTCTTGAAGGCTTTTGGTGCGATAACTGAGGGCCTCACTGACGTGGTGGGTCTTGAGGGTTTCACACGCTTCGAGGTCGGCGATGGTTCGAGCTACCTTGAGAACCCGATGATAGGCTCGCACTGAAAGTCCCCATTTTTCCATGGCCAGCTTGAGAATTTTTTTAGCGTCTTCTTGGAGGGGGCAAAATATCTCGATGTCCCTTGGACTCATTTGAGAGTTCCAAGTGGATAGATGATGGGTAAAGCGCTGTTTTTGAAGTTCCCAAGCCTGCCGAACTCGAGTCCGGACGCTGGCGCTGTTTTCTCCACCAGAAAGCTCGGTCATTTCTCTAAAGTTTAGCAGAGGGACTTCGATGTGTAGATCCATGCGGTCTAACAAGGGGCCACTGACCTTGCTTTGATATCTTTGAATTCGCATTTCAGAACAGGTGCAATTTTTTTGTGTACTTCCCTGATACCCGCAGGGGCAAGGATTCATGGCGGCTACCAAGAGAAATCGCGCCGGAAAAGTGAGGCTACTCATGGCTCTAGATAAGGTCACTTCATGGGTTTCGAGGGGCAGGCGTAACGCTTCGAGGGCATTTCTCCGAAATTCAGGCAATTCATCTAAAAATAAAACTCCGTTGTGCGCCATACTAACTTCGCCGGGGCGAGGGATCGAGCCTCCGCCAATGAGTCCTGCATCGGAAACCGTATGGTGTGGACTACGAAATGGGCGTTGTACGATGAGCCCTTGATGAGGTTGGAGTTGAGCAAGGAGACTGTAGATTTGGGTGGTTTCTAAACTTTCTTGAAAACTTAAAGGGGGAAGTAAGGAAGGTAAACGGCTGGCTAAGAGGCTTTTGCCTGTCCCTGGGGGGCCCTTCATGAGGAGATTGTGGTAGCCTGCTGCAGTGATTTCTAAGGCTCGCTTGGCGTGGTCTTGGCCTCGTACCTCTGATAGATCAGGAAAGGAGCTGGAAATCGAGTTGGGCTCGGTAGAATGGGTGAGGGAGCAAGGAAGGGTGCGAGTTCCTGCAAGAAATTGAATGACCGCTGGTAAATCGGGTGCTCCGTAAATGGTGATGCCCTCAACAGGTTGGGTTTCTGAAAGGTTGGCTTCGGGTAGAATCAGAGCTTTGAGTCCTTGATTTTTTGCCCACAATGCCACGGAGAGAGCTCCAGGAATGGGGCGAACTTTTCCTTCTAAAGAAAGTTCTCCGAGAAAGATGAGTCCCTTCAGTGGATCGGCCGGTAGGATATTGGAGGCGGCCAGTAATCCTACGGCGATAGGAAGATCAAAGGCCGTTCCTACTTTTTTTATATTAGCCGGGGCTAGATTAAGGGTGATGCGACTACAGGGTAGGGTGTAACCGCAATTTTTTAGGGCGGCTCGAACTCGATCTTTGGCTTCCCGCACTGCCGATTCGGCCAGGCCTACGGTGGACCAGTGGGGTAGGTTGCTGCGGTTGATGTCGACTTCGACATGAACCGGATAAGCTTCGATGCCTTGGAGGCCTGCGGATAATAGTGTGGTGACGGTCATGGGCCGGTAATTTGCAATTGAAGTGCCAAGCTTTCTGATGGCTTGTGCTGTAAGAGGACTTTCTTGCAAAACGAGGGGATTCTTTTGGGAAGAGAGGAAATCAGGTGAGGTCAGGAATTTTTTGGCAAGAGAGAACGTAATCCCGGCCCTATTTTAGGGCCGGGCGTCGCATGAATTTCGGAGCCTTCGTCTTTTTTTTAGAAAAGCGGAGGGAGTGATTCTCGATGACTTTTAGTGATCGAGACCCAATTGGGCAAGGTAGCGCTCCGCATCTAAAGCGGCCATGCATCCCATGCCTGCGGCGGTGATGGCTTGGCGATAGATGTGATCAACGCAATCTCCAGCCACGAAAACTCCCGGAAGTGTGGTTTTTGTACCCTGTGTAGTGAGAAAATAGCCGTTTTCGTCGGTAGGTATTTGTTGGGAAAAAGGCTTAGAGTTAGGAGTGTGTCCAATGGCCACAAAAATACCGTCGACCTTTATGTAGCGCTCTTCGCCGGTTTGAAGATTTTTCAGATGAGCGCCTGTGACTTCGCCTTTGGCTAAGTCGTCGATACTGGTCAACGTGCTATTCCAGAGTACCTCAATCTTAGGATTATTGAGTGCGCGTTCTTGCATGATTTTGCTGGCACGAAATTCGCCGCGTCGATGAACTAGATACACCTTTTTAGCAAACTTGGTAAGAAAGGTGCTTTCTTCCATGGCAGAGTCACCGCCTCCCACCACAATTAAATCGGCGTTGCGAAAAAATGCCCCGTCACAAGTTGCGCAAGTGGATACGCCTCTCCCCATAAGCTTTTTTTCTGCTTCGAGTCCCAATAATTTAGGGGAAGCTCCGGTGGCGATGATGACTGTGCGGGCCTTAATTTCCTGCTGGTGCCCTTTGAGAATTTTGATTTCTCCTTGTAGGTCGCACTCGGCAATTTGATCAAAAACAAACTGAGTTCCAAAGCGCTCGGCTTGTTTTCTCATGTTGTCCATGAGTTCGGGCCCCATAATCCCTTGCGGGAAACCGGGATAGTTTTCTACCTCTGTCGTGGTCGTGAGCTGGCCTCCTGGGAGATTGCCATCGATAACTAAGGGCTGCAGATTGGCGCGGCCCGCGTACACTGCAGCCGTGAGGCCTGCGGCACCAGATCCCACAATGACGATATTATGAATGGAGTCGCTCATGGTATTTCCTCGAATTTTAGGGAGGCTTCACAATCGGATTGGTATCTCCGACTGAAACCGCTAGTCTGGGTTCAAAAAAAGCGAATTTGAGATTTTTAAAGAAAGTCTAAAACTCGCCCGGTAAGCCGTAGTTGAAAAGCTTGTATTTGCTTAAAAGGGAATGTCGTCATCAACATCCATGGGAGAGGCGGCTTCCATGGTGGGAGAAGCGCTTCCGCCGCTCTTGCCCGTACCTTCGCCACGCCCACCGAGAAATTGCACGGTTTGAGCTACAATTTCGGTGGTGTATTTTTCTTGCCCGTCTTTATCTTGCCATTTTCGGGTCTGTAGTCGCCCCTCGACATAGACGGTTCGTCCTTTGCTCAGGTATTCGCCGCAGAGTTCGGCGATTTTTCCCCAGGCGACGATGCGATGCCATTCGGTTCGCTCCTCGCGCGACCCCTCTTTGTTGGTCCAATTTTCGTTCGTGGCGATCGTAAAGTTGGCTACCGCCGCTCCTCCGGGCGTATAACGAACGTCGGGGTCCTTCCCCAGATTGCCG
>DALYDW010000005.1:10306-15561 GCA_031972915.1 bacterium
ATACTTGCCATGGAATGATCCTCCCATTTTTAAGAAAGACAGGGGTTGGGTCTTTAGGGTCCATCCCACAATCTTTTTTTATTGGTTTGTCAATGACTAAGGCGCTATCTCCCTCGTCCTACAAAAATTAGTGCAAGCTTTGAGCCAATTGTTCCCGATCTTGTTTCCATTGTGGATATTCCTGATCCAGATCGGGAGTTCGCAGTCGGTCGAATTCAGCCAACTGCTGTTGTGCTTCGGCCTTGTTTCCGAGGGCTGCAAGATTACGGGCCAAAAATAGATGATTGAGCGCGTAGTCAGGGGAAAGTTTGACGGCTTGCTGAAAATATTCGGAGGCCTTATCGAGGTCTTGTGAGATGTTTTTCGGGTTCAAGCTAAAGGCGGGGGCCTTGGAAAAAATATTTCCCAAAATTCGATAACAGCCGGCGTGTTGAAAGTTAGGATCCACTGCAATGAGGGCTTCACATTGGGCGACCATGAGCCGTAACGACTTTTGGTAGTCGAAAATATGATTTTGTACGAACACGCCTCGATTGAGCACTCCGTAATAAAGACACAGCGGTTCGTCGGCTTGAAATTTTAAACATTTTTCTGAATAGGCCATCCCAGCCTGGGACCACTTGAGTTTTTCGGACTTTTGTTGGGCATTTCGGGCCTTTTGATAAGCTTCTTGGCTTTTTAAACCGAGATCCTCGGGGCTTTTGAGATGCGCCAAATCTAAAGGAACAAACTTAGGGGGAGGGCAGCCCCAAAGCGACAAGAGGCCTAGGGTGAGCAAAAATTGACAAAGTTTAGATCGAAAGGAAGGCATGAATTCTTGAGCGATTAGCTTGTTGACTTCGAAATTGTCAACGCTTGATCTTTCTTACAAATCTGTTTAGGGAGATCCGATGCAAGACCTTTCGGTCATCGTGCTTGCGGCCGGTGAATCTACTCGTTTGAAATCTAAAACTAGCAAGTTACTCCACCCGCTTTGCGGACGTCCCCTTATTTCTTATGTCATGGACACTGCTCTTGCCTTAAAACCTAGTAAGGTTTGTCTAGTGGTAGGCCATCAAAGAGAAAATATCGAAAAATTATTCTCCGATTCTTCTCAAGTTGTTTTTGCCCATCAGACCGAGCGTTTGGGAACGGGGCATGCCGCGACTATAGGTCTTAAGGCCCTGGGAAATCCCCAAGGTTCGGTTTTAATTCTTAATGGCGATGTTCCCCTATTGAGTGTGCAAACCTTAAAAAGCCTCATTCGCAAGGCAAGGCGTTCGGCTTTGTCCTTAGCGACGGCGGTGCTTCCCGATCCTTTCGGTTATGGGAGAATTCTTCGGGATGCCCATGGTGATTTACAGGGAATCGTCGAAGAAAAAAACGCCAGTTCCCAAGAAAAGCAACTTAATGAGATCAATACGGGGATCTACCTGGTGGAGGCTAAATTTTTGCGAGGTTCTTTGGAGAAAATTCCCAAAGACCCTCTCAAAAAAGAATATTACCTTACCGAAATCGTGCGTCTGGCTCGAGAATCCCACATCATGCCGATTACCTACATCGTGGAAAATATCGAAGAGATTTTAGGCGTTAATACCCGCAGCGAATTGGCCCATCTTAATCAGCGAATGCGTGCAAGATTGGCTGCCTATCATTTGGAACAAGGAGTAGGGATGGAAGATCCCCATACACTTTATCTAGATGCTGGGGTCAAAATTGGGGTGGATACTTTTTTAGAATCGGGAGTGCACCTCAAGGGTGAAACCCGTTTGGGGCTTGGGTGTCATATCGAAACCGGGGCGGTGTTACGTGATTGCCAAGTAGGCAATGGAGTAACCGTTAAGGCTTACAGTGTTTTAGAAGGATGTCGTGTGGCCCAAGGGGCGGTGATTGGGCCCTTTGCTCGGGTGCGTCCCGAGACCCAAATTGGCGAGGGGGCCCGCGTTGGTAATTTTGTCGAGTTAAAAAAAACCCGCTTGGGAGCCGGTGCAAAAGCTAGTCATTTGTCTTATCTGGGGGATGCAAAAATCGGCGCGGGCGCTAACATCGGTGCCGGTACTATTACCTGCAACTACGATGGTAAAAACAAGTTTTTAACGGTGATCGGTGCCAAGGCCTTTATTGGAAGCGACACCCAGTTAGTCGCGCCTGTTAAGGTGGGAGAGGGGGCTTATGTTGGGGCGGGCACCACGCTTACCCAAGATGTTCCTTCGGGGCACTTGGCCCTTTCCCGCGTTCCTCAAAAAAATCTTCTTCGTAGAAAAAAATAATTCACCTGCGTCTGTCCGATTTTGTTTTACTAACATGCTTTATAAGGAAGGTGCGGAGTTTGACCATGAACTCCGTCGATAAGTGAAGCCTGAGGTTTCAAATTTTCAAACGTGTTCCATGTGGAGGATGCCCCTATGTGCGGAATCGTAGCCTATATTGGTACTCAATCAGCTCAAGAAGTATTGCTCGACGGTTTGACCCGCTTAGAATACCGGGGCTATGATTCGGCTGGAATCGCTTTGCTTCATGAGTCCAAGACCTACCTTGCTCGGGCTCGGGGAAAATTGGCTGCACTCAAAGAAAAACTTCGCGAACATCCTTTACCGCTTTCCCAAGTTGGGATGGGTCATACGCGGTGGGCCACTCATGGAAAACCCAGTGAGGCCAATGCTCATCCTCATCATGAAGGTCCTGTAACAGTGGTGCATAACGGGATCATCGAAAACTATCTCTCCTTAAAAGAAGATTTAGAGAGACAGGGGCACCAGTTTTCTTCGGAGACCGATAGCGAGATTTTAGCTCATTTGGTTTCAGAGGCCTTGAAGACCGGTTTGTCCACGCGAGAGGCTTTGCAATTGGCCTTGAAAAAAGTGAAGGGTTCCTACGCCTTGGCTCTTTTTAACGAGAATGAACCTAATAAAATTTTTGGTGCCCGTTTGGGGAGTCCTTTGGTGGTTGGTTTTGGAAAGGGAGAGCAGTTCTTGGCTAGCGATGTGCCGGCTCTATTGCCTTACACCCAGTCTGTATATTTTTTGGAAGAGGGGGACGTTGTTGAATTGCAACGCGATGAAGTTCAGGTTTTCGATGCTTTGGGACAAGCCAAAATTGCGCAACCGCGAAAGATTACCTGGTCCCTTTCCATGGCAGAAAAAGAAGGTTTCAAGCATTTCATGCTCAAAGAAATTTTTGAGCAAGCCCGAGCCCTCACAGATACGCTAAGAGGCTCTGTGGACTTAAGCCAATCTTGTGTTGTGTTGAATGGTCTGGAAGCTTTGTTTCCTGGTCCAAACGACTTCGCTAAAATCCAGCGAATTTACCTCATCGCCTGTGGTACCAGCTGGCATGCGGCTCAGGTAAGTCGTTATTTCTTAGAACCCTGGTCGGGAGTGTGGGTTCAAGTCGAGCAGGCCAGTGAGTTTCGCTATCGCAATCCTTTGATGGATGAAAACACCTTGGTGGTGGCCATCAGTCAATCAGGAGAGACGGCCGATACTCTCATGGCGGTGAGAAATGCCAAGCAAGTAGGTGCGAAAGTTTTGGGCATTAGTAACGTGGTGGAAAGTTCTTTGGCTCGGGAAAGTCATGCCATACTTTATACCCACGCGGGACCCGAAATCGGCGTAGCCGCCACCAAAACCTTTACGGCCCAATTGTTGGCGTTGCAACTCTTAGGTTTAGCCTTGGGGGAAAAGGCCGGTAGACTACAGCTTCAAGAACGTCAGGAAATCTTTCGGGCCTTGTTGTCTGTCCCTCAACAAGTTCAGCAACTGCTTGAGTCCGCCGAATCGATTCGGCATTTGGCTTTGCGCTATGCCCAATCAAGTCAGTTTTTGTTTATGGGCCGAGGACCGCAATTTCCCATTGCCTTGGAGGGAGCATTGAAGCTCAAGGAGATTTCTTATTTGCATGCCGAGGGATATCCGGGAGGAGAACTCAAGCATGGTCCCATCGCCCTTATCGATGCGGGCTCACCGGTCGTTGCCTTGGTGCCTAGGGATGCTTATTACGATAAAATGATCTCAAATATTCAAGAGGTTCTGTCACGTCAGGCCTCGGTTATTGCAGTGGTAGAATCTGGTGAAATGCAAGTGAAGCAATGGGTCAACGATTGGATCGAGGTGCCTGCGGCCCACCCGGCCACCTTGCCGATTTTGACCGTGATTCCTTTGCAATTGCTGGCCTATTTCATTGCTGACCGTAAAGGTCATGACGTGGATCAACCTCGTAACTTAGCGAAGAGCGTAACTGTGGAGTAAGTGTGGTCGTGAATCTTATAGAAAAACATCCGTTGAATCCCCAACAAAGAGAAGCGGTATTGACTACCGAAGGTCCTTTGCTGATTTTTGCAGGTGCTGGCAGTGGAAAAACTCGTGTGCTGGTGCAGCGCATGGCGCATTTGATTCAAAACTGTCATGTTCCTCCTTGGAGAATTTTTGCGGTCACTTTTACCAATAAAGCGGCTGCCGAAATGAAAAGCCGAGTGGAAAACCTGGTGGAGGCGAGAGCCGATGATTTGTGGATTTCTACGTTTCACTCCGCTGGAGTTCGCATTTTGCGCCGCTATATCGAAAAACTTGGTTACGGTAAGCAATTCATTATTTACGATGATAGCGACCAGTTGACCTTGATCAAGCAATGTCTCGAGGATTTAGGCATGAACCCCAAGGTGTTTCATCCTCGAAATATCCAATCGAGAATTGATGCCGCTAAGAACGAGTTGATTCTTCCCGAAGATTATCCTCAAGACGATTTTTTGTCCGAGCGGGTAGCTGCGGTTTATCGGCTTTATGCTAAAAAATTGAAAGACAACAACGCTATCGACTTTGGTGATCTTTTGGTGTTGCCGGTTCGCCTCTTTGAGAAGCATCCGGAAATTTTAGCCGAGTACGTTAATAAATTTCATTATTTGATGGTGGATGAATATCAAGACACCAATCACGCCCAATATCGTTTGGTATGCCTACTGGCAGGACAAAGACAAAATCTTTGTGTGGTGGGAGACGATGATCAATCGATTTATCGTTGGCGCGGTGCCGATGTTCGGAACATTCTCAGATTTCACCAAGATTTTCCTCAGGCAAAGGTGATCAAATTAGAGCAAAACTATCGCTCTACCCAAAATATTCTCAAGGCTGCGGCCCAGGTCGTGAAGCCCATTAATCAGCGGCAGGAAAAAACCCTGTGGACTGAAAATGGAGCTGGGGATCCGCTGGTTTTATTTGCGGGAAGCACCGATAGCGAAGAAGCTAGTTTCGTGGTCGAACAGATTAAAAAATTTCGTGAGC
>DALYDW010000005.1:15571-35580 GCA_031972915.1 bacterium
GGCCGACATAGCGGTGTTCTATCGCACTAATGCTCAGTCGCGTGTCATAGAAGACCAGTTGCGTCGCCATAATGTCCCCTACGTCATTTTTGGCGGAGTACGCTTTTATGACCGGATGGAAATTAAAGATATCCTGTCTTATCTGTGGGTTTTGGCCAATCCAGCCGACAGTCTTCATCTAAAGAGAATTTTTAATGTTCCCACCCGCGGTATCGGAAAAACCACCGTGGATCGTTTGGAGCAATGGGCCCAATCGCAAAATCTAACCCTTTGGGAGGCGGCGCGGCGGGTTCGTGAGTCCGCTGTGGGAGAGGCTGCCGCTAAAAAGGTGGAGACCTTCTGTCAACTTTTGGAAACTTTGAAAGTTTTATTGGAAACTTCAAAGCTTTCCCAATTTGTTGCTCAATTGATCGAGAGAACGGGTTATTTGGCCAGTTTAAAAGAAGAAGCCACTTTAGAATCCGAATCCCGTATCGAAAATTTGACTGAATTTCTCAGCAGTATTGAAGAATACGAAAATCGTGCACCGCAGCCTTCTTTGGCGGATTTTCTTGATCAGGTTTCCTTGGTGAGTTCGGTCGATTCCCTAGAGGAGGGAGCGACTTCCCTGCCTCTTATGACATTGCATTTGGCTAAGGGTTTGGAGTTCGACGTGGTGTTTTTTGTAGGAATGGAAGAGGGGCTCTTGCCCCATAGCCGATCCTTAGATTCTCCCGAAGAGTTGGACGAAGAAAGACGCCTTACCTATGTTGGCATGACTCGGGCCAAGAAGAAATTATTTCTCAGTCATGCCGAACGTCGTCGGGTATTTGGCAACGAGCAATTCAATTTGCCATCTCGTTTTTTGAACGATATCCCCCAAGATTTGCTTCACCCGGTGCGTGCTGGTATTTCCATTTCGCCAAGAAAAAGTTTTTTCCAGGGAGCTTCTCGAGTGACTCAAGTGAGTCAGGAGCTTTCATCCCCTGAGGAAAATACCGCAACGAATCCTTACCGAGTGGGGGTTAAGGTTCGGCACCCCGTCTTTGGCATGGGGACCATTCGTCATTGCGAAGGTTCGGTGGAAAATAGAAAAATCACCGTTTCCTTTCAAACGGCTGGGGTTAAAAAATTGGTTGCCCATATCTCCAATCTTACCATTGTGGGATGATAGATGCGGGGTTGAGTATGCCTTCTTGGTATCTTTCTGAAAGTGAACGTCCCTTGCTTTTGGCCTTAGTCGCGCACCAGTCGTGGGGGCCTGTAGAATTTTGGGCCAAGTCCTCTGGACTTTCTCAAACAGAAGTGCAGAGTGTTTTGCGTCGTGGGTGTGAGCACGGTTATTTAGAATCAAGGGTAGGTGACGAGTATCGCCTTTCTCAGAAGGGATTGGCACAACTGGCTTTTAAGGAGGATCAACTAGAGCCCCTTTCGATTCACGCCAAGATTTATCAATCGCTTCTTGAATTTCCTCAGCTTGAAAAAAGAGAGGCCTGGCTTGCCTATCATGCTGCTTTGGCTAAGCTCGCCGTGCCAGCTTATTCCTGGAATGTTTGTGGGGGAGAGCGTTGTCGTGAAAGCCGAGATTTCGCAACGGCTTTACAGTATTTCGATTGTGCCCTCGAATTTGCGCAAAGCGATTTTAAAACCGCCTACGTTCTAGGGCTTAAGGCCCTAACCTTGCTGGAGCAATCGCGCTTCGATGAGGCCTTGAAGGTTTTGTATTTGGCCTATCAATCGGCAGAGCAGGTTCCTTGGGAGGATTTTACTTTAGAATATTTACTGCTTTTGGCCCAAGTCTCGACTCAGTTGGGACGCTATGTCGAGGCTGAAAGATTTTTTCAAATTTTGAGAGGTAAGTTGCGAGAGAAAGGTTTTTGGCGAGAAGAATTACAGCAGTCACAGGCGCTAGGACGGATTTGGCTTGAGCAGGGGCGCTATCGAGAGGCTTTGGATATTTTTGAATATGGAAAGGAAGGATTTGAGAAGGCTCAGGCTCGGTTTCATGAGCTCATTGCTGAGTTGCATATTATCCAAGCTTTGCATCTTTTGGGGAGAACTCGTGAGGCTTCCACTCGGTTGAGAGTTTTGCAGGCGAGATTACAACAAGGAGATGTGCCCCACGTTTTACAACCTTTTTTCGATCTGTTGCGAGGTAAGTTTGAAGTTACTTTGGGGAGTTTGACACGAGCTTTAAGAATCTTGGAAAAGGCCGCTCAGGGATTCGAGGCTACGGGTGATGTACAAGGGAAGGTTGAAGTTTTATTAACGATGTCGGCACCTCTGTTAGAACACCAATGGATTGAGGAAGCGGGACGTGTTCTTGATTTGTTGTCTGATTGGCCCGATTTGAAAAATATGCCAACGGTCGAGCATTCGGTGGCTTTGCGTCGCCTTGCCTTGGCGGCTTTTGCGGGGGACCTGCATCAAAAAGATTTATCTTTGATGGAGCAATCTCCTCGTGAGCACGGGCGTATGGAAGATTGGCTGCTCTTTTGGTTTCATTTGGCCTTGGCCGCCCGCCGTTCGGGACAGGAGCAGTTTTTTAAGTTGTTTCTCAACCGGGCTCGGCAGGTCATTGCCACCTTAAGGGGCTACTTATTAGAATCGGACGTTGAGTGCTTTTTAAAAAGACCCGATGTTGCCCGTATCCTTCGTTTAGCCTCCGATGGTGTAGCCCAAGTTTCACAGAGTCTTTCTGGGGAAAGAAACGCCTTGGAACAAGCCATGGCCGAGCCCGCCATTATTGCTCCACCTAAAAAGCCTTCTCCTGCTCTCTAGTTATCTCTCAGCGGCCCTAAGCACTTACGGGCTTCTCCAAACATTGGAGCAGGGTTTGATGCATCAATTGAATGTTGGGGCGTAATCCACCGCTCCATAGGGTTAAGGCGAGAGCCCCTTGATGGACTAGCATACCTTCTCCTGTGTGAATGGGATGGCCGTGTTTTTGAGCCGCGCCCAGAAAGGCCGTGATGCGAGGTCGGTAGAGAATATCACTGACTAGTGTCTTGCGAGGCAGTTGTTCCCAGGGAAAATCTAAGAAAGCGGTCTCGTGGAGTTCTATAGAGCTGGTGTTGAGCAGGAGATCGGCTTGGGGCAGGGCGGTACGTAGGTTTTTAGGATTGAGCGCTAGGGCGTAAAATTCTGTTTGAGGAAATTTTTTCTTGAGCGAGTCAGCCAACTTTTGCGCTCTGAGCAGGGTTCGGTTGAGCAGGGTAAGGCGACGGGCTCCTTGTGTTGCAAGCAGAGTAGAAATTGCTCGGCAGGCTCCTCCTGCTCCCAATAAGACGATGTTTTTTTTCTGAGCGATGAATCCGGTTTCTTCATGGAGAGACTGAATGTAGCCCATCCCGTCTGTGTTGAAGCCAATCCAACTGCCTTGATGATTGAGTACGGTATTGACCGCACCGATGAACTGGGCCTGTGGAACGACGTAGTCTAAAAGAGGGAGGATGTTTTCCTTGTGGGGTAGGGTTACATTAAATCCCCGTAATCGACGTTTATGGGTTTGGAGAAATTTTTTGAGGTCTTGCGGAACGACGCGAATCTTTGTGTAGGTCCAATCTAAATTGAGGTCTCGCAGAGCAGCGTTTTGCATGGGAGGGGATAGACTGTGTTCGATGGGATCGCCAATGACGGCGAGGTGTTGTACCGAGTTTGGACTCATATCGTTGGGTTTCTTATCATTTTCTTTAAGATAGGGTGAAGTGATCTTCAGGGTAGCTGGTGTTTTCTGGGTTTTGTTTTTTGAGATAAAATCTAGGGTCATTTGCCACAGAAGGTTTTATTCTTTTGAGGTTGAGTGTTTGGTAGAAAGCCTTGAAGGCTGTTAAGTCATTCAATGTATAAAAAGTTTGCAACTAAAATGAAGTCGCTCCGATAGAGAGAACCAGTTTGATTTCGGTGTTGGCGTCATGGGTGGGACATGGTGCCATGAAGGGGTAAAGCGGCGCTGCTTATTTTTTCAATTTTCTCTTGCCCACATCCCCAAAACAACAACGTTTTTCATTATGACTCGATTTTCGAGACTTGAAATGGGGTTATTCCTCTTCGAGTAAGCACAAATTAAGGTTTCGGGTGTTCTTCAAGGAAATTTATTTCGAAGGGCTGAGAGTCCTTCGGTATTTTTTCGATCTTAATAGAAGGAGAACTCCCCCATGTGGGCGATTTTACAAAAATCCAAACTCTTCATTGTTTTTCTTATCGTTTCCTTGCTTCATCAGACATTATCCGTGGTGCTTTTTCCCGCATGGGCAGCGTCTTTAAGCGATTTACCTCCGGAGTATGCTCAAGCCGAGGAAGAAAATGGCACGGTGAAATCCGCTGAAAATACGATGGGGGAGTTTGTCGAAGCGGAGGGGGGGATTATGCCCGAGGCCAGCCCAGCTTTGCAGGAGCCCAAGCCCATTCAAAAGTGGGTAGTTTTAGAACTCAACACTCCAGACAGTGATCCCAAAGTTGTCGAAAAAGTTGCGGATACACTCCGAGACGAGTTGTTGCAGCAGTCCGGCGTTCTAGTGTTGGATAAGGCCGAAACCCAAGCCTTTTTTAGTGCCCATCCTGATGTTTTGCAAAGAATCGATACGCAGAACCCCTTAAACCGTTACATTGGCGAGGCCGAGCAATTGTATTTATCGATGGATCTAAAAGATGCCATCGGGGTTTTGAGCAACACCATCGAAACCTATCGTTCGGCCCATCCCCCGTTGACGGAAAACTTTCTATTGGTCGATGCTTATTTGTTTTTAGGGAATATTTATCTGGGAGATAAAAAGGTAGGAGAAGCAAAAAATATTTTTAAGGAAGCGGTCTTGCTGGATCCTGATCGAGAACTTACCACCGAGGATTACTCTCCAAACACCATCGCTTATTTTATTCAGTCAAAGGAGGATTTTTTAAGCAAGGCGAAGACCTCCAAGGTTGATATTTTTTCTAATCCTAAAGACGTTGAAATCTATTTGAATGGGGTTAAAAAAGGTCTGACTCCCGTGCAGCTGGAGCGTTTACCCCAAGGAGAACATTTTGTTTTAGCCCAAAAGATGGGTTACAAACCAATCGCACAAAAAATTAGCGTTAAGGATAACTATACGCGGGTTAAGCTTGATCTAGAAAAAGATATCCAAACGGGCGAGAAGATTCAGGGCTTGTGGATTAAGGATCCGCATCAGGTGGAGGCCCAGGTTCAAATGGCTGGCAAGGTTGGTAGCTCCATGAAGGTCGATAAAGTGGTTTTGGTGGGCGTGGAAGAAATCGGTTACAATCACAAAATTTCAGCTCGTATGATTGATATGAAGTATTACGCTTCTTATAAACCCGCTTTTGTCGAGGTGCTCGATTTACCCCAGGATACTCGTCCTGCCACTGCGGTCATTGCCAAGGATCTTTCCGAAATGGCGAAGACTGACATGGGGTCCGACCCTAAAAAATATGCTGATAGCGAAGTGATTGTCATCGGTAAAAAGAAGAAAAAATCCTTTTGGAAAAGTCCACTTTTATGGAGCTTGGTGGGTGTGGTGGTCGCTGGTGGTGCTACTACGGGAATTATGGTGGGACGCTCTGGAAGTCAGGAGGACGACAATTCCACGACGATTTCCGTGGGAGGTGCTGCCCAAAGAACTCCCTAGGGATAAAAAATCAGTTGAGTCTTCCTACAGCCTGAGGGTGGCCGACTTACTTTCTTGCAAATTATGAATAGCTCGTTCGATGCGCTGATTTTGTTGTTTTTGGTGTGTTTCGAACATCTTCACTTGATTTTCAGCCATTTTGGTTTGTTTTTCCGCTAGGGCTTCTTCTAGTTGAAATTCTTTTGCGGCAATCTTGGATTTTTCGATTTTTATCGTGAAGGGATTGAGCGATCGTAAGACATTAAGGGATTCGCTGACGATTTTTCCACATCCCGGAATCAAATTAGCCACTGAGGAAAATACATTCATCACGGTGTCAAAAATAGCTGACCACCAGGTGTTTTTATTTTGGTTTTTCATCTCTTGAATTTCGCCTTGAGCTGCCTCAATCTGCTTTTGCCATTGATATTGCACCATGTTCTGGGAAGCTTTTTTTCCTTCACTACTGTTGAGAGTTTCAAGCGCCATGAGAGATTCAAGGTTTAGGTTGTTTTCCGAATAGTTTTGGATGTTCATGGTAGGTCCTTTTTTGTCAGAAAATTGAAAATTAGGCTTTTGAAACGTTTTCAAAGCTTTGATGAATTTGGTCTAGGATATCTAAAATATTTTGTTCGCTATTGTTTTGAAAACTTTCGGTGGATTCTAGATGTTCAATATCTCCTTGGAGAAACTTTTTAAGTTCTTCGATGACGTTTTGCATTTCTTTTCCCTGAATTTGCAGGCCTTGAAACCGTACTTCACCTTTTGCGTCCAAAAGCATTTCTAAGCTTTTACTTAACTCCAAATTAAGCTTCCCTAGGGTAAGAGCAGAGAGGGGTTTAAGTAATGTGTCGAAGATCTTGGTAAGGTTTACTAAAAATTGAGGACAGGCTCTGGGATGGGCGCCTTTGATTTGTTCTTGAAGCTGCTCGATTCGTTCTTGTCGTTTGTCTTGAATGCTTGAACTACGACTCTGAATTCTAGCCTGAGTGATTTTTTTATCTTCACCTGAGCTTTTTGTCAGTTCTGCGGCATTTTTATTGAGGAAGGCTTCAATATCCAATGAATTAGGGAGGGAAGTGATTTCCATAAAAATTTTCTCAGAAGTTGGGATTTACTTCAGATTGTTGACAATCAGGGCAACCGTGTCGTGATTTTTTCGGATGAGATTACTTACAGTTTCAAAAGCTATTTTTCTTTGATTGGTAAGGGATTGTAAGGCTAGGCTGGTGATTTCGCTTTGCTCATTAACCCGTTCAAGTTTTTGATTAATGACTTCGATTTTTGCCTCGATTTGTGATTTTTCTACGTACATTTCCTCTCCGGGATCGTATTTTCCACCTTTTTTATCTTTGAGCTGTTCGTGAAAATCTTGTTCTGATAGGGGATTTTTATGTTCGACAATCCAAGATGGATTTCCAGCATCGGAGTTTGACTCTGCTTTTTGAATATATTCGGAATCTTTTTGAAAGGCTTGGATTTCTTCAGGAGTTTCTAGCTGAATATAAAATTGATTGCCCGATTTATGGGTAGCCTTGCTCATCATTTTTTGTAGCGGTTCCATATCTTCTCGATAACGTTTTTTTATTTCGAGAGCGCTCCGCATATTTTTTTCTATTCCTTTGAGTTGCTGATCGTAATCTTGAACCAAAAGAATTTGTAGTGAGGTCATTAGGTCTAATCCCATCAATGAAGATGAATTTTGAATTCCGCTCGAGGCACTGACATGTGAGTTTTCAAGAGAGATCATGATTGAGCTCCTTTTTAAATTTTTTAGATGGTTTTTATTTATTTGAAGTTATTGATAATGTTTTTTGCACTTTCGTGGGATGTTGCCAGTAGATTACTTATAAGTGAAAAAAGATTTTTTCTTTGTTCGGTTAAGGACTGGATTTGAAGAAGGTTGATTTCTGAGGATGAATTCAACTCAATGAGCTGATTTTCTCGGTCTCGAATCGCCGTTTCAAGAGAGTCTGTTGTTTTTTCTTTAGATGGATAAGAAACTGGATTCGAATTTTTTTCTAGGGTGGGTTTGGTGTTAGAGGACTTGCTATCTAGCAGGCGGATTTCGTACTCGGAAAAAAGAGCATCTTTTTCTAAATTTTCGGGAGTTTCAAGTTTGCCTTCTAGATTGCGGAGTATTTCAATTTCTTCTTGAAGTTGTTGTTTGGTTTCATGATCTTTTAAAATCTGTTTTGAAATGGACTCGAGTTGGTTTTGCAGCTGAGACAATAGAGAAAAACCTGCTAAGTTTTCTAAGGAGTCTTCTGTTGTTTCCGAAACAAGTTTTTTTGTGGAAAGACTCAGATTCGAAGGTTGGGGAGAAAAAATAATATTGTTTGTCATAGTAAATAATTTTTATTTTTTACTTTAAACGCGAAGACTGGAATAAGTTGGAATGTAGTCAAGAGTGGTTTTTGCCGATTGTTCTCTCAATTGGGTTTGTAAATTCCACTGAGCCTGTTCAATCTGCTTCTTGAGTTGTGTTGAAGGAACATCTAAGTTTTGAATATGTCTTTTCACTGCAAAAAAAAATGTCTCTGGGTCGCATTGCAACTCTTTCCAAAAGGGATGCTGGAGAAACTCTTCTTGTGATTTTTTAATTAAATCGAGGCTCTCTTGGAGAGGATCGTGTTGTTGGTTTATTTTTTGAGAGGACATGGTGGCTCCTAAAAATACAGCTGGTTTTCAAAGTCTCTAAAAATTTAGATTCAATCTTCATGCCAAAAGTTTTTAGAATGAGTTTTTTATTAAAAAGAAAAAATCCTAAAAAATAAGGGGTTTTTTAAGTAAATTGCGTAAAAAATTCTCCAAAGCACTACGTGGCAGAAGCGAGAACTCGAATGAGTTTTAAAAATGGATTTTGAGTTTTATTTCGAGTTTCTTGATTTGAAGTTTTTTAGCCCAATTCGGCAAGGGTGGTTTTATCTTCTAAGGGGTAATGGATTTGACCTAGGGAATGTAGTTGAATCTGAGGATCTAACTCTTGAAACGAAAGTACGGGGATCTGTGAGAACTGAGAATTTAAAACCTTTTTGACATAGCGACGTAGTTCAAACTGGGTGAGAATGACGATTCCTTTCCGATTTTTTTTAAATTCTGCGAGAGTGTTTTCGAAGCTTCGTTGGATCCAGCAGAGGCGGTCGGGGGCTAGAGCCAGATAGCATTCGTCTCCTTGACGTCGAATGCCTTTGCGAATTTCTTCCTCAATTTCATTGCTCAATGTAAAAATTCTTAGCTTTCCCTTTTCTTGAGTATAAAGATGGCTCAAGGTGCGCCGCATTCCCATGCGAACTTGTTCGGTGAGAGTGACTGGGTCAATTTCTGTTCCATGACAATTGGAGAGAATTTGCAGAATAAAGCGAAAGTCTCGAATGGGAATCCCTTCTTCGACCAATCGCTGTATTACTTCGGTCAATTTTTGTAGTGACATCCGCTTTGGAACGACTTCGCGAACTAGTTCGGGATATTGAATTTCTGTTCTTTGTAAAATTTCGTGCACCTCTTGAATTCCAACGAAATCGTGGGCATGTTTTTTTAAGGTCTTAGCCAGATGACGTAATAACATTTCTTCGGGCCCTAAGGTTTTCATGCCTTGTTTTTTAAGAATGGATCGGATTTCCATGGGATAGAGTTGCATTGGAGTGCCGTAGGCTGTTTCGCCTTTTAAACTAGGAATATCTTGAGTTTCTTGAGGGTTTTGATGAGTTCCCAGGTGAATACAATGTTCTGGTTGAATTGCCCCTTCGGAGACAGGGATATCCCAGAGTTTAATGCGGTAATCGAGTGAGTTTTTAAACTTGGGATTGAGGCTAATTTTTAGATCTGGAAATAAGATTCCAGCTTGATGGGAAAGATGCAGTTTTATTTTAGGATAAAGATAAGAGAAACAATGCATCCATCGCGGATCTTGTTTGAAAATTTTGTAAAGTGAGTGCCCAACTTCTAAGGTGAGAGGAAGGGCTTGTCCCCAGTGCTGGCGCATTTGAATCTCTGTATCGATGACCATGGCTTCCATCGGCGGGGGAGCTGTGTTTCCTTGTTGGTCGCAACGGATTAGGTAGAGGGCGACCACGGCCAGGGCGCTTGCCAGAATTAAAAAAAGCAAAGAGGGAAATCCTGGAATAAATCCGATTAGAAGAGAAAGCACTGAAGCCGCTAGTAGTGCCTTGGGGTGGGAAAAAATCTGTAGACCTATTTCTACTCCAAGAGCTTGTTCGTTTTTCACTTCAGATACGCGGGTTACCAGCAGTCCGGCGGTGATGGAAATGAGTAGGGAGGGTAGTTGGTTAACGAGGCCGTCACCGATGCTCAGTGTAGAATAGCTTTTGAGGGCCTGCCCCAATTCAAGATGTCTAAGAAAAACTCCACTGAATAAGCCTCCTGCCAAATTGATGAGAGTAATCAGCATTCCTGCGATAACGTCTCCCTTAATAAATTTCATCGCTCCATCCATGGAGCCGAAAAATTTCGACTCTTGTTGAAGCTGTGCTCGTTGCCATTGCGCTTCCTCTTGTCCGATTAAACCGGCTCTTAAATCGGCATCGATACTCATTTGTTTTCCTGGGAGGGCGTCGAGGGAAAATCTTGCCGCAACTTCGGCAACGCGTTCGGCTCCTTTGGAGACCACCAGAAACTGGATAAGACTTAAAATAAAAAACATTAAGACTCCCACCAGTAGACTGCCTCCAGTGGCAAAGTTTCCGAAGGTTTGGATGATGTGTCCGGCAAAGCCTTGAGAGAGAATAAGACGGGTGGAGGCAAGATTAAGCCCCAGTCGGAATAGGGTGCTGAGTAAGAGTAAGGCTGGGAACGCCGTGATTTTAAGCCCGTGTCCTATTGTGATGGCGACGAATAACAAGGTGAGGGAAGCCATGATGTTCAATGTCAATAAAAAATCCAGAAAAGCTGGAGGAAGAGGGATCATCATCATGGCCAAGGTGCAGACTAGAAGAAAGATCAAACCGATTTGGCTATAACCAGAAAAGGTTTTTAAACCGTGGTGGGGTGGTTTGTATTCGGTGGATTTGGAAAAACCGTACATGGTTTTCTCCTCAAATAGCGTGGCAAACAATTTTTCAGATTTAGGTCAGTTTTTTGCAATGTCTATGCCGCGATGCTCGATCCTTCATGTAATTCCTTTTTTCTGAAGTGTTTTTCTCACGATTTATGGGAAAAAACCTCCATTGAACGGAGGTGAGCAAAAAATTGTGGGTTCGATTTTCGTACTGCGGAGTTCGAAAATTGGAAGGTTTCATTGTTTTTAAGAAAGAATCTTGACCCGGCCAGAAGCTCCGAATTACTCAGGCACTCTCGCTCATTTAACTTTCCGGTGAGGTGAGGGTTTCGGGTCGTAGTAGAAAGGTGAAAAACAAACTATGGCTCAACTTGTCTTTTTTCGAGGCTGCTCGGATCCCCTGTTTCGTATTCAACTGCAAAATACTACCACTAAAATTGGGCGTGCTCCCTATTGTGATGTGGTGTTGGATGATCCCGAAATCTCTCGGGAACACGCTGTTTTTTATAAGGTCGAAGGACAAATCCTCTTAAAAAAAATTGGTAAAGGGAGAGTGTGCATCAATGGTCAGGAGCGTCAATCCCAGCCGATTTTCGAAGGGGATAAAATCGAATTGGGAAATTGGCGTTTGCACTTGGAGCTAGAGCAAGTCGGGACAGAGCTTTCTGAAACTCAATGGACCCAAACCCCTTTTGAGCACACCCAGTCGCAAGTTTTAGAAGCATGTGCTCATGAACCGAGGCATTTGTCCGTCGAAATTTATCAACCCAGCACGGTGCCACGAAAAGTGACTTTGTCGTCTCAAGGAGTAAAGGTGGGGGCCCATGGATCCAACGATATTGTTTTGCAGGATCCCTACGTTTCAGGAAGGCACCTTCGTATCGAAGTTCGTGCTCGTCAGGTATGGGTGTGGGACTTAGGATCCACTAACGGAACCTACCTCAAGGGTATAAGGATTCGAGAAGCCCTCTGGGATCTAAACACAGAAATAAAAATTGGAGAGACACGGCTGTTTTTGCGCGAAAGCGAAGAGGAAGTGGCAAAGCTCAGTTCCGAAGTTTTGAAGAGTGAGTTTTTCGGCATGGTGGGCACGAGCAGCAAGATGCGCTCTCTGTATCAATTGTTGAAGCAAGTGGGGCCTAGCGAGGCGCCTTTGTTGATTTTTGGAGAATCCGGGGTGGGTAAAGAACTGGTAGCCCAAGCGGCCCATCAACTTAGTCAGAGGCAGGGGAGAGCTTTTGTGGCATTAAATTGCGGGGCTATTTCTCCTGAGCTCATCGAGAGTGAATTGTTTGGTCATGAAAAGGGGGCTTTTACAGGAGCCCATCGACAACACGAGGGGGCCTTTGCTCAAGCTGCGGGTGGTACTTTATTTTTAGACGAAATTGGAGAGTTGCCTTTGGAACTGCAACCTAAGCTGTTGAGGGTGTTAGAAAATAAGACCTATCGGCGGGTAGGGGGCAGCTCTGAGCTGCAGGCACAGGTAAGGGTTGTGGTTGCTACTCATCGAGATTTGGGAGCGAGGGTGGCGGCCAAGCAGTTTAGAGAGGATTTATTTTTCAGGCTTTTTGTTTTGCCTGTTGTGGTGCCTCCTTTGCGCGAACGGATGGAGGATGTGCCAATGTTGGCGGAATTTTTTCTGCAGGAGTTCTCAGGGCAGGGGGCTAGAAAATCTTTAAGTGTTGCAGCCTTGGCTAAATTACAAAGCCACTTTTATCCCGGTAATATTCGCGAGTTAAAAAACGTTTTGTTGAGAGCCCATGTGCTTTCTCAAGCAACCGAGATTGCGGCGGGCGATATTCTTTTCCCTCAAGAAATTTCACCTCAAACGGCCGAAGAAAATTTTTCTGGAAGCTTTCATTTAGAGACGATGGAGAAGCAGCTTATTTTAAAGGCCTTGAAATCCAACCGTTGGAATAAGGCGAGAACCGCCGAAGTTTTAGGAATCGCAAAGTCCACTTTGTTTGCAAAAATCAAACTTTACGACTTGAAGGTGCTCGAGGAGGGAGAAGTTGAGGGAGGGTGAGCTTGAGAGGTGTATTTACTGGGTTAGGGGCTTGTGGAAAGTGGGGCCAATTGTTGTGGGCCGTTTTCTGGGGCCATAGGTGCCATTTCTGGACTAGTGGGCATAGGTTTTGGGGAGAGTGAAGGAACTGAGGGCTGCTGGGTCGGTGTTTGGCCCTGGGGAGCATTGCCCTGAGATTGTGTGAGAGACTGAATCATTTCTACCATGGAGTTTTGTTGAAGTAGGGTGTTGAGCGTATTGCGTAGTTCGGAGGCTTCTTGGTTTTGAGGATTATTCTGTAAAGATCGATCGAGTAGGGCTGATGTAGTTTTGTAATCTTTGGCCTCGAAATAAGTTTTGGCGACCTCGAAATAAACATGAGAAAGAATGCCAGGATCAATCCCTTCGGTATTTTGTAACAGGGCCTTGCGAAAATACTCGCGGGAAGCCCCCCAATCATTTTTTTGCGCGTAAAGCGAACCTACTAAGTAATAAAGTCCAAAGCTTGGCGTTCCAACTGCAGCGGCTTGGCTGAGGTGGCGCAGGGCCTCTTCATAACGTTTGGCCTGATATAGCGTACGCCCGTAAGATTCGTGAATATCTTGTTGATAGCGATGAGGGGCAGGTAGTTTGTTGAGTTTTTCTTCAGCCAGTTGATAGTACTGCATGGCGGTATAGGGACTTTCTTGCATTTCGGTGCATACGGCCAATTTGTAGTACACGAGAGCATCCTGACACTGCTTTGAAAGGGCCTCCTTAAGATACGGGACCGCTGCTGTACAGTTTTGTTGTTCGTAGGCGATGAATCCCTGTTTAACGGCATCATTCCAAGATTTATGGTTGTGGCCGTATTTTTTGTAGAAACCGTAATCTTCGGGGGTGTTTTCCGCCCAGGAGGTCGTGGCAAGTCCCAACAAGAAAAGCGTTGAGAGAAAAAAAGTACAAAAAAAACGAAATGGAAAAAATCTAATCATGATTCTTGAGTTGATAATAATATCACGGCCATGCTAAGGGGGTGAACCCATTTTTGGCAATAAATCCTTGAAATAAGGACGTTTTCGCCAAAACTTTGGTTTTAAAAACAAAAATCACACACAGAGACCGTAAAAAGCTTAGGCCTCGGGTGCCTTCTCTCAGGAGGGGTCAGGGAAAAGCAAGGGTCGCTGTGGAGGTTTAAACCCGAAAGGAAAAATCATGAGCCCTGTTTCTGTGGAATTGGCTTCCCTGTTGGAAGCCGGTATGCACTTTGGTCATTTAACCCGTCGTTGGAATCCTAAAATGAAGCCCTATATTTATGGGGTTCGCAATGGGATTCATATCATTGATCTCTCCAAAACCGTACGACAGTTGGAGGTCGCTTTGAAGTTCATCGTTCAAGCGGTGGGCGATGGAGCTGACGTTCTCTTCGTAGGTACCAAAAAGCAGTCCCAAGAAATCATTCAAGAAGCCGCTCAACAATGCAAAATGTATTATGTCAATCAGCGTTGGTTGGGAGGAACTCTAACCAACTGGAAGACCATTAAATCTTCCATCGATCGTCTTCGTAATCTTGTTGAGAAAAAACAAGACGGCACTTTTTCTTCTCTAGGAAAAAAAGAACTGCTTATGATCGATCGTGAGATCGAGAAATTAGAAAATTCCTTAGGTGGAATTCAAGATATGACCCGTCCTCCGGGACTTATCGTTTTGATCGATCCCAATCAGGAGCGTATTGCCCTTCGTGAGGCGGATATTTTAAAAATTCCTGTGGTGGCTTTGGCTGATACCAATTGCGATCCCGACTCCATTGATTACCCTGTGGTGGGTAACGATGACGCCATCCGTTCTGTAAAATTATTTTTAGACATGGTTTCTGAGAAGATCTTGGAAGGTCTTAAGTTACGCGAGGCCCGCATCCGTCGCAGTGCTGATGAAGACCGTGCTTCGGAAGACAAGGGTGGCGTTCGAGAGGTTGAGGTGGCTGGTAAAAAGGCCGGTGCCTATGTTGCTCCCAGTGAGTCGTCTGAAGGTGGGGAGGCTGTAGAAGGTAGCTATAGCGCAAAGGCTGAGGAAACTTCCGAAAAATAAGAAAGCTTCGGATCTTAAGTAGGCGAGTAAAACAGTTTAAAGAGGCCGGGTTCTTGTTGTTCCCGGTCTCTTTTTAATTCGATGAGGAGTGAGTTATGGTCGAGATCACGGCTGGATTAGTCAAAGAGCTTCGGGAAAAAACCGGAGCGGGAATGTTGGATTGTAAAAATGCCTTGAAGGAAGCGGGTGGAGATTTAGAAAAGGCCATTGAAGAGTTGCGAAAGAAGGGTATGTCCTCTGCTGCTAAAAAAGCTGGCCGTCTCGCGAGCGAAGGTTTGATTCACATTGTAGAAGGACAGGGACGTTTTGCCTTGGTTGAGGTCAACTCCGAAACTGACTTCGTCGCCAAGAACGAGGAGTTTCAGCAGTTTGTTGCTCAGGTAGCCTCCCATGTTTTACAACATCAACCCGCTGATTTAGCAGCGTTGCTCTCTCAGGTTGAAGCCGATTCAGGAAAAACTTGGCAGGAGGTTTTGCAAGAGAAAATCGCCAAGATCGGTGAAAATCTTTCGATTCGTCGCTTCGCGGTTTTAGTGGAGGAACCCGGTAGTGTTTTAGGAAGTTACACCCATATGGGATCCAAGATTGGTGCTCTGGTTAAGGTGAAGGGCGCCTCGGCTAAATTGGCTGGAGAACCCGTGCGTGGAGTTGCTATGCATGTGGCCGCCGTATCCCCACGCTATGTTTTTCCAGAGCAAATTCCTGACGAGCTGAAGGCTAAAGAAAAAGAAATTTATCTAGCTCAGATGCAGGATTCAGGAAAATCTTCCGAAATTTTGGAAAAGATTCTCGAAGGAAAATTGAAGAAATTTGCCACAGAGATTTGTTTGCAAGAACAAATTTTTATTAAAGATCCCGAAGGTAAGAAAACCGTTTCTCAATTTTTGAAGAGTATCGATTCTGAGGCCGCTGTAGTGGAATTTGTTCGTTTTCAGGTGGGTGAGGGTTTGGAGAAAAAACAAGAAGACTTCGCTGCCGAAGTTGCCAAACAGCTTAAAAGTTAAATCATGGAAAAGCCCATTTATAAGAGAATTCTGCTGAAGCTGAGCGGCGAATCCCTCATGGGTCCCGAAGGCTACGGTATTAACGCGAAGGTGGTCGAAGAAATTTCCGAAGAAATTCGAGAAATCACAGAAATGTCGGTGGAGGTAGCCATCGTTATCGGCGCTGGAAATATCTTTCGCGGCATGGGTGGGGAGGCCGCTGGAATTCAGCGGGCGACTGCTGACTACATGGGAATGTTGGCCACGGTAATCAATGCCATGGCTTTGCAGAATTTCTTGGAGAAAATCGGAGTACAAACTCGAGTGCTTTCTGCCATCGAAATTCATCAGTTGGTAGAGCCTTACATTCGACGTCGAGCGACCCGACATTTGGAAAAAGGTAGAGTGATTTTGTTTGCGGCGGGTACAGGTAACCCTTATTTCACAACCGATACGGCTGCTGCTTTGCGAGCCGCCGAAATCGGTGCAGATGTTATTCTCAAGGGAACAAAAGTTGATGGCGTTTACGACCGTGATCCTATGCGCGAGTCGGGTGCTAATCGTTTTACATCCTTGAGCTATCTGGATGTGCTCAACCAACATCTCAAAGTGATGGATTCCACGGCCATCTCGCTTTGCATGGATAATAAAATTCCCATCGTTGTGTTTGATCTCTTTAAGAAGGGCAACATTAAGGAAGTGGTTTTGGGAAAAGGAATCGGTACCCGGGTAGGTTAAAAACTTGCTTCGATAGATCATCGTGTACAGTGCTTTGTGAGGAGGATCGAAAGTCATGAGTCCCAGTCTCGTTTTACAAAATACTAAAAAAGAGATGGAAAAGGCCATGGAGGCCCTGGCCCAGGAGTTAAGTCGAGTTCGCACGGGTAGAGCTTCTACCCATCTCTTGGATGATATTCGCATCGATTATTACGGAACACCGACTCCCCTGAATCAGGTAGGCACCTTGGGTGTTCCCGAGCCTCGTTTGATTACCATTGCTCCTTGGGATAGCAGTGCGATTGCTTTGATTGAGAAGGCGATTAGCAGTTCGGACTTGGGATTGACCCCCTCTAACGACGGGAAATTGGTACGTATTCCGATTCCAGCGTTGACAGAGGAACGGCGACGCGATTTGGTGAAGTTGGTCAAAAAATATGGCGAAGAATCCAAAGTATCGATTCGGCATCATCGCCGAGAAGCGCTGGATGCCCTTAAGCGCTTAGAAAAATCGAAAGAGATTTCTGAAGACGACTTCAAACAGATGGAGAAGGAAATTCAGAAAATCACCGATAGCTTTGTGGAGAAGGTGGATCAGACCATCGCTCACAAAGAGAAGGAACTCATGGAGGTTTAGGCCTTTGGCTTTTTCCTTAGAAAAGAAAAAGCTCCCCCGTCATATCGCCATCATCATGGATGGCAATGGCCGATGGGCTGAGCGCCGTGCTTTACCCCGATTAGAAGGGCATCGTCGAGGCAGCGAGACCGTAGAATCTATGGTCGAGTATTGTCGTGAGATTGGTATTGAACATCTGACGCTCTATGCCTTTTCTCAAGAAAATTGGAATCGACCCTCCGAAGAAGTCCTAAGTCTGATGGATTTGTTGAAGCTGTTTTTAATTCAAAAAAAGCAGAAACTCATCACGAACGGTGTGCGGCTTTTGACTATTGGACAAGTCGATCGATTGCCTGAGTCGGTTTTACGTGAGTTGACCAAGACCATTCAAGATACTTCGAGTTGTTCGAAGATGAAGCTTACCTTGGCTCTGAGCTACGGTGCTCGCGCCGAAATTGTCGATGCTGTCAATCAACTGATGCGACAAGCCTTGGCGGAGCCTGAAAGAGTTCCTCAGATTCAAGAAGAAGATTTCGATCGATGTTTATACACGGAGGGGCGTTATCCTCCCGATTTATTGATCCGTACTAGCGGTGAATATCGCATCAGTAATTTTCTGCTTTGGCAAATGGCTTATACCGAGCTTTATTTTACCGAAACACTCTGGCCCGACTTCACTCGCGAAGATTTACAAAAGGCCATCGCAGAATATCAGCGCCGTGAGCGGCGTTTTGGTTTAACGACCAAACAGGTCCAGGCCACTGTCTAGCGCGTAAAAAGGGGCTTTGAAGGGGTTTTCATGGTCAAACGTCTTGTTACGGGTCTTCTCTTGGCTTTTTTGGTGAGTTTGGCCCTGCTTTTTTTGCAACCTAGGGTGATTCAGGTCATCGTTTGTTTTCTCGTCATGCTGGGAACTTCCGAGTGCGCTCGGATGCTGTTGCCGAAAGATGCTTCTAGTTCAGTTGCTTTGCCGACTCTTTTGTCTGGGGTTTTGGCTTTTGTTTTGTTGTTTCTGGCGGACGAGCGGGTCTGGTTGTTGGGGGGGATCACCTTTGTTCTATTGGCCGTATTTTTGTATTACCTCTTTTTTCATGGCCCTCTAGAAATTGTCGCGTCACAGATCGCAGGAACAGTATTTTCTATCTTTTATTTTGGTTTTCTCTTTTCTTTCTTGGGTTGGCTGGCGGATCTTCCTCAAGGAGTTCAGTGGCTATTTTTAGTTTTGGGAGGAACTTTTGCCGCGGATACCGGGGCTTACTTTGCGGGTCGTTATTTGGGGAAGCATCTTTTGGCACCAAAGGTTTCGCCAAAAAAAACGATCGAAGGTTGGGTGGGGGGAATTATCGTAAGTTTTGCTGTCATTTTGTTTATCAACCACCTTTTTTCTAAAGATTTTTTTATTTCAGTTTCTCTGGGGGAGGCCAAGGGATGGGGTGATTGTCTCTGGGTTGCCTTTTTCACCGGAGGGGTGGGCCCCTTGGGAGACCTGTCTGAATCCCTTTTAAAACGCAGCGTTGGAGTCAAAGACAGCGGCAATCTCTTGCCTGGGCATGGAGGCTTGTTGGACCGGGTCGATGCCTTGCTTTTTGCAACGCCTCTCGTTTATGGCTATGCCTTGTACCTTCAGGGCTGAAGATTTGAAATAGGTTTGAAATTAAGCCAGTGCATCAAAGGATCAATTCATTATGAAAAAAATCAGTTTGTTGGGTTCGACGGGCTCCATCGGTCGTTTCACATTAGATGTCGTGGCACAAAACCCTGAGGAGTTTTCTGTTGTCGCCATGGCTTGTGGCCGCAATTGGGAGCTTTTTGCAGAGCAGGTTTTGCGCTTTCGTCCCCAGCTTATTTCTCTGAACGATGAGGCTGATTTGCCTCAATTGCGTGAACGTCTAAAGGATTTTCGCCCTGAAATTATTTTAGGGATGGAGGGGGCCGTTGCGGTGGCGACTCATTCGGAGGCCGATCATGTGCTGAGCGCCATCGTGGGGGCCGCGGGTTTACAACCCACCTTAGCGGCGATTCGTGTGGGTAAAGAAATTGGTTTAGCCAACAAAGAAACTATGGTGGTGGCGGGAGCCTTTATGAATGTGGAGGCTAAGTCCGCTGGTGTGAGAATCTTGCCTGTCGATAGCGAGCATTCCGCCATTTTTCAGTGTTTGAACGGAGAATCCAAACAAGAGTTGCGTCGCATGATTCTTACGGCAAGTGGGGGACCTTTTCTTCACAAGTCGAGGGAGGATTTTGCTTCTATTACGGTGGCGGAGGCCCTGAAGCATCCCAACTGGAGCATGGGTTCCAAGATTAGCATCGATTCAGCGACTCTCATGAATAAGGGACTCGAGTTAGTGGAGGCCCGCTGGTTGTTTGATGTGCCTCCTGATCAGTTAGATGTATTGGTCCATCCTCAGAGCATCATTCATTCGATGGTCGAATTCCAAGATGGTTCTGTCATGGCTCAATTGGGAATTCCGGATATGCGAATTCCCATTGCTTATGCCTTAAGCTATCCGAGACGTTTGCCCAATGCCTTGCCTCCTCTGGATTTGGCCAAGATCGGTCAACTCGTGTTTTTAAAACCCGATGAAGAAAAATTCCGTTGTTTGGCTTTGGCTAAAGAAGTGTTGCGTGGTCCCGGTTCTTTGGCGCCTGTCCTTAACGCGGCCAATGAGGTGGCTGTAGCCGAGTTTTTAGCGGGGAAGATCGGTTTTCCCGAGATTGCCCATGTGGTGGAAAATACCTTGCAGGCCCATAACGCTTTTCATCCTCAGTCTCTTGAGGAGATTTTGGATACCGATCAGTGGGCTCGGCGCCATGCCCAACAATGTGTGGCTGCCTAATCGACGATTGGTTTTTATCGACCCTATGGGGTAATCGCTATTTGCCCCCTTAAGGAAATCTCATGACCCTGTTGTACTTTATTGTTGGTCTTGGACTTTTGATCTTCATCCATGAGTTAGGACACTTCTTAGTAGCGAAGGCCAACGGAATTCGCGTGGAGCGTTTTTCCCTTGGATTTGGTCCT
>DALYDW010000006.1:0-20009 GCA_031972915.1 bacterium
CTTAAAATCTTCGAATCAAAGGTGAAGGGACTTATGAAAATCGCTTATCCTCAGTTTCAAGAATCCGCTCCATCCCAATCAGTCGACCTAGAACAGGTGAAATTTCCCCAGTACGGTCGCGTGCTCGAAGATTTCAAAACGGGAGAAGTATTTTGCCATCCTCGAGGTGTGACGATTTATCCTGCCTTTGCAGTGGAGTTTGCCACGACCTTCATGGAAGCCAATCCCCTGTATACCAATGCAGAGTTTGCTAAGGCTCACGGCTTTCGTGATTTAGTCGTATCACCGCTTTTAGTGATGAACATCGCCCTTTCCTTGGGGGTGCAAAACGACAGTGAAAAGGCCATTGCGAATTTGGGCTATTACAACGTGTGTTTTGTGCAGCCCGTCTATCCCGGAGATACGCTTCGCTCCCTGACCAAGGTGCTCGACGTGAAGGCCAAAGAGGGTAAGCCGGGCATCGTGACCATCCGCACCATTGCCTTAAATCAAAAAAATGAATTGGTATTGCAGTACGACCGTAAAATTATGGTGGCTGCGGCGGGTAAGGCTAGCGAGCCCACCACTGTTTCGGGCCAACCTTTTCCCGAACAGGCCGAACCTACGGTGGAGATCCCCGCAGCGACTGGAGTCTATCCTAGCAATCTCACCGGGGTTGGAACTTACTTCGAAAATTTCAAGGTGGGGGACGTCATCGTCCACGCCAATGGACGCACCATCACCGATGAACATTTCCCTTGGACCTATCGGGTGATGAACACCCACCCGCTCCATTACGATCGTTTGTATTCTACGGGGCGTAGCGGTGCCATGAGCGGAGAACCCATCGTCTACGGAGGTTTGGTCTTCGGATGGTTGGCAGGCTTGGCCAGTCGGGATACCACCGAAAACTCCTTGATCGATTTAGGTTACACTGAGGGATACCATACCCAACCCGCTGTTAGTGGCGACACGATTTATCCCATTTCCCGAGTCTTGGCCAAACAAGAGGGCCCTCAGGGAATTCATGGTGGAATTGTTACTTTTCAATTGATCGGCTTGAAAAATATTCGTCCGAAAGAAGCTCTGGAAAAATTCGGCGCCGATCTCTTTATCAAAGAAAACAACAAGAAAGATTTGGGTAAGGAAAAAATTCCAGAAAAAATCTTCGAAATCGAGCGTCGTTTGTTGATTAAGAAAAAACCCGCTTAGTTTCGAGGTCGAACCCTGCTTGACCCTCTTCTAAAAACCGAATAGGCCCGCAACGATGGTAACGAAACGTGATCAACCTTGGGTGATGAGGACTTACTCTGGCCACAGTTCGGCTAAGGCTTCTAATCAGCTTTACCGAACTAATTTGGCCAAGGGACAAACCGGTTTGTCGGTGGCCTTTGATTTGCCCACTCAAACCGGTTACGACGCCGATCATATTTTGGCTCGTGGTGAGGTGGGAAAAGTCGGGGTTCCCATTTCCCATCTTCAAGATATGGCGGATCTTTTCGAGGGTATTCCCCTCGAAAAAATGAACACCTCCATGACGATCAATGCGACGGCAGCCTGGCTTTTGGCCCTCTATGTGGCCTTGGCCGAGCAGAGGGGAGTGGATGTTCGGGTGCTGCAGGGCACGACGCAGAACGATATTCTCAAGGAGTATCTAAGCCGTGGTACTTACGTTTTTCCTCCGGCGCCTTCGCTCCGCCTGATCACCGACATGATCACCTATACGGTGCAGTTCATTCCTAAATGGAACCCCACCAATATTTGTTCTTATCATCTTCAAGAAGCGGGTGCCACGCCAGTGCAAGAGCTGGCCTTTTCTCTGTGCAATGCGGCGACCTACCTAGATGCTGTGCGGGCAACCGGTCAGGTGCCCGAAAAAGAATTTTCTCAGGTGTTTGGTCGAATCTCCTTTTTCGTTAACGCGGGGGTCAGATTCCTCGAGGAGCTTTGCAAGATGCGAGCTTTCACTCGCATGTGGAAAGATCTCGGTGAAAAGCGCTATGGCGTGAGCGACGACAAAATGTTGCGATTTCGTTATGGGGTTCAGGTTAATTCCCTCGGACTAACCGAAGCTCAACCCGAAAATAATGTTTATCGCGTTTTGCTCGAAATGTTGGCCGTGGTTTTGTCCAAAGATGCTCGGGCCCGAGCGGTGCAATTGCCCGCATGGAACGAGGCCTTGGGACTGCCTCGTCCTTGGGATCAGCAGTGGTCCTTGCGCTTGCAGCAGATCATTGCGTACGAAACCGACCTGTTAGAATACGACGACATCTTCAATGGTTCTCCTGTTATCGAGGCCAAGGTGCAGCAACTCATTGAGGCTGCTCAGCAAGAAATCGACAAAATCATGGAGATGGGCGGATCTGTTCATGCCGTTGAGTATATGAAGCAGCAATTGGTGCAGTCCAATGCCCAAAGACTGAGGGCCATTGAGTCCAAAGAAATTTCCGTCGTTGGGGTCAACTGCTATCGAGAGACCGCGCCCAGTCCCCTGACTGCTGGACAAGATGAGGGGATTCTCAAGGTAGAAGCTAGCGCTGAGCGGGATCAAATCGCCAAGTTAGAGGCCTTCCGAAAAAATCGCGATGCTGCCAAAGTGAGTCAGGCTTTGCAGCATTTAGAAAATGCAGCGCGCTCAGGGCAAAATATCATGCCGCCGTCCATTGCCGCCGCCCATGCGGGTGTAACGACGGGAGAGTGGGCCGATACCTTGCGCCGTGTCTTTGGTGAATATCGGGCTCCCACGGGAATTTCTGGGGTACGCCTTTCTGAAGCCAACGAGGGTATTGAGAGTGTGCGTGAGTCGGTGAGACGTTTCGAAACGGATTCGGGAGAAAAACTTCGGATCCTTGTTGGTAAGCCTGGTCTCGATGGTCATAGCAATGGTGCCGAACAAATCGCGGTGCGGTGTCGCGATGTGGGCATGGAGGTGATCTATCAAGGAATTCGCCTTACCCCCGAACAAATTGTTGAGGCTGCTTTGCAAGAGGGAGTGCACGTTATTGGTTTGAGTATTCTCTCGGGTTCTCATTTGGTGCTGATTCCCGAGACCTTGCGTCTGATGAAGGACAAAGGGCTCAACGGTGTACCACTCGTGGCGGGTGGCATTATTCCTGATTCCGACGCTAAGACCTTGTTACAGCAAGGGGTGGCTCGCGTCTATACGCCGAAAGATTTTGAACTCAACCGTATTATGAACGAAATCATCCAAGAGGTACGCAAGGCCCGAGGTCTTGTCCCTTGATCGAGGAAAAAAACATGTCCAAAGAAATCTATGCCATTGGTGAGATTCCTGAGTTGGGAGTGGTTCCCAAAAAGATGTACGCCCAGTTAATTCGTCCTGAGCGTTTTGGCGAACCCAAAGACGCCTTTCAGGTGGAAACGGTCGATGTTCCTGAAATCGGTCCAAGAGAAGTTTTGGTTTATGTGATGGCGGCCGGCATCAACTACAATAACGTGTGGGCTGCTTTGGGAATTCCCATCGATGTTATCGCTGCTCGACAGAAGGCCGGCGAGAAAGAGGCCTTTCACATTGGAGGATCCGACGCCAGCGGCATCGTGTGGAAGGTGGGTAGCGAGGTTAAAAATTGTAAGGTGGGTGATGAAGTGGTGGTTCATTGTGGAATCTGGGATCCCAATGATCCTGTGGTCACCTCGGGAGGGGATCCCATGTTTGCCCCCAGCCAGCGCATTTGGGGCTATGAAACCAATTGGGGTAGTTTTGCCCAATTTACCAAGGTGCAAGATCATCAGGTCTTACCCAAGGCCAAGCATCTGAGTTGGGAGGCCGCGGCTTGTTTCATGCTGGTGGGTGCCACCGCTTATCGTATGTTACACCGTTGGGGGGAGCACGCGGTCCGTGAAAATGACGTCGTCTTAATCTGGGGCGGCGCCGGAGGCTTGGGCAGCATGGCCATTCAAATTGTAAAAGCGGCCGGTGCCAAAGCTGTGGCAGTGGTCTCCGGTGAGGATAAATTTGAATACTGCAAAAACTTAGGTGCTGTCGGTGTGATCAACCGAAATAAATTCAATCATTGGGGTATGTTGCCCCATTGGACAGACACCGAAGCTTACAATAAGTGGCTCGCCGGAGCTCGATCTTTCGGTAAGGCCATTTGGGAAGTCTTGGGTGAGAGGCGTAGTCCGCGCATTGTTTTTGAACATCCCGGAGAAAGCACCGTGCCTACCAGTGGTTTTGTTTGTGACACTGGCGGGATGGTCGTCATTTGTGCTGGTACTACCGGTTACAACGCTACCTTGGATTTGCGTTACCATTGGATGCGGCAGAAATCTTTGCAAGGTTCTCATTTTGCCAATGACGACGAGGCTAAGGGAATTAATGATTTGGTAATCGCCGGTAAGGTGGATCCTTGCCTTTCTAAGACTTGGACCTTTGAGGAAACGGGTCTGGGCCATCAGTTGATGCGAGAAAACAAGCATCCTCATGGCAATATGTCGATCTTGGTCAATGCCAAGCGTGAGGGTTTAAAGACTTTGACTGAGTCCAAGTAAATTATTGAGATTAGTCTTACACAACAGGCAGAGCGCGAAATTTTCTTTGTTAGGTGAAGCTCTTTTGTTAATTTGGAAAGCCCAGGGTTTTTCCACAGTTTTCAAAAGGCGATCTTCAAATGAAAAAAGTTTTTAGCGCTCTGCTTGTTGTTTTTTTTATTGTCCTGGCTTTCTTCTTTTTTCAAAGACAGCGTGCTGTCTCGCGCTTAAGCCAACTCTTTCAAGCTAAAACTTATTCTAATTACGGCATCCGATTGACGCTTCCCTCTGCGAAAGGCACGGGTGGGGGGTGGTTGCGTCCCTATGTGAATATTCCCAGTTTGGTACTTGATCTCAGTGTGTGGGGTTTGGAGCAACCGGTTACCTTCCAGAATGCGAGGGCTTCTTGTGATCTCTGGAGCTGTGGCGGGGTGCTGATTGAGGTGCCTCAGAATCTATCCATCTCTCCTGAGGTGAGTGTCGAAAATCCAAGCTTCGAGTTGCGAGACGATCTGCTGACCACAATTTCAGCCGGGCATATTCGCATTACCGTGAAGGAAAGCCAAAATTCCAACGAGGTTTTAGTTTTTCAAGGTCCCAGATTGCTCATGGGAAAAATGGCCGGGCTTTTTCCTGAGCTTCTGGAATGGGGAGTGGAGGGAGTAGAGTTTAAGTCGGCGCGGTCTGGGGCCGAATCTACCTGGGTATTGGGCCCCATGGCTCTGGGAATTAAGTCGCAAGGAGCATCTGGTGAGGGTCGTGATCTTTGGACTTTTTATGGTTTTGGTGAAGGCGGAGAGTGGCAAGACAATCGCAAGCCTGTTCGTATGGGAGCTTGGAAATACGAAATGCTGGGTAGCGTGAAGCATTTTCCTTGGTCTGAGCTTCAAGCGCAAATCCATTCCTTAAGTTTGGCAGCGAAAGAACTTAAGAAAAATTATGGCGATAGTTCACAAGATCAAAAGGCTGCCGATTTTGACAAAGACCTTGTTTCTTTCTTAGATCAAGCGCTTGCGCTTTTGTATCGCGTAGACTTGCTGGGGCATTCTCAAGTTTTTTCATGGAAGGGGCTAAGCATCGGTAAGGATGAGGTTTTGGTTTCTCCCCTTGAGATGGAGGCTTCTTTTGAAGAAAAAGACGGAGATACGGTGGTTCAATCTCAGGCTAGTTTGGGTTTTTTTAAGACCAAAGAAATAGGTGGCGAAAAAGATTTTCACTTGGATTTAAAAAATTTCAATATGGTCACTCAAGCCACTTATAGTGGCCTTAAGCCTTCGGAAGTGGTTTCCCTTTGGTTGCGTTACTATCGGTCTGTGCTGGCCCGCCTTGGGGAAGTTGCAAACCCAATGCTTGTTGGAAAATCTACAGATGCTCAAAGTTTTTCTCCAAAAACTAGCCTGAATGACTTTATCAAAGCAACTTCAGTTTATCCTAATCAGGGCAGTTATGATTTTAAGATAGGGAGCCTCGATTATTCTGGAAAAGTAGAAGGACATCACGAAGATTTATTTCTTAAGATGTTCGTTCGTCCCCAAGAAATGGGCTATGAGCTTGGTGGTCGTTTCGATCTGCAATTTAAGGAAGAACCCAAAAATAATGTGAAGGGTGGTTCAACACAATTTCGCTGGGTTTTGATTCTGCCTTGGAACGATTACCTTATTCTCTGCAGAAATTTTTTGAATGCACCCGAACAAAAGCAAGATTGGTTAAAACCCTTGTCGGGTTTTCAGGGAGGGACAGACCTAAGTTTTGGCCTAGATTTGGGTTCGAGCTTTTTTAACGCCCAATTAGATTTGAAGGTGCGTACTCCCTTGGAAGGTCTTGCCAAGGTGGGGGAGATTCCGGAGGATTGGAATAGTGATGCAGCCCTAGAAGCTTGGGGGCGAGGAGCGGGAGAGGCCCTGCTTCAAGACTGGGCGCGGGCAGGGTCACTTAAGTTTACTTTTAAGGTGGATCGGCTTTCCAAATTTCAGGCTTGGTTGGATCAAATCAATCCCGGTTCTTCCCTGGGGTTGGCAGTTCTAGCCCCTTATGTCCGGCTTGATGCTCAAGCCGATCGTTTAGAATCTGAGTTAAAGTTTGAACAGGGCAAGATCTTGGTGAATGGAACAGCCAGCCCTGCTCTGGAAAAATTGCTGGCTCCATTCTTGGGACAGGTGACCCATTCCACTCCGGTGCCTATTCCTTAATTCTACGAGAGAATCGTTTAGAGCATGTGCGTCGGCGTCTTCGATGTCTGCTGCAAGACGTTAAGCAATCAGTGCTTTCTTGGTGAGCACACGATGCGTCCATTTTGATGTCTGATGCAGGGGTGTTTCCATGAAGATTTACTTGGGTAAATTGGGGAAAGAGACTAGGATCGCCTCGCGTTTAAATCATTTTTCGCATTGTCTGCAAAATTTTCAAAACCAAAGGAGTGAGTTGCATGAGTCAAGCATCTAGCCCTCAGGTATTAGAATCGCTGAACAAAATTTTTCAGGAAGAAATGGCCGGAGTCATTCGCTATCTGCATTATTCTTTCATGATTATGGGTCACAACCGTATTCCCATTCAAGAATGGTTTCGTTCGCAGGCTCAGGAGAGTATGCAACACGCTATTTTGATCGGTGAAAAAATCACCAGTTACGGAGGGCATCCCACCTTGGTTGCCGCTCACGTTCCCGAAACCCAAAGTCATGAGATCGATCAGATTTTGCAAGAGTGTCTCGACTTCGAAAATCAAGCCTTAGAACTTTATAAAAAATTGGTGTCCTTGGCGGGTGACGATATTGCGTTGGAAGAATTAGCTCGCCAATTGGTCCGCGAAGAGACCGAGCACATCGACGAAGTAGCAAAAATGTTACGCCGTCCTAAGTAGCTTTGAGCGCTGGTTTCAGAGTGCTTAAGAGACAACCGGTTTTCGGTAATTTTTAAGATTATTTCTCAATAGGTCCAAGGGGAGGCTTTCTTCTCTTGGACCTTATTTTTTAGAAGACTTATCTGGGATCTTGTTCTTGGGTTCTGCTTGCCCTTTTTTACAAGCACTTTCCAATGCCACTTTCTATTTTTGAAGTGATTTTCATCAGTTGGAGCCCGCCTATCTTTTACTTGCCGATAAACAGGGCTGGTAGGGATTGCTGTTTGTTGGGTTCTTTTTTTCGGGTGGGAAATTTATGGCTTTGTTTCGCGGCTCTTTCGACAAACCTGGTCTCTCTTCTTTTCTTCTTGCGATGAGCCTCCGTTTTCTTCGGCTCTCGTCTTTGGCCCTCGGGGTTTTGTTGTTGACGATGATTTTTCCGTCTTCGATTTATGCGGGAGGGCCCTTAAAGACTAATATCAATGGGGTGCCTTTTCGATGGCATGATACCGTGACTTACAATTTTGAAGGTGGGGCCTTGAAGCCCGGAGTCTACGATCGAGAAGCCTCCCGTCAAAGGGTCGTCGAGGCCTTTGAGACCTGGGGGCAAATTCCTGGGGTAGATCTCCTCATTGAAGAGGGCCCCGAGCTTCCCGACGGTGGCGATACTCAGGCAGAAAATTTTCAAAACTTTTACGGGACCGGAGCTACCGCCTGCTACGACGACAACCCAGAAACTCCCTGTTATTCTCCGATTATTTTTGACGAAGATGGTTCCATTCTCGAATCTCTGTTTGGAGAGTGCGCACAGTTTTCTGTTTTGGGTTTTGCTGGATTCATGGACATTGCAGGGGACAACCCGAATGCCGCTTTTACTTCTGTTAAAAAAGGGCAGGCTATTTTTAGCGGAGCTTGCATTGCTCCCGCCTTACAAAAACCTGGATGTCCTCCCTGTGTTCAGGTTTTAGAAGAAGAGTCAGAAGTGAGAGCTTTGATTCTTCACGAGATTGGCCATTGGTTGGGTATGGATCATGCTCAAGTCAATCCCCAAAGTGCCTTGTCTTGTCGTCAGGGGGAGGCTTGTAGTCAGTCGCTTTCGCAAGATATTCCCACCATGTTTCCCTTATTGTTTCGAGGTGAAGCTCAGTTGAGTTTGCATCGTGACGACATTGTTCATTTTCAAAAGCTCTACCAGGCAACTCCGGTGACGAGTTGTCATGTGCGCGGTCGTGTGGTTTCTGTTGAGACCGGAAAAGAATTGCGTGGCGTTGAAGTGGTCGCGAGAAATATCAATCCTGACTTGAGATTTATCGATGCTCTGGCGAGTGTATCGGGAGTGGAAGCTCCCCGTTTGACTTTAAAAGGAAAAGAGGCTGATAACTGTCTCGAAAATTGCGGACAATTCGAAATTACCGGACTCATGCCTGGAGAAAGTTATCAAATTTGTGTTCAAAGAATTCTGGAGAATTTTACGGGAAATCGTTCGGTGGGGCCGGTGGATCCTCCTTTTCAGGCAGTCGATTATTCTTGCGAGAACGAGATTGTGCATTGTGAATGCGTGGGCGAGCAATGTTCGACCTTCGAGAATTTAAAAATAGTGGCCAAAAATACCGGGTTGGATGATCAGGCTTTGTTCGTGCCCGCGGCAACAGAAGAAAACAAGGGTGCGGGTTGTGCTGTGTCAGCAGGATTTTCTACCGAGCAGAATTGGCGTGGCACGTTTTTAAATGGGCTGTCTGTATTTTTGAGTCTGGTCTTTTTTTCACGTTTTTTTTCTTTGTCATTTCATCGAAAAAAATAATCTGTACATATTTTCTATTGCCAAAAATAAAAAACTTCCCCACCATGAACACCATTCGTGATGTTCGTAATAACGTGAATGTTTCCGGGTAGGGAAAAATCCACAGGAGAAAAATCAATCGAGTTGCGCAGCTGAGCGCGAGCGATTTTTATTCCAGGTGGTTTCGCAGTTTGATTTTGTCTTTTCTCCCATTCTCAAGGGGTTTTTCCCAAAAAATTGGGTGTGAGTGTTTTACTCAGGGTGGGGAAGTATGGGTATTCCGGGTAAGGAAAATCCATTCATGGATCCTCGGGTCCTTTCTTTGTGGCGTGCGTGTTCTGGCGTCTCGCAGGGTTCTCTACGCCTTCCTCTCCTCATGCTGCTCATGCTCTGTCATTCCTTGGGAAAAGGGGATCGGCCATGAGAATCTTGAAAGTCTCTTCGTGGTTTTTGGTGTTCTTTTTCTTTTCGATGTTGGTTTACTCCCGTGCAGAAGCTGCAACCGCAAATCTTGGAATTACTCAACAGGTGACAGCGATTAATGGTGTTTCGGTGGTTCCAGGAGAAACGGAGGCTCCCGTGGGGGCCACCGTTGAGTTTACTGTTTATGTGAGAAACGCCCCGTACAATGCGGTATTTTCAAACAGCAACAGCACCAACACTGTATTGCGAGAATTGTTTTCGGGACCTTTCACAGTCACTGCTGTTAACCCCAGTCAGGGCACCTGTAATTTTTCTAATGGGTCCAACTCATCCGAAATTTTTTGTACCGTCGGTTCGATTGCTTTGGGCAGTAGCATGAAGGTTAGCATTCTGGGAACTTTGGACGATGCGGGGCAGGTAGATAAGGTCGGCGTGGTGCAGGATACTTATGGCAATGTTCCTGGTTCTGCAGGTTTTCCTAAAGACGATCTATTAACCATCGATAACGTGGCGACTGCTAGTGTGGTCAGTTCCAATTCGGCACCTTTGCCAAATGGCAATTTGGTGATGATCAAATCTGTCGATAATTTAACCCCTGTGGCCGGTGTGGATACGGTGACCTACACCTTATCGGTACTGAATACGGGGGCTAATTCCGTAAGCAATATCATTGTTACCGATGTGACGTTTGGCGATGTCACCATGAACACGGCTGCAGGTACAGGCTGGACGTGCAATATGGTGGGGCCCAATCCGCCGAGTCCACCGAACTTGACCGGTAATTATCAGGGTTGCACCTACTTGGGTCCCTTGGCGGCCGGTGCCTTTGCTCCACCTATCACCATTAGTGGTACGGTCAATTCAGTAGGTCCGGTGGCTAATGTTGCAACGGTAGATAGCCTTTCCATCAAGGATATCGACGAATCTAACAATTCAGCGGTGGTTACGTTGCTGGGCGTAGCCGAACCTCCTATTCAGGCTGATTTATCGGTGACGAAGAGTGTGGATCAGTCGAATGTCAGTCCCGGAGATTTTGTCACTTACACGATTAGCGTCAATAATAGCACCAATCAGATGATTCCCAGTGTTTTATTGACCGACAAATTAGTGGGACCTCAACAAGTCATTGCGGGATCGCTTCCTAACTTCTGTGCGCTGACGGTTCCCGCCTACGATCCTAATGTTCAGATAGTCACCTGTATTGGGAATAATATTGAATCTGGAGTGACGACTTTTACTTATCAAGCCGAGGTGACAGACTTAGGGCAGGGCGACAATATCGCCTGTATTGGTTCTTCTAGCATCGAAGACGTGCGTAGTTCGAACAATTGCGCTGTTGCTAGTTTTATCTCGCTTAATCCGGATTTGCAAAGAGCTGACCTGCAGGTGCGTAAAAGCACGGACGTGCTGAACCCGCAGGTAGGGGATATCGTTAAAACTACTCTTCAGGTGAAAAACGCGGGTCCTTATGAGGCCATCAGCGGAAAACTGACTGATACTGTGTTTGGCAATATTCGGATTATGGAGGTTGACACTTCAGATGCTCCCGATTGGGATTGCACCGTTAATCAAGGACAATGGTTGAATCAGGTAGCCTATCCCACCCCCTTGCAGATTCGTTGCGACGCCACCGACGATTTGCCGGTTACGGATAATCAAAATATCGTCGTGACGGGAGTGGTAACGGCGGCGGGTCCGATCACGGATTCGGTCACGGTATCCGCCAGTGGCAGTGGTGATCCCAACCTCTCCGACAATACGGCCGCGGTGACGGTGGTTTCCACCGAAGCGGGCCCCGTGGTGTCAGCAGACCTTTCTATTGAAAAAAATGCCGACGTTGATTTTGTGCAACCGGGGGAAATTGTGAATTACACTGTGACCGTTACTAATAATGGCACCGTCACGGTGGAAGACGTCATTGTTCAAGATGTTTTGTTGGGAAATTTTGTTCCCGTGGCTCCACCGGTGGGGTGTAACAGTTTATCAAACATTGGAGACGCCTATTATTGCGGCATCAATGGTATTGTGGCGGGTGGCGTTGCCGTGATTACTTATTCGGTGAAAGCAAATGCCGAAGGCGTGTTGTCGAATGTGGCGACGGTGCTTGCGCCCATTGCCGATCCTGTTTCCGACAATAATACAGCGGCGGTCAATGTTGCTGTGAATCGTGAAAGGGCTGATCTTCAAATCGTCAAGAGCGTGGACAAGCCACAAGCCAAGATTGGCGAACAAGTGACTTTCACCATTCGGGTTAGCAATACGAGTCCTGGGGTGGATGCCAAGGGGGTCAATATCTCGGACATTATGAGTGGGCCCATGCAATTTGATTCGGCCACGCTTTTAACGGGTGGTACTTGTATTCCTGCGGCGGGCCCGGCTCCAACTCCACTGATCATCGATTGTAATCCAGGAAACACCCATACGATTGCGGCTGGGAGTTCGGCATTACTAGAAGTGAAGGCCACCGTGTTGGCTGGAGGGCAGAGCGATAATCTCGCTTCGGTTGCTTCCAATGGTACGGCCGATTCCAATATGTCCAACAATACAGCGGTGGCGAGTGTTATCACGAGTCTTCCTGTTGTGGATCTTTCTATTACTAAAAGTGTGAGTCCTACGACGGCGTCGGTCGGTGAAACCGTGACCTTCAATTTCGTCGTAACAAATCCTGGCCCCGAGGCTGTGAAGAATGTGGTTGTTACGGATCATGTTTCGGGTCCCATCTCCAACATTGGCAATTTTGTTGTACCAGGAGGGGGAGTTTGTAACGCTTCGCCCGCCCCCTTGAATCCAACGGTTACCGTGGTCACTTGCAGTGCTGCCTTGTTGCCGGTGGGAAGTTTTGCTGTGACTTATACGGGCGAGATAACCGGTTTGGGACAGATCGATAATTTGGCGAGCATTAGCGGTTTGGATGCGGTGGATCGAAATCCTTCCAATAATTCGGCGGTAGCTTCCGTCAATGGGACAGCCCAGCTTGCTGATCTCAGTGTGACTAAATCCGTGGACAATCCCAATGCCAGCATCGGCGACATTGTGGAGTTTACGATACAGGTTGTGAATGATGGGCCTAATACGGCTAGTGAGGTTCGACTCACCGATGTCATCAGTGGGCCGTTGAGTGATGTCGTGGCTCCTACGGGTTGTAGCGTAGATGAGAGTAATCCTCCCGTGATTGTGGTGAAGTGTGATTTAGGAGCCTTCGGTCCGGGAGAAACGGAGACTCTTGTGATTAGCGGTGAGGTAGTCGATCTGGGGCAAGTCGATAATATTGCCTCGGTGGCCGATTTAGGTACCGAGGCCCCTACGCAAGACCCTGACCTTTCCAATAACTCAGCGGTGGCTTCGGTGGTTGGCAACGAACAAGAGGCCGACTTATCCGTGATCAAAGAAGCTAATCCTCCTCAAGCCAATGTGGGAGAGACTGTGACCTTTATTTCCACTGTGGAGAACCTTGGGCCGGCGACTCTGCCTCCCGGGCAAGCCCAATTCACCGAGGTGGTTTCAGGTCCTTTTTCGGTAAGTAATGTAATTCCTCCTGCGGGTGGGACTTGTTCTCCTGCTGTCGTGGTGGGAAATATCACGACGGTGAAGTGTAGTAATACGGGAAATTTTAACAGTGGTTCTAGCGCCGTAGTGCAAGTCGAAGGTCAGGTGACGGGAGTGGGCGCAATTAGTAATACGGTATCCGTAGGAAGCGAAGTTACCTCCGATCCCGATTTGACCAATAATACAGCGACGGCCGATGTGAACGGTACAGGGCAAGAAGCGGATCTCTCTTTGGTCAAAGAAGTGGATATCTCTCAGGGAAGCAGTGTGGGAGATACGGTGGTTTTCACCGTGACGGTACGCAATTCTGGAGCGGCCGCGACCAACGTGGTGGTGACCGACCAATTGATTGCTCCTCAGGGTGTCTTCACGGTGACCTCTTTAGTATCTACTCAAGGAACTTGTAACCCTGTGGCACCGCCGGAAGTAACTTCGCCGGCGGTGTTCTCCTGCACTATCGGTCCTATGGACGGAGGGGATACGGAGATCATCACCTTGGTGGGTCGCATTGACGGTGTGGGGCAAATTGAAAATACAGCGGTAGTGACGGATACGGCGGATCCACAAACAGGAAATTCTCCCAGTACCGATCCAAATGCATCCAATAATATCTCGGTGGCCTCAGCGGTGGCGGTACCCACTCAAGTGGATCTTTCCATCCTCAAAGAGGTGGACTTGCCGCAGGCCAATCCTAATGAGGCTGTGACTTTTACCGTTGTGGTTACCAATCAGGGATCAGCTCAGGCCAAGGGAGTGACGGTCAGTGACTTGCTTACGGGGCCGTTTAAAATAGATTCGATGACGGTGAGTGGCGGAGGAACTTGTTCGCCCAATGCGGGAAATTCTCCGCCGGCCTTTAGCAGTGTTTGTACTCCTAGTGGAGGAAATCTCGCGGCGGGCAGCTCTATGACGATCACGATGGTGGGGCACGTCACGGGTAATGGTCAGGTGGACAATACGGCCTCGGTCGCATCCAGCGGGACTCAAGATCCTAATCCCTCCAATAATACGGCCGTGGCCAGTACCCTAGGGGTGCCGCAGGCGGTCGATGTGAGCATCACCAAAACCGTTGATCATCCTCAGGCCGTTCGTGGGGAATCTGTAACCTTTACGGTGACGGTGAAGAACTTGGATCCCGTAAACTTTGCAGCCCAAGGTCTACGTGTGACCGATTTAATGACTGGTCCTATCGAAGTGCAGTCTGTCGAAGTGCAAGGAGAGTCAGGGGCACAGTGTCAGACGACTCCGTCGTTGCCGGCTGTGGCCCAGCCATTCTTGACCTTGGTGTGTACTCCAGAGGAAGGAAAGCTCGGGTCTGGCGATACCTTCAGCTTTACGGTTGTGGGTACTTTGACCGACGAAGGCCAGGTAGACAATGTAGCTTCAGTGGATACCACGGTGACCGTGGATCCTGATCAGTCCAATAATACGGCTGTTGCCTCCGTGGTAGGAGCTTTGCGGGCCGATTTGCGCATCGTCAAAAGTGTCCTCACGCCCCAACCGGTGAGTGTGGGAGACATGGTTACGTATCAGATTCAGGTCTTCAACGATGGCCCGAATACGGCGACGGATGTCGCAGTTACAGATATGAACCTGGGCCCCTTTACGGCCTTTGAGAATATTAGTGATCCGGCGATTTGTGTGTTGTTTGATGATAATAATATGAGTTGCGCTTTGCCGGATATTCCAGCCCAAGGGAGCGTGGTTTTTACCTACAACGTCAGCCCTAATCAATCGGGTTTCTGGTTCAACCTTGCTACGGTATCGACCGATATTTCCGATCCCAATTTGGCTAACAATACAATCTCCGCTAATTTGCCGGTCGAGGTGACGGAGCTGGCCGATTTGGAAATTGATAAGAGTGCTGACCAAACAGAGGTCAAGGCCGGGGATACGGTCACCTATACCTTGCTGATTACTAATCACGGGCCCCAAACGGCGACGGAGGTGGTGATCAGCGATTTCACCTCGGGTCCTTTTACCGAAATTAACAACATCGCCATTGCGGGAGGTGGGTCTTGTCAGGGAGCGGATCAAGGCCTGATTACCTGTGAGGTTCCCGCCTTGGCCGCAGGGGCGGCGGTGCGAGTGACCTATCAAGTGGTGACCGACTTGCCTGGTATCTTGAGTGATCTTGCAACGGTGGGTGGAGGTATTTTGGATCCTGCCCCCGAAAACAATGCCGATGCCTTCCAGGTGAGAGTGTTGCCGCGGCAGGCCGACTTGGAGATCTTTAAAAATATCGATGCCAACCCTGTTCAGCAGTATCAGCCGGTGCAATACACCTTGGTCGTGACGAATCATGGGCCCGATCGCGCCGATGAGGTGTGGGTTGTGGATCAAATCTCGGGCCAGGTGGAATCGGTGACGGCTCAGTCTAACAATGCTGGAGCTTGCGAAATAGAACAGGTCTCGGAAACCAATACGCTGATCAAGTGTGAGCTGGGGGATATGGAGTCGGAGGCACAGGTGACTGTGACCGTGAATCTCACCCCCATGGGTGAAATCGATAGCGTGTTGAGTAACCTTGCCAGCGTGTCGAGTCAGACCGAGGATCCACGCTTGGCGAACAATACGACAACAGCCGATGCCTTGACCTTAGAGGGACAAGAGCCCTTGCCTCCCGGTACGGTTCTGGAGGGATCTGGAGCGGGCTCTTGTCAATTGCAGCTTGTGCGGGGCCAAGGGGTGGAAGCTTGGTCTCTGCTGTGGATCTTGAGTTTTTCGATCCTGGTTGTTCTGAGAGTGTCCAAGCTCTCGCGGCATTCAGTAAAACGCCGCGGGACCTTCTGGGTAAGGTAAAAAGGCGGGAGGGCCGAAAGGTCCTCCCGTTTCTTTCTCGAGGGAATGACAGAGCCTTTAACGGTAGAGGATTTTACGGGGAGGATTCGAGGGTGTGTGGGATGGGGGAGGGGAAGGTGCATTCCAGTGTATCCCTACCTTGAGCGCCTTACCTCTTTCCCTCCCACCGTTTTTTGACTCAAGAAAGGGCTTGTCTGTAAGACACGACACTGAGGTTTTTTAGATCGGTCTTAAAAAATTCTAGAGCTCGTCTTTTGTTTCAGAGGATAATTTCCCCACGAAGGGGGATCTCTTATGCCAGTTTTTTTACGAGCTTTTTTCGGGACTGCCTTTATGGTTTTTGGACTGTGGGCTGTCTTGCCGACTCAGGCTTTAGCAGAACAGGGTTGTAAGACGGTGCAGGTCCATTGTGAGTGCACCCATCCCGATAAAAAGTTTACTTTGCCGCATCGAAAAGTTGGCAAGGTCAATCCTGGTGATTCGGGGGATTGCCGCTCAAAAACTTATATTGATGAATTTTTAAAAAACTACCCTCTGGTGCCTTGTTTGCGGGAGGGTGGTGTGAGAGATCCACGTCAAGAGCAGTCTCATTGCGAGGCCACTTGGTCTTGTGAAGAACCCTGCGATAACCCCATTTAGGGGCTACCGCAGGGCGATAACTTATTGTTCAAAATTCTTACAAAGCGAGTTGTAAGGCTGAGAGGATCTTGGGCCAGTTGGCGGGATCCTTGAAATCGACGTGTTGTTCGATATGAAGAAAGCGATGACTTGTATTGGGAGCAGAGTTTGAACAGGCATTGGCGCTGCCGTTGAGGTAGCGGCCCTGCAAGTTAACTTCGGCACAAAGGTTGTCGTCGTTGTCGCCCGCACGGTTGCAACTGCGGACGTCTTTTCCAGGAAACTCAACATCCAAGTTGGCTGCTAATCGGTTCACCAAGACGTTATTGGGGAAGTCGTCGGTGTTTCCGGTGGAAACGATGACGTCGGCGTTGACCGACTTGAAGCCGTGCAATTGGACGAATCTTGAAGGTACAAAGTCGGCGATGGTCATCGTGACCTGGTGAAAGTAATTGGCTGGATAATGGGCAACATCGGAAACTCGAAAGCTGGGGCCGCCGCATACCTCGGTTGAGCCATCGCAATCGGTAAAATCTGCATTGGCACAACGGTGAGTTCCGGCAATCATAAAGGCCATCGCGTTAAGGTTGGTGAAGAAGTTGGCCCCTTCTTCTACAGTCAGTTCTTCGTAAATGGGGTGGGGTGCTTGGATGACCACATCGGAAGGTGTTGAAAGGTTAAAAAAGAAGGTTCCCCCGTTATTGGCGTTATGCACCAGGGCGAGCCTTTCGACTCCTTGAGAGGTGATGTTGTAAAGCGTGTAGTCGACCGAATCGAGCAAGGACTGGTCCGGAATTTTTCCTTCAAGAATTTCTTGGACGATGGTGGTCATGTTGGCCAACTGCTCAGCGCTGGGTTCGATAAAGGCCTCCGTATCTTTTCCTGGAATATCCAAAGAATTGACGATGTTGTTAAATGTGTTTCGTGGTAGCGAAGAGAGAGGATCGGGGGATTTAATATCTGTGGGTGGGTTGAGGCCGTCGCGAACCTTAAAACTGGCGGTGGGATTAAAGGCATAAAGTTGTGAGGGTAAAATCGCGGCGGACAGCAGGGTCAGCGCCAGGCTTGATAAAATTCGTTTCATATTTTCACTTCCCGGTAAATTGGATTTTTATTGTTTCTGATCCGTTGAGGATTTTTAATTGTACATAAGTTTTTAAAAGTAAGTACAAAACTATGCTCCCCCTTAGTTGATGTTAGATGGGGTGTAAAGGTTCATAAAAAAACCTGTTGTTTTCCTGAATTGCAAATATTCGAAAAGTGCTATGAAGGCCGAAGCCTTTGATAAAATTCGAAACCTTCCTGAGTAAGACCCGAGAAACAGTTAGTCTTGGCAAGTTGAACCGGCTTGGCTCAATTTTGATCTGGTGTGTTTTTACTAATTTCAATACTCCGATTTTTTAGGATTTTTGCATGACTCCTCCTGCTGGGCCTTTGGCTGTTTCTCTAGGTGACAAAATGGTCCCAACTGAGCTTCGAGCAGAAGGCCTGGAGGGCCCGCCGCCAGCGAGTTCTGCTGAGACCGACTCCTCTGACTCAACAGCGCTGGAGATTTCGCAAAGGGAGAACCAAGAGGATTCTTGGGAAAAAGTCCTCTGGTTTGACTTGCCTTTGTCTTTGGTGCTTGAGGGAAATATCGGACCGCGTCGCTTTGCGATAGATTCGGAAAAAAATACCCAACAAATCGGCGTCCATCTTCAGCCAGCGGTGATGTTGAGGGATGGTTTAATGGGGCGAAGGCCCGATGCGGGTGTGTACCGATCACCCAAGATTTTTAGTTTAGGTGTGGATATCGCAGCCGCCTTAAGCGTGCCCGACCAAGGGAGTCGCCCCCTAACCTTGCAAGAGGTCGAGGCAGAGCACGGTGCCTACATCGATTCTATCGATCCTGTTGTTGATGGAAAGCGTACGTTGGTTTCGGGGCAGCGTTTGACGACCTCTTCTTGGATCTTTTCAGGCGCATTTTACGCTGGGATCTTGTGGCAACTGGGGGGTGGGGGGCGAATTTGGTTAGGTCCTCAGGTACAAGGCGGGGTGCAGGGAAGGGAATTGTATCTCTCGGATCGCGCCCAGCTACATTCTGAAAATCCCGAGGCCCCTCCTGTTGCGCATGTAGGACCTTTCGAGGCCTCTGTGACAGAGTCCGAGATTCAGCTAGAAAAAACGCAAAGTCGTCGCCAGGTGCGCGGCTTTGTCGGTGGGGGGCTGCAGTTGAAGATTGGCAAATTGTCTGGGGGAATGTTGCTCAACGTGGGGTGTCGCATGTTGCTTCATCCCCAGGGGGTGGAGCCGATGCTTACGGTGGGCATCGGCGGTAACATCGGTTTTGCTCACCGCAAGCGTCACTGAGGTGCACAAGGTTTACAGGGGTCAACGCAGTGCTGCTTCGATGGGTAGCAGAAAAAATAACAAAGTGTTAACCCCGTGGCCGAGCCAGCAAACTCGGCATTGCAGCCCTTTCCGTAGCAGATAGATTCCCAGATATACGCTCATTCCTAAGGCGATAACGGCCCCCAACTCCAAGAGTATCCAGGGCCAGTGAAGCCATAGGCCAACGATGACTCCCCAGTAAAAAATCAAACCCAATGCAGCGTTGGGCACGCCTAGTAAAGCTGCTTGGGGGCTACGAAACAGCGTTTGGCAACCGCCCATTTCTTGTTTGCAGATTTGTGGTCCCGTAAGAAAGGCGGGCAAGATACGGTAACGGCCGTATAGGGCGCTAGCGGCGGTTAAGCACCCGACAAGGCTGATAAAAGTGCAAAGTAGTTTAATCACGGGCATAGCTTAAAGTTTTTCAACCTATTCTTCCAGTTTCTCCCTATTTTTTCTTTTCAAAGGGCCAAGATGAGGGGAGAAAGGGGGAAGGGGTAAGGGAAGCGATTTCCACAAGTTTCTTGATCTTAAAAATATTTTCCACTTTATAGGCCAGCCATGGCTAAGACTCCTCCCATTACCTCCGCCAGTAGCGCCGAATACTTTTCTAAAAATCTCCAACAGGTGGGCTTTTCCTCCTATACCAAGGCTGCCTTGACCACCATCAAGGAGGCGGTCGATAACTCTTTGGACGCCTGTGAGGATGCTGGCATCTTGCCAGAAATCTTTGTGACGATCGAAAAAGTGGGCGAGGGTACGGCAAAAAACGCAGATTCGATCCGCGTTCGTGTGGAGGACAATGGTCCAGGTCTCGAAGTCGAAGATGTGGTCAAGGTTTTTGGTGAATATTTGGCAAGTTCCAAGTTTGGGCGCGGTCGTTGCAGTCGTGGCCAACAAGGAATTGGAATTTCAGCGGCCACGACTTGGGCTCAATTGACGAGTGCGCGTGGAGCCACCATTCTGACGAAGACTGCTAAAATGCGTAAGGCGGTTCGTTGTGTCGTCGAGGTAGATATCAAGCACAATCGTGGCCTCATGAAATCGAAGGAAAGTCTTGATTGGCATAAGCCCCATGGCCTGGTTTGTGAGTTCGTCATCGATGCGCGTATTCAACTCAATGGCGAAGGCGGCTTGTTAGCCTATCTCAACGGCACTACTTTG
>DALYDW010000006.1:20019-25861 GCA_031972915.1 bacterium
ACAAAGTTCTCGATCAGGACGAAGTTTTCATTGAGAGGGTGACCGAGCAAATCCCTCAAATTCCGGAGGCCACACCTCCTCATCCACACACAATGAAGTTGGGAGAGTTTATCGCCCATTCCCATCTCTTCGGGCGCGTTTCTGTGGGAACATGGTTAAAAAAAGGATTTTCTCGAATCTCCGACGGGGTTTTACAGGAGATGAAAAAAGAAGGACTCTCCCAGACTTTGATCGACACTAGCGTCGATAAAATCAAAGAGGACGATTTTAAAAAAGTTTTTGCTGCTTTGCAAAAAGTGAAGTTGATGGCCCCTTCCACTCATTCTGTTTTGAGCATCGGAGAGGCTGCCTTGGCAAAAAGCATTCAGCGAGTCGGGCAGGTCGACTTTTTTTCTGTGGTATCCCGAAAGCCGGCAATTTGCGATTTTAAGCCTGTCTTAGTGGAGGTGGCGATTGCCCGTTTGTTAGATCGAAAGGTCGAGGACGAACCGGTCACCCTGCTCCGTTTCGCCAACCGAGTTCCTCTGCAGTTTGATAAATCCGCCTGTGCCATGACTCAAGCCGTTGTGTCCGTCAATTGGCGCTCTTATGGACTTAACCAACCTAAGTCGAGCCTGCCCATGGGACCCTATATTATGGCGGTGAGCGTGGTATCGCCTTTCATCAAGTTTAAGAACGCCTCAAAGGAAACCGTCGACGCCAGCGATGAACTTGTCGAGGAAATTCGCCGTACCCTCATTCAGGCGGGGCAACGTCTTTCCAAATACATTCGACGCGAGACCAAAGAAGCCGATTTAGAGAAGAAGCGTCAGCACATCGAAATGTTTGCGCCGATTCTTGTCGATGGCGCTTGTCGCATTACTCGCTCCGCCAAAGAGCGGCGCGTTAAGGCTTTGGAAGGCTTGGCGAAGATCTTGGGTCGTGATGCGGCCTTGGCCGAGCAGGAATTGCAGATTGCCATTGAGCATGCGGAAGCGGCTGTGATGAAAATGGAACAGGCCGGGGGAATTCTTCCCCTGGGGGATGGAGTTTCGGAGCTCTCTCCAAAGCTTAAAAAGGTGAGAGGGACTTCCCAGCGAGCCCAAGTTTCCGTTTCCGAAAAAAAACAGGAAGAGCTTTTTCCTGAGATAAAAGGTTCTTTGCAGAAAAAATCCTCTCGAAAAAAGAAGTGACACCATGGCCAGCGATGTCGATGTTAAAAAACTTTCCGTTGAGATGTGCGAACGCTTGTTGCGTGACTTGGAGCGTGCCCGGCGCCCTGTGTTGTCGGCCACCAAGTGTTCGTTGGACAATTCCTTCTACGATCCAAAGGTGGGGTATCTGACTCCCGGTGATAAAAAAGTGGCAACAGAACTTAATGTGAGTTCGGTGCAAAAGATGTCCCGGGCCGTATTCATGCTTGAATTGATTTTGCGTAATTTGGAGGTGGGCGCCACGAATACCAAACGCGAACTTTATTATATTTCCAAAGGTGAAATAAAGCATGATCCTGCCTTGAAGCCACTCGATTTTGATGATCAAGACGAGAGCGACGCCATCATCGATTTTATTTGTGAGATGATGGAATGCTACCGAGAGGATTTAAACTGTTTTGCCAACGACAGGGGTGGGCAAACTTACAGTCAACATCTGGTGGTGACTGAGACCTTACCCGATGGCACGAAGGCCACCATCGACCTTTCAAGTTTGGGAACTTCACCTTTTCAACCCAAGAATCGCCCTCAGAGTTTGCGGTTAAAGGCCAAAAACAAAATTGATTTTTGCTTGATTGTCGAATCGGAAGGTACCGCCAACACGTTGGTAAACAGTGGCTTTACCAAGCGGCACCCGGTGATTCTTTTAGGAGCTCAGGGGGTTCCCTCTAATGCGGTTCGAGGTTGGACTAAGTTGATCCAAGACGAACTTAAAATCCCCTGTTATTTTTTTGGCGACCTCGACGCGTACACGATTCAAAACATTTTCCGAACCTTAAAGGCCGGATCGGCGGCTAGCCTGATCCGCAATGCCGACTTCAGTGCTCCTGATGTTAAATTTTTGGGAGTATTGCCCGAGGATATCAAGAAATACGATTTGCCTGATTACGGAGTAAAAGAAAACGACGCTTCCGAATCCCGAGCCTTAAAGAAGGCCCGAGACGCTCTTCAGAATGATCCCTTCTTCAAGGATAAAAAGAATAAAGGTTTGGCGGATATTTTGCGTTGGTTAATTCAAAACAAAAGACGTTGTGAACAACAGTCCTTTTTTTCGGTCAATCCCCGAGACCCCTTGACTCCCGAGAAAATCATTCTCGATAAAATCAAACGAAAGAACTTTGTGTAGTTTCCCAGACTGAACTCGAGACCAAGTCTCACAGGCTAGCGGTAAGGCTAATTTTGTCTGTTTTGGAGGCTCAATCCTCAAGGCTCCCCGGATCGATTCCGGGGAGCCTGAAAGATAAGAGAACCTATTTTTGTCCTTTTTGCTCTTTTTGTTCTTTGGCGCACTTACAATCCTTGCAGTCGGCATGTTCGCATTGGCAGGTTTCTACCTTTCCCTTTGCACAAGCCTTGCTACAACTTGTGTCGCAAGAGCAGTGTTCTCCGGCGAAGACTGGAGCCGAAAAGAACATTGATAATGCCATGATGGCTAATAATTTTTTCATAAGAATTCCTTCTGATTAAGCGTTTCATTGGGGCAGTTATATAACGGTGTAGAGTCGAGCCCCTTTTGTCGAATAGTACGACCTAGTGGCTTTTTTTGTGACCTCCGGTTACAAAAAATCTTTTTATGCTTTCACAGTCACAAATCAGGGAGTTGCTTCGTATTCCATGATGGATTTGCAAGAGACTGACGAAAATTTAATGTCCCGCTATCGGGGAGGCGAAGAGGTTGCTTTTACTCGGCTTTATGAGCGGTATCGTGCGCGCCTTTACGGCTATTTGAAAAAGCGAGGCCTCGAGGGAGCCTTGTTAGACGATGTCTTTCAAAATATCTGGATTCGACTGCATCGTACTCGGTTTCGATACGATCCCGAGTTTAAGTTTTCTGCTTGGATTTTTGTGATTGCTCGCAGCGTTATGGTGGATGCTTTCAGAAAAGAAGGCCGACTCAAAAAAGGATTAGAGTCTTTCAAGCAGTTTGAGGCGGCGGCAGACCCGGTCGGCGATGCTCCTATCGAAATTCCATGGCGGGAGCTGAGTCAGGAAGAGCGAAAGTTGCTTGAATGGCGCTACGAAGCAGAAATCTCTTTCGAAGAGATCGCCGAACGACTTGGGATAAATCCGGTAAGCGTGAGGCAGCGCGTTTCGCGAGCCTTGAAGAAATTGCGTAAAGAAATTTTAAAGAAGAATTCATGAAACAAGAGTTCGAACAATTTAAGAGCTGTGTCCAACAAGAGCCGCCTGAGTTTTTAAATCAGCGTATCTTGGCGGGAGTGGCGAGCGACCTCAGAACGAACCGAAGCGTTTTACTTCTTAAATTAATTTTGATTCACGCTCTGGTGGCTACCTTGACATTGAGTTTTTGTCCGCAATTCAATGTTGGGCCTCTAGGTGAGGGAATTACAAGCGCGCTTTACGTTTTGATGAGGCTGCATCCACTGTTTTGTGCTGCTTTTTGTGGTTCGATCTTTTTGGGGTCTAGTGCCTTAGTTTTAGTGCTAGTCCTGAAAAAGTCTGAGTTAGCCGTACTCCGGGAAAGATCGTGGTGGATTTATTCGCTATTGGCCGGGCTTTCTCTTAGTTTCTTTATGCTCGTGGGAACGCCTCTGCAAGGACATTACGGGGGAAGTTTTTTAGTTACGTGGATTTTAGCTGCCTTGACCTCGGCCTGGCTCATTACCAAAGTCGGTTCGGTTTTGCGTCTTCCTGCTTGGAGATATTCGTTTTGAGACTGCTCCTCAACGAAAAGGCTAGTGTTTGATACCGTCAAATTGAAAGCAGCACTCCGCCTTATCGTCGAAGCTAGGCGCCTCCCATCGCATTCATCATAATGCTGAAAAATTCTCCAGATCCGGGAAGATTTTGTCCCCCATCCACAACGATGCGGCTACCTGTAATGTAAGTTGCCATAGGAGAGGCCAAGAAAGCGCAAGTTTGACCGATATCATCTAAATTACCGAAGCGCCCCAGGGGAATGGTTTTGAGTAATTTATCTCCTAAATCGCCTGGAGCCAGACGCTTCATTCCTTCGGTACCCTCGATGGGCCCTGGAACGATGCTATTGCTTCGGATGCCGTAACGCCCCCACTCCAGAGCTAAATTTCGCATCAAGTTGTCAATGCCCGCTTTGGCCGCTCCGACATGGGCTTGTAGCGCGTAAGGAATCATGGCTTGGCCCGCTGAGATAAAAAGAATGCAACCTCGAGTTGATTTGAGTTGTTCGAAGGCAGCTCGGCTGGCGTTAAAGGCTCCGAGCAGGTCGATGTCGATGACAGACTTAAATCCATTGGGACTCAAGGCTTCGGCGGGGCAGGGGAAATTTCCTGCAGCTCCGCACACCAAGACATCGATTGGGCTTAGTTTTTTTTGGGTTTGTTCGATGGCCGATTGAAGTTGCTCATAATTTCGTACGTCAGCGCTTTGGGTGTAAACCTGAGCGCCTAGGGCTCGAAGTTCCGCAGCGGCAAGGTCTAATTTTTCTTGAGTGCGTCCGCAAAGGCTAAGATTGGCTCCAAGTGCGGCAAAATTTTTGGCGATTCCTAGGTTGATGCCGCTGCCACCTCCAGTGACAAAAACGGTTTTATTCTTGAACAAAGAGGGAGAAAGGTAATCAGTGATTTTCATGGTGGGCCTTCTAAAATAAAAAAGCGACTTAGTTTTTTTGAGAGCTTATGGATTTCAACATCAGTGCATAGCTCGGATAACACTTTTGATAAAAAGGCATGGCCTGCAAAGATTCTTGCCAGCGCTTTAAATGGGGGTAGAGCGATAGATCAATGGATGCCGCTTCTGCCGGATCTAGGGCGGATAGAAGGGAGAAGTCAGCCAAACTCATATCTGGTCCGGGAAGAAATTTATTTTTTTGTAATTGAGCTTCTATAACGGGCAGAAAACGATCGAGTAGGCCCAGGCCCTCCTGCAGGGCTCGCTCGTCTTTTTGCAATCCCATCACACTGTAGGCCACTCGATTGATGAATACTTTGTTCAATGCTGTGGCGATATGGAGGGACGAAAAATCCAACCACTGTTCGACCAGGGCCCTAACCTTGAGTTCTTTTGGATAGAACGAAGATGCGTTTTTATCAGCGAGATAGCGGAGCATTGCATTGCTTTCAAAGAGAATAAAATCCCCGTCGACCAGAACGGGCACTTTTCCGGCGGGATGAAGTCTTAAATGCGTTGGGCTACGATGCTCCCCAGCCATCATATTAACGGAGTGGTAGTGGTACTCTAGCTCCAGGGCATGGAGAAGAAAACGGACTTTATTGCTAGGACCAGAAAATTGATTGCCGTAAAGAGTGATCATAAGGCTCCTTGTCGGAAAGTTTTTGGGATCCAACACAATACAGGCAGAGAACCTTCTCCTATAAAATAAAAATCAAAAAAGCAAAAAAATCCAATTCTTCTAAAAACAAGCCAAGAAGAGTTTTTCATTGCGAAGTTGCATGGAGTTCTCCCACAATCCACTTCTATTTTTTCTTCTGAAATTTTTTATGATCTCATTTTCAAGAGTTCTATTGGGAGTATTGGCCCTAGTGGCTGTTTTCGCGTGTATGTCTTGCGATCCAAACTCCTCAGATTCGAAGCATCATGGCGGGCCTCATGGCATGAAGTGGATTGCTGCTGGGGAGTTTTCCATGGGAACTAACGATCGTCGCAGTATGCCTAATGAGCGTCCCGCCCATCGTGTAAAGGTGGATGGT
>DALYDW010000006.1:25871-32340 GCA_031972915.1 bacterium
AAACACAGCTGCCCCCTGGGACACCTCCGCCCCCCTCCGAACTCCTCGTTCCGGGTGCTTTGGTTTTTACTCCGCCTTCTCACGCAGTTCCTCTTGACGATCTTGCCCGCTGGTGGACTTGGGTTCCCGGCGCTAGTTGGCGACACCCCGAAGGTCCTCACAGTAATTTGAATGGTCGAGAACGGCATCCTGTTGTTCAGGTGTCCTGGGATGATGCCATCGCTTACGCCCAATGGGCGGGAAAGCGTCTGCCCACCGAGGCCGAATGGGAATATGCCGCACGCGGAGGCTTAGAAGCTAAGCGCTATCCTTGGGGAGATGAATTTATGCCAGGCGGTCGTATCATGGCCAATACCTTTCAGGGTGATTTTCCTTATCGGCCTAAAAACGAAGATGGTTATTTGAGAACTTCGCCGGTGGGAGTGTTTCCCGCTAACGCTTATGGACTGTACGACATGGCGGGAAACGTCTGGCAATGGACTCAAGATTGGTATCGGGCGGATTTTTTCGAAGAACAATCTAGTCGGGGACTTTGTGAAAATCCTCAAGGACCCCAGTCCAGTTTGGATCCTTTGGAACCCTATACCCCGAAGCGAGTTATCAAAGGCGGATCCTTTCTTTGCCATGCGTCTTATTGTGAGAGTTATCGTCCGAGTGCACGTCGTGGGACCGCTCCTGATACGGGTTCTTCCCATATTGGATTTCGTTTGGTGAAATCTCCTAAAGACGGCGTTTTTCCGCGTGTTTCCGGTGTTGTTTCCCGAGAGGCGACGTCCTTAGGTCAAGGCCAAAACTAAGGCCGATTGAGCGTAATACAAAAAGGGGGTGAAGAATGAATCGGGGCTTCGTAGATTTTTTGGGCAGGGGCGTCGTTCTCTCCAGCCTTTTTTTCATGATTCTAGGATGTCACTCCCAGGAACCGAGTCAAAAAAGATCCGCTCCCCCCTCTTTTGATTCCACGACAATCGCAGAGCCCAGTGCCGTTTCTCAGAGCGTAGCACAAGGCTCTCCCCATCCCACGAATGTTTCGGGTGCTTCGGGACCTTCCGGTCCCATCAAGAGAGAAGGAAAGCCTGGCTATGATCAGCCTAATCAATATCTAGCCTCATCCGCCACCCCTGTGGCTGAGAATATGGAACCCATGATGATTCATCCTGGGCAAGAAGCCCAGGTGAGGGACAGATTGGCGGCCCTCGAAAAAAAATTTGGCAAAAAGCCCAATGTCTTTATCTTTTTGTTGGACGATGTTGGATGGATGGATTTTGGTTTTAACGGTGGCGGTGTTGCTGTGGGAAATCCCACTGCCGACGTCGATAAGATAGCCGCCGAGGGATTAATCCTTACCTCGGCCTACTCTACGCCGAGTTGTTCTCCCACTCGAGCCACCATTCTCACCGGACAACATCCGGTGCATCACGGTATTTTAATTCCGCCGATGTACGGTATGCCTGGAGGAATGGAGGGGCTGACTAGTCTTGCCCAATTGATGTCTCAGTTGGGTTATGTGACTCAGGCTATCGGAAAATGGCATTTGGGCGAGAACGAAGCCTCTCAACCGCAAAATGTCGGCTTTGATGATTTTCGCGGGTTTCTCAGTGTTTCTGATATGTATACCGAATGGCGTGACCCTCACTACAATCCCGAAGTGGCGCTGAGTCCCGCTCGTACTCAATACATGGAACGACTGCCTTTTAGTAAAGACGATGTGCATGCGATCAAGGGAGGAAAGCTTGATTCTATTGCAACCATCACCCCTGAATATATGAAGGATTTGGATCAGCATTGGGCGGCCTATGGGGAGGCTTTTTTGCGTCGTATGGCTCATTCGAGCCAGCCGTTTTTTTTGTACTACGGTACCCGAGGTTGTCATTTCGATAATTATCCCAATAGTTATTACCAAGGGCGTTCTCCGGCGCGGACCACTTTTAGCGATTGTCTCTTGGAGATGAATGATATTTTTGCTCGTCTCGTGAGAGTTCTAGAGGAGACGAAACAGTTGGAAAACACCTTAATTGTGTTTACTTCGGACAACGGTCCAGAACGTGAGATCCCACCTCATGGACGGACACCGTTTCGTGGAGCCAAGGGTTCTACCTGGGAAGGAGGAATGCGGGTTCCCACCTTTGCTTATTGGAAAGGGATGATCGAGCCCAGAAAATCCGACGGATTGTTTTATCTCGGAGATATTTTTAACACAGCCCTTTCCTTGGCTGGAAAACCGGGAGGGCAAGTATCCAGTTTGATTCCTCCCACAACTTATATCGATGGAGTTGATCAAACATCCTTTTTATTAGCTGATCATGGAGAGTCCAATCGTCGTAGTATGTTGTATTTTTGGAACGATCAACTTTCCGCCGTGCGCATTGATGAGTTCAAATTAATGACCTTGGGTCAGGTAGGCAATGCCTTCACTCAACAAGGCAACATCGGTGGATTTACGGGATCCATCGAGCCTTCCGCGGGTACGATGATGTTTAATCTTTATACCAATCCACAAGAGGATAATTCGATCGGTATTCGTCATTTGCCTATGTTGGTGCCGGTAATGGATGAACTGGATCGTTATAAGGCCGTCCTAGAAAAATATCCCAAGCGAGTGCAGGTTGGTTTTTAAAATGGGACAAGTGCCTAAAAAATGTTTAAGGGTTTAATGTCCAAAGTTTCCAGTTTAAGGTGCAGGCAAACATTACCCATGCTGCGTAGGGTATAAACAATAGGCCTGACCCCCGATCGATTCGCCAAAAATTAAGGCTAGTCATAAGAACTGCTAAATTGAGTAAAACCAAATCGAGCAGTGCGAGTCCGATGGAATGCCCCCAAAAAAAGAGATAAGACCATAAGGTGTTCAATAACAGTTGGAGAAAGTAGAGTCCCATCGCCCGATGGACGAGCCCTACTTTTTTCCAGACCCTCCAAGCTGCTACTGCCATGCTGATATAAAGCAAGGTCCATACGGGTCCAAAAACGATTCCCGGAGGAGTCCATGGAGGTTTGTTGAGTTGTTGATACCATCCGGAGATCTCGGGAAAGGTAACTTTTCCTCCAAGCATTTGTAGGAAGACATTGAGTCCAAGAAAACCCATCAAGGCTAGGATTGTGGAGCTTTTTTTAAGGTTTCTGCTCTGCCGAGAGCGAGCCCAAGGTTTTCCCATAGTGACTCCTGTCTTTCGCATTTTTTTACAGTCCTCTTGGTCCTTTTACCCCTTTTTGGTTTTAGCCCTAAAACTAAAAAAAGGGTCGGTATTTTTTCCAGGCCTTGGGATGTGGAGAGTGCAATTGAAGCTTGCTTTCTTCGTAAAAACCTTCATCCTTAGCCCTCACCGAAAGTCTTTTTAGCTTCAATACTAAAACCTTAAGCGGATTTTTTCAGTCATTCGTCAATAGGGGGCAATATGGGGCAATATTTCAAATCTTGGCTCGTGTTTTTAGGTTTGAGCACCTTGGTAACAACGGGAGCTTGGAGGGATGGACAGGCTTGTTCCCGGGTGTTGTGGTCCGAGAGTGGGCAAGGAGTCGTGGTTGGGCGCACGATGGATTGGTTTGAGGACACTAAAACCAATCTTTGGGTTTTGCCACGTGGAATAGAGCGAAAGGGCGGCGTGGGAAAGAATTCCATGCAATGGAAATCTAAGTATGGAAGTGTTGTGGCCCCTATCTACGATTTTGCCTCTAGCGATGGAATTAATGAAAAGGGTTTAAACGCCAATTTACTTTATTTGGTCGAATCCGATTACGGAAAAAGAGATCCTGCTTTGCCTGGAATGTCCATCAGTTTGTGGGCTCAATATTTCTTAGACAATTTTGCGACGGTGGATGCGGCTGTTCGTCATATGAGAGAGCATCCCTTTCAATTGGTGACAGCTGTTATTGGAAATACAGGTAAGCCTGGAACAGCCCATTTATCTCTTTCCGACCCCAGTGGTGATTCTGCTGTGATCGAATTTATCGATGGTAAGGTCCAGATTTACCATGGCCGACAGTACACTGTCATGACCAACAGTCCTCCTTACAATCAGCAATTGGAGAATTTAAAGAAGTACCGTGGATTTGGTGGTGATCAACCCTTGCCTGGTTCTTCTCAGGCTGCGGATCGTTTCGTGCGAGCCGCGACGTATTTACTGGGCTTGCCGAAACCCGAAAATTTTCAGCAGAATATCGCTTACTTGTTGAGTGTAATGCGAGATGTTTCTGCCCCCTTTGGGGTGTCCGAGCCCGGGAAGCCCAATATCGCTGCTACCCGATGGCGTACGGTGAGTGACATGACTCACCGAGTTTATTTTTTCGAATCCACCATGAGTCCAAATATTGTTTGGGTTTCCTTAGATCGATTAGATTTCCAGGAAGGTGCCCCTGTTAAGAAATTAGATCTAGTGAATAAAAACAATTACGTGGGAGAGGTTTCCGATCAATTTGTTCCCAGTTCTCCCTTTGAATTTTTGCTGCCTCCGGCCTCTTGATGAGGTGCATCCTGCTCGATGCAAAGCACTACAGCGCAAGGTAGCGCCGGCCGTGCTTGTTGCGGAGAGATTGCCTCAGTCCCTTACGGGGCTTCGCAACGACAGAGGTTGGGGATTCTGTTAACGAATGGTCTAACACATACAAATATGCGACAAACTTGCTGTCGTTAATAAGAACGGTTGTCCTGCAGATCCGACAGTTTTTTAGCTGTGAGAATGCGCTTATCGCGGAGGCTGATCATGCGACGTTTTTCAATTTTTATCGTCATTTTAAGTTTATTTTCGATTTGTCGTTTAGCGTGGGCGAAGTCGAGCATGGATTTAAATCAAATTAAAGAACTGAGTCGTCAGGCTTATGTTTATGGTTACCCTATCGTCGATAATTATCGAATCCTTTACGCCTATTCGGTAGATCCATCGAATCCGGAATATCAGGGGGCTATGAATCAAGTGCACAGTACAGCTCGGGTTTATACCCCCGAAGATAAGACCATCCAAACCCCAAACTCGGATACCCCCTATTCTATAGCCGTGTTGGATTTGCGTAGTGAGCCGGTTGTGATTACTTTGCCGCCCATCGGGGCCGATCGTTATTATTCGGTTCAAATGGTCGACCTTTTTACTTTCAATTTCGATTATCTAGGAACTCGAAGCACGGGTAACGAGGGGGGAGATTTTCTGGTGGTGGGTCCGGGATGGAAGGGGGAAATTCCCCCGGGGATCAAAAAAGTATCTCGTTCCGATACCGAACTGGCCTTGTTGATTTACAGAACTCAGCTATTCAACCCAGAAGATATAGAAAATGTAAAAAAGATACAGTCTGGCTATAAGATAAGGGGGCTGGCGTCTTATACGGGACGCACCGCACCGCCTGCTGCAGCGCCGATTTCCTTTATAAAACCTTTAACGATTGCGGAGGAAAAAAGCTCTTTAGATTTTTTTAACATTCTTAATTTTGTCTTAACTTTGTGTCCTCCTGTTTCGAGTGAAATCGAGTTACTCGACCAATTTCAGAAAATAGGAGTCAAACCTGGACACCGAATTGATTTTTTGACGCTGGATTCTCGAGTCAAAGAAGCGATGGTGCAGGGCATGCAGGAGGGACAAGCTCAAATATCCAAAACCATTGCGGCTGGCACTTCTTCGGCGGATTGGTTTGGGACTAGAAAGTTTTTAAAGAATAATTATTTGATCAGGGCTGCTGCTGCACAGGCTGGTATTTATGGAAACTCAAAAGAAGAGGCCATGTATTTTCCCTACAAGTTTGATGAACAGCATGAAGCTCTTGATGCTTCTCAATATCGCTATATTTTGCGATTTGCTCCGGGACAGTTGCCACCTTCGCACGCGTTTTGGTCGGTCACCTTGTATGGCATTCCTAGTCAGTTGCTCGTAGCTAATCCGATTCATCGTTACTTGATTAACTCATCGATGTTGCCCCAACTGAAAAAAGATCCCGATGGCGGACTTACCCTTTATATTCAATCCAGTGCTCCCGAAGAACAGAAAAAAAGTAATTGGCTACCCGCCCCCCAAGGTCGTTTTTTTCTAATTCTTAGGGACTATTATCCTCTGCCCACCGTCTTAAGTGGAGCTTGGAAACCTCCCTTGATACAAAAGGTGCAGTGATATTTATTTCCGAGTGGTTACCCGTGTGTCGACATTGTGATTTCTAGTAACTTTTTTGAGAGCGGTTTATCTCAAAGAGAAGTAATGGTTTGAGCCGCCCATTTTCGGTAAAGCATCTCGTATTGATTTGCCATGGTATTGAGCGAGAACTTTTCTTCCGCCATGGATCTAGCTTTTTCTCCCATCGAAACGGCAAGTCGAGGTTGGCTTGCTAATACAATCATGGCTTCGGCAAGGGCATCTGCATTTCCTGGAGGAAGTAAAAAGCCGTTCACCGAATCGGTGACGACTTCGGCAAGGCCGCCGTAACGGGATGCCAAAACAGGTTTTCCTCGTTGCATGGCCTCTAAAGCCACCAATCCGAAACATTCTTGTTCGAGGGA
>DALYDW010000007.1:0-8001 GCA_031972915.1 bacterium
CCACTTTTTTTTTGCCTTGAAATCGACTTGTGGCGTCAAGAAACGTAACGATTGAAAAACTGCTTGCAGTGGCCGATCCTTTGGCGACTTCTATGGGATTTGAGATCCTCTTGGCCGAGGAGTGCTCCGAGCGAGGACAACGTTGTCTTCGCGTGTTTTTAGATAAGCCTTCGGGGATCGAAATTGAGGATTGCGCTCGATTTAGTCGGGCTTTAGATCCCATTTTGGATGTAGAAACCGACTTGCAGGGAAAGTACAATTTGGAGGTTTCCTCTCCGGGCTTAAATCGGCCGCTCAGCAAGTTGGAGCATTTCCTACAAGCTCAAGGGAAGGTGCTGCGTATCCAAATGGTTTCCGAGGTCGCGGGACGCCATAATTTCAAGGGGGTTTTGCTGGGAGTCGAGCACTTGGACGAAGATCCTGTGTTAAGACTTCAAGAAAATCGACAGGAACATCTCTTGTTTTGGAAAGAAATAAAAAAAGCCAACTTGGATTTCTTTGCTACCGAAGAAATTCAGAAATCTACTAAAAAGAAGCAATCGAAACGCCCGAAGTAGGTAAAAAAGGTAGGAGTTATGCCGCCGAGAAAAAGAAAGACCGCTAAAAAAGAAGTTAAATCCATGTTCATTAATTTGAACGCGGTGCTCGACCAGGTTCGTAAGGATAAAGGCATCCCGAAAGAAATTCTGGTGGAAGCCATTGAATCCGCCATGGTGTCAGCAGCCCGAAAACGTTATGGGCACGATACCGAATTGGAAGCTCAGTACAACGAAGAACTCGGAGAGGTGGAACTCTTCCAATTTCATAACGTGGTAGAAGAAGTAGACGATGATTCCACCGAAATTAGTTTAGCTGATGCCCGTAAGCTGGACCCTGAGGCTCAAATTGGCGATGAGTTGGGCGAAAAAATTGATAGCCACCAGTTTGGTCGCATTGCTGCCCAAACTGCAAAGCAAGTCATTATTCAACGCATCCGAGAAGCCGAGAGCGATATCATTTACGAAGAATATAAAGATCGCGTAAAAGAGCTGATTAACGGCATCGTACGTCGCATTGAAAAGGGCAATATCATTGTAGACCTGGGGCGCACCGAAGCTTTGCTTCCTGTTTCCGAGCAAGTTCCTTCCGAAACCTACAAGGTCGGTGAGCGTATTCAGGCTTATTTTTTAGAGATTCGCAAGTCGATGCGCGGTCCTCAGATTATTTTGTCCCGACGGTCTTCCGAGTTGATTCGAGCGCTCTTTGCTATGGAAGTGCCCGAAATTAGCGAGGGTATCGTTGAAATCAAAAATGTTGCCCGTGAGACTGGTAATCGAGCAAAAGTGGCTGTTTACTCCAAGGATAGCGATGTGGATCCCGTGGGAGCCTGCGTTGGTATGAAGGGCAGCCGAGTGCAGAGTGTGGTTCAAGAACTGCGTGGCGAAAAAATCGATATCGTCACTTGGGACGACGATCCGGCTCGTTTCGTTTGTAATGCCATTGCTCCGGCCGAGGTTTCCAAGGTAATTATCCACGAAAAAGATCACTCCATGGAGATCATCGTCCCAGACGATCAGCTCAGTCTAGCCATTGGGCGGCGCGGCCAAAACGTCCGTTTGGCGGCTCAATTGACCGGTTGGAACATCGATATTTTCAATGAGACTAAGCACGAAGAAATGACCCGAAGGGCAAAAATGGTCCTGGTAAAAGATCTCGAGATCGAAGAGAGCATGTCGACGATTTTTTACAACCACGGCTTTCGAAGAATTCAAGATGTGGCTGCCACTGCCTTGGAGGATTTTCTCACTTTGCCGGGCATCAATCAGACCTTGTTGCGTAATATTCACGAACGTGCGCAAGCCGTCTCTCAGATGTCCGAAGCTCAGCGTCCTAGCACTGTGTATTTTCGCGAAGAAGAAGCGCGTCTCGAACAAGAGCGCAAGGCTAAGGAAGAGGCAGAGCGTGTTGCTCAGCTGGCTTTGGAGGCGAAGAACGCCGCCGACCTTGAATCTGCCCAAGAAGAGCATTCGGGGCTTATCGAGGAAAAGCCAGGTGATCTTGGCAGTGAAGAAAGTGTAGAATCTCCGCTCGAATAGTTCGATGAGGCGATTCTTAGGCAGAGAAGACGATCAAAATTTATTTAACCCCCACTGGGTTTTGGCTTTAGAGGTGTTATGGAGGACAAACAAAACGTCGTAGAAAAGCGGATCAAGCCAGGCGTCATTCGTCGGCGGGCCAAACCCGGTCAAGCTCCCGAGGTCGTCGAGGTTCAAGAGGCTCAGGTTGAGCAACCTGCGGTTGAGGTTGTGGCCGAGGCTGCGCCTGTGCTTGCCGTTGAAGCTCCGCTTCCTCTCGAGCCCCTTCAGTCTTTGGAACCCGAGACGATGATAAAAGAGTCTGAGCCAGAGAGTGTGGTTTCAGCTCACGAGCCACAACATCAGCAGCCCGTACTGGAGGAGATTGTTCCTCAGGTTGAGGTGGTAACACCTCCAGCTGAGGTGGTAGAGGCTGTTAAGGTTTCTGCTCCTGAGACGGTTCCGGTGGTAGAACAAAAGGCTCCTGCTCAATTTGTCCGGCCAATAACAGAAAATAAAGTCGTTGGTCCCCGTGCTTTGCCTGAGGGTCCTCCTGTCGGTACAATTATCGATCTTTCGAAGACACGTCGCCCCGTGGTCGCACCCAAGTCGGCTGCGCCCGCCACTGAGAAACCCGAAGCCGGTGTGCCACGTCCCGAGGAAGAAAAAGAAGATAAAAACCGCCGTGCTGCCAAAAAGGGCAAGGGTCAAAAGGACGAACTCGATATCGAAGGTTTTGGTCGAGTGAGCAATGTTGCACAGATCGCCAGAATTTCCACACGAACTGCAGTGGATCGCGTCTTTCAGCCAGTCCGTTCTGGAAAGCGAAAGCGTACCCGTACTGGAAAAGTCGTTGGTAAGAAAAATCAATTGACCCAACCTAAGGCCGCCAAGCGCATCATTCGCATGAAAGAAAGTATCCAGGTTTCCGACTTGGCCCAACAGCTGGGGGCCAAGAGCAATGAGGTCATTCGTAAATTGATGGATTTGGGAGTGATGGTGACTATGAACCAGTCCATCGATTTCGACACGGCCAGTTTGTTGGCTCAAGAATACGAGTGGGAGGTCAAACGCGTTGGCTTTGAAGAAGAAGCTGCCTTGAAGACTCCCGAAGACAAAGAAGAAGATTTAGTTATGCGGGCCCCTGTAGTGACTGTCATGGGACACGTCGACCACGGAAAGACATCGCTTTTAGATGCCATCCGCAAAACACAGGTGGCCGAAGGAGAGGCTGGAGGAATCACCCAGCATATTGGTTCTTATCGAATCCTATTAGACAAAGGCAAAGAGATTACCTTTCTTGATACCCCCGGTCACGAGGCCTTTACGGCCATGCGAGCCCGTGGTGCGGCAGTAACCGATATTGTTATTTTGGTGGTTGCTGCTGACGATGGTGTCATGCCTCAAACCTTGGAGGCTTTAAATCACGCCAAGGCCGCAGGGGTGCCGATTATTGTCGCTGTCAACAAGATGGATAAGCCTGACGCCAAGCCCGATGTGGTAAAGCGTCAGTTGAGTGAGCACGGCTTGTTGGCCGAGGATTGGGGTGGGGAAGCCTTGTTTGTTCACGTGTCTGCTAAAACTGGTCTAGGTTTGCCAGAACTTTTGGAGTCGGTTTTTCTTCAGGCGGAGATGTTGGATCTCAGGGCCAATCCTAACAAGTTGGCTAAGGGAGTCGTCGTCGAAGCAAAATTAGATAAGGGACGCGGGCCTGTGGCCACGGTCTTGGTTCAGGAAGGGACCTTGAGGGTTGGCGATATCCTCGTTGCCGGTAATGCCATGGGACGTATTCGCGCCATGATCAACGAACGTGGCGAAAGTCTCAAAGAGGCCGGGCCGAGTTTTCCCGCCGAGATTTTGGGTTTAGATAAGGTGCCTAATGCGAGCGATTTGATGCAGGCCTTGCCCGATGAAAAAACAGCCAAGCAGGTAGTTGAGCATCGAGAAAATAAAACTCGTGAAGAAAAAATGAGTGGCGCTGGCAAGATTAGTCTCGAGGATTTATTCCAAAAGATGAAATCTGGAGAGGTTAAAGAACTTCCCTTAATTCTTAAGGCAGATGTGCAGGGGTCGGCGGAGGCTCTACAGGCTGCCCTTGAAAAGATCCCCTCTGAAAAAGCCAAGGTCAGAATTCTTCATGCCGGAGTGGGTGGTATTACAGAATCCGACGTCAGTTTGGCGAGTGCTTCTAACGGGATTATTATCGGATTTAATGTGCGACCCGATACTAAGGCTCGTGAAATCGCGGAGCGCGAAGGCATCGAAGTCAAGGTCTATAAGGTCATCTACGAGGTACTAGAAGATGTTCAAAGGGCTATGGAAGGTTTGTTAGAGCCTACCCTCCAAGAAAAATATTTTGGGCGAGCTGAAGTTCGTCAGGTCTTTATGGTGAGTAAGGTGGGTGCTGTGGCCGGCTGTAAAGTGGTGGATGGAAAGATTCTTAGCAACGCTCAGGTGCGTTTGTTGCGAGATAGTGTCATCATCCACGAAGGTAAGCTTTCCTCTCTCAAACGATTTAAGGAAGATGCTCGAGAAGTCCTTCAAGGCTTTGAGTGCGGTATGGCCATGGAAGGCTTCAACGACCTCAAGGAAGGCGACATCATCGAGTGTTATCGTATGGAGCAAGTGAAAACAAAGTTGTCTTAAAGCAAGATGTGTCGTGGCTTTCCGATACTTTGAGATCTTTCGCCTTGCTGTTTTTCCCCTTTAAAAAGTGGCCTTGTTCCGCTTTGGTATTTTCCAAAGTAGGATGGGGCTCTTTTTAAAACCTAAGGCCGAAGCAACTGAAGAGAAAGCGAGTGGGTTCGGTTTTTAAGTTTATGAAGAAGACAGGTCGAGATAAAAAAATTGCTGAAGAAATTCGTCGAGAGGCAGCGTTGATTCTGGGGTTTGAGTTGTCCGATCCCGTGTTGTTTGGTTTGGTAGTGACGACCGTTCGTATGACCGCCGATTTAAAGCTCGCTCGAGTGTATTACGCCTTGCCGGGGCGTGAATCAGAAAAAAAGCAGGTTCAGCAGACTCTCAAAAAAGCCTCGGGGTATGTTCGTGGGTTGCTGTCCGAAAGAATTCATATGAAATATATTCCTCAGGTGGAATTTTTTTATGATGAAAGCCTAGAAATCGAGGCCAAGATCAAAGAGATTTTCCAAGAGGTGCCTCCAACCGGAGAAAGCGATACAGAAAACGATGAGCACGGCCAAGATTTTCAAGCCTGATTCTGGTTTCATCGTTTTAAATAAACCTCAGGGGATGAGTTCTCAAAGAGCCGTCACTTGTGTGAAACGTCGCCTCGGTTTTAAAAAAGCCGGGCACACCGGAACCCTAGATCCTTTAGCTACCGGAGTTTTGCCCATTGCTTTGGGGGAGGCGACTAAGGCCATTCCTTATCTAGACGAATCCTTAAAAGTCTATCGAGTGACGGGCCGCTTGGGAGAGAGTACGGATACCTACGATGCTGAAGGCAGGGTTTTGGAAACCAGGCCCGTTTGTGTGGAGCTGCAAGATTTAAAAGCCGTTTTACGAGGCTTTGAAGGTTGGACCGAACAAAGCCCCCCGATTTTTTCAGCGATTAAACTTCAGGGCAAACCCCTCTATCGTTACGCCAGGGCCGGTCAAAGCCCCGAGGTAGCAGCGAGACGAGTTCATATCAGTCGTCTTGACTTACTTAATTGGAGTTCTCCATTTTTTTCTATTGAAGTGCATTGCTCGAGGGGAACCTATATTCGTTCTCTGGTTCACGATGTTGGGCAGTTATTAGGTTGTGGGGCCCACGTGACAGAGCTGCACCGGGTACGCACTGGCCCCTTTGAGGAGAGTCAAGCCTGCTCTTTTGCGCTCTTTGAGGCAGAGGGTTTATGGCAAGGGGAGGGGTGGAAAAGCATCGCGGATTGCCTGACAGAACTTCCTGAGATAAACTTGAGCGACGCGAGCGAGGTAGAAGGAATTCGCTATGGTCGTTTTCCACGTTCCTTGGAGGGAAAAAATTACGACAGCCCTAGACTCCTTCTCAAGGGGGGCACTAGGCTTCTGGCGGTGCTCTTTCAAGATCCACATAAGGGGCTCCGTTTAGAGAGGGTCTTTCGGGGGGATGGGGAAAGCGATACAAAGTCCGAAGAAGATTAAGAAAAAAGCTTGGCCGCTTGCTATTTTTGAGGCTTTACAGGTTTTAAGTTCTTATGATAGGGCGCCACCCACAAAAGATTAAGGATCAGAAAATATGACCGTTTTACAAGAAGTAAAGTTGCAAAAATCTCAATTGATCAGCCGCTTCCAACAGCACGAAGGGGATACAGGTTCTCCTGAGGTGCAAATCGCGTTGCTGACCCGCCGCATTGATTACCTTAATGGGCATTTCAAGGCTCATGCGAAGGATCATGCCTCTCGTCGGGGATTGCTCAAAATCGTCGGAAAACGACGCCGTCTTTTAGATTATTTAAAGAAAACCAACCGAGAGAGTTATCAAAAACTCATCGGAGAGTTGGGGATCCGAAAATAAAAAGGCGTCTTGAGTTAAGGGCGGGTAGTTTATATTTTTCCCCCGGTCCTGTCCGAGGTGGGGGATAAGTTTAGATTATCGGGCTCTTTTCTCTATTTGGGGCTTTTTTTCGCTCCCATAATTTTCCTCTCCTGTGTTTCAGGTAGCTTCTCCCCTCTGTTCAAAAAAGGAAACCATCCTATGAGTCAACGTAAAGCCATTGAGTGTGATCTTGGCGGAAGACCCCTTATCATCGAGACAGGCCATTTGGCCCGACAGGCCCATGGGGCGGTCACGGTGCGTTGCGGTGATACCATTGTTTTAGTGACGGTTTGCGCCGCTTCCGAGGCCAAAGAGGGAATCGATTTTTTGCCTCTTACGGTAGACTATCAAGAACGTACTTTTGCGGCTGGAAAAATTCCTGGCGGATTTTTCAAGCGAGAGGGGAAGCCTAGCGAAAAGGAGACTTTGACCAGTCGTTTTATCGATAGGCCTTTGCGTCCTCTGTTTCCCGAGGGTTGGAATTGTGAAACTCAAGTCATCGCCACCGTCCTCTCCGCAGATCCCGACATCGACCCTGATGTTTTGGCTATTACAGGAGCTTCCGCAGCTCTGGCCATTTCCGATATTCCTTTTTTAGGCCCTATTGCGGGATGTCGCATTGGTCGAGTGGATGGGCGTTGGGTGATTAATCCTACCCTTTCTGAACTAGAAAGTAGCGATGTTGAAATTATCTTGGCGGCCTCCGAAAAGGCCCTGGTCATGGTAGAGGGTGGAGCTAAAGAAGTTTCTGAGAAGGAGATGCTGGAGGCCTTGCGCGTGGCTCATGAGGCCATTCAACCTGTGATCGCCGCTCAAAGACAATTGGCCATCCAGTTGGGCGTGGTCAAGCGGGAGGTTAAGGCTCCCCAGGTAGACGTTGATTTAGAAAAGAAAGTTCGTGAGGTCGCCGAAGCGGGTTTGGTGAAGGCTTTTCAGATTCCTGAAAAGCAGCTCCGGACGGCGGCTTTGAAAGAGGTCAAAAAGCAGTTGACCGAGGCCTTGGTGACTCCCGAGACCACAGATTTGGTCAAGGGACAAATCGGTAGTTTGTTCAAAAACTTGGAGAGCGAGGTGGTCCGCCGTAAAATCATCCAAGAAAAACGACGCATCGACGGACGCGACTATGAGACCATCCGGCCGATTCGTTGTGAAACGGGGCTTCTGCCTCGAGCTCATGGTTCGGCCGTTTTCACTCGTGGTGAGACTCAGGCTTTGGTGACTTGCACTTTGGGAACTTCCGACGATGTGCAAATTATCGACACCCTACTCGAATCAGGGACCAAACACTTTATGTTGCATTACAACTTTCCTCCCTTTTCTGTTGGTGAGTGTGGTCGCATGGGCGGTACAGGTCGTCGTGAAATCGGCCATGGTCGTCTTGCTCGCCGAGGCGTGGCTGCTATGTTGCCTGCACAGGATCAGTTCCCGTAT
>DALYDW010000007.1:8011-13557 GCA_031972915.1 bacterium
TTTTTGCGTGGGCCCGGCCGTCGTGAAATCGGCCATGGTGCCTTGGCAGAACGAGCGGTGACTAAGGTTTTGCCCGAAGAGCAAAAGTTTCCTTACACCATGCGAATTGTTTCAGAGATTTTGGAGTCGAATGGGTCTTCCTCCATGGCGACGGTCTGTGGGGCGTCTTTGGCCATGATGGATGCCGGAGTTCCTATTAGCGCTCCGGTTGCCGGTATCGCCATGGGCTTAATCCAAGAAGACGAGCACTACGTAGTTCTTTCGGACATCCTCGGTGACGAAGATCACTTGGGCGACATGGATTTCAAAGTGGCGGGCACAGAAAAGGGCGTCACTGCTTTGCAGATGGATATTAAAATCGAGGGATTGCCTCCCGCGGTGATGGCTCAAGCTTTGGATCAGGCCCAGCGAGGCCGCAAGTTTATTTTGGGCGAAATGCACAAGGCCTTGGAGACGTCTCGTCAAGAACTGAGCCCCCACGCGCCGCGCATCGAAATTATGCAGATCAATAAAGACAGGATTCGTGACATTATCGGTCCTGGAGGCAAAGTGATTCGCAGCATTGTCGAGCAGACCGGAGTCAAGATTGATGTCGAAGACGATGGTACCATCCACCTTTATTCTCCAGATATGCAGGCCTTAAAACATGCTCGACGTCTCATTGACAACATCGTCGAAGAGGCGGTGGAGGGTAGGGTTTATCGAGGCAAGGTGCGCAAGATTATGGATTTTGGCGCCTTCGTCGAAATTATTCCCGGTACCGACGGTTTGGTTCATATTTCTAATATTGCTAATGAGCGTATTCGTCGCGTTGATGATGTGTTGCGTGAAGGCGACGAAGTCATTGTTAAGTGTATCCGCATCGATAAAGACGGCAAGATTTCCCTCAGCATGAAAGATGCTATCGGCTTGCGGCCCGATTCCGAAGGCGGAGGACAAATGGATGGCGCCGAAGATTAAGATCCAGCGACTTGGAGAGGCTCCGGGTTTTGCTTTGCCCCGTTATATGAGTTTGGGTTCGAGTGGCATGGATTTATCTGCCTGCCTCGAAAGCAATTTGACTTTGCTGCCTGGAGAACGTGCCTTGGTGCCTTGTGGTTTTTCTTTAGAATTACCGCTGGGGTGGGAAGCTCAGATTCGCCCACGTTCGGGTTTGGCCCTACGTCATGGAGTCACTTGCCTTAATTCTCCAGGAACCATCGATGCGGATTATCGAGGCGAGATCAAAGTTATTCTGGCCAATCTGGGCACCGAGTCTTTTGTTCTCGAACCCGGAATGCGAATGGCGCAGATGGTTTTTCAAAAAATCGAACAGGTTGAGTTAGAGCTGGTTTCCGAGCTTGAGCCGAGTTCCCGCGGTGCTGGGGGCTTTGGTAGTACTGGGCACGCTTAAAAATCTTCTTTACCTTTTTGAGGGAAAACCAGAAAAAGACCTGGGCTTGTGGGTCTTGGGGCTCGCTTGCTTCGTCATCCGATCATTTTTTAGATTCATTTCATGAGGGGATTCGAAAAATGGCTCACTATCAGCGCCCGGAAAAACAAAAAAATCAAGGTCCCGATGAATTCATCAGTTTTTTCGATCATGTGGTGCGGTATTTTCTTAAGCATCAAGGCAAGCTGATTGGACTTGGAGTGGCTTTGGTTTTGGCCTTTGCTTGCTATGGTTTGTATCTTTACTATCAGGGTTACCGGGTTCGCGAATTTGCAAGCCTGTACCAAGAGGCTCAAAGAGATGCGAATCAAAAAGGGCTACAGGTATGGGAAGAACTTTTACACAAAAGTCCCCCCCTTGATCTTCGTGCAGTTATTCATTTGCAAATGGGTGGAGCCTACGCTCAGGATTCAAAGTGGGATTCATCTGCTCAGCAGTTTGGTGAGGCTGGGCAGTCTCGTTCTCAAGTCTTAAGTCCCTTGGGACAATTTGCTGAAGGGGTGGCGTTAGAAAATGCCGGTGCCTACGAAAAGGCCTTAGTAGCGTTTCAGAATTTGAGCCAAACAAAAGATTCTCCTCTGAAAGAGTTTGCCCGTTTGGGGATGGCTCGTTGCCTTTTACAAATGGGTAAAAAACAAGAGGCTGAATCTATCTTGACCTCAATGGTAGCCGTCAATTCCGATGCTCCTGCCGGAGTAAAAAACGCTGCGCTTAACACCTTGCTTTCGGTTCGTCTTAAATCGGGTTCTTAATGCTTTTGAGATGGCCTAATTGAAGGCTTAACCCAAGTTATCGGTGCGAGTTCAAACAAGATCATAGCTTTATTCTTCTGCAAAAGGTGTGGGCGAGGATTTTTCTGGGGTAGCAGTGGGAAGCGGATGAGGACTCGTCTCGCTTGAGGTGTTTGGGCTTGGGTTTTCTTGTGCTTGGGCTCGATTAGGATCGATGGAGAAGATCTTTGCTTGAGATTTGCTTTTGGCTCCAAAGACTTTTTCTAGCCGAAAGGCGGGGTTGCTTTCGTATTTTCCCCAAGGCCCCCATTTCGAAACTAAGAGATAATATGTTCCTGGATGTTCTCGAATATATTCCAGGACCGCCTTAGGGTCTCTAGGAAGAATAGGGATTTTGAGATTAAATTTCTCCTGGGCGACCTTCACTTCGATTCGCGGATAATCGCTAATGATGATGTTACGCTTGCTTAAACTGCGGATGTAGTCGCCTGTGTACCAATTGGCGATGATGAAATCCTGGGGAGAGGTATTTTTTTGGATCCACGCTGCGGCTTGATATTCTTCTGGAGTACAGTTGAGTTCCCAACCTCCCCATGGGCGACCCTCTTTTGCAACGATGAGGGTAAGACAAGTCAACAAGACCAGTGCGATGTTTTGGCCTTTGGCTTGAGAAAACAGCGATAAGACAATTCTCCAGAGGAAATAAGCACACAGATAACTTAAACTGAAACTGATGGGCAGCAGATATCGGTAATACTTGGAAGTGAAGGAGATAAATCCGAAAGGAATTAAAAACAGAACTACAAAAAACACCGTGAAGGAGAAAAAGAAAAAAGTCGTCGTGGCGTTAAAATCCCAAGTTCGTTTTTTGGGATCCCTGAGAATCCATAGAGACCCAATTCCTGCGGCTAAGAGCACAAGAAAATCATAAAAAGCTTGAATGTTTTTTGAGATCAGCCCCCCTAGGCTCAATAGCGGTCGACTATATTTCCCCGAAAAATTTAAAAACCCCAAATTGCGGTAGAGCTCTTTATTGAATCGCTCCCATCCCGCGGCAAGTTTTTGAAGCCAGGTAATATTTTCACCCAAAGATTTTAAGATGCCCTCTGTGCCTGCCTGGGAAGTGGCTTCGGCCCCGGTAAATAATGGAGTGGCGAGAAATTTCCAATTCCACACGATTAAGCAAAAAAAGAAAATAGCTCCGGCCAGTAGGTTTCCGAGAATCCAGCGTTTGCCTCCGTCTCGAACAGCGAGATATAGAGCATGGACTAAGAAAAAGGGTACGATGAATACGGCGGGGACCGGGTTAATCAAGGCTAAGGCAGAGAAAAAAACACCAAAGCCAATAAAGTCGCTCCAGAGGCGACTTTGAGCAGCCCATAGGTAGAACAAGAGTGTGGGCGCAAGCAAGGGAATGGCATAGGCTTCGGAAAAACCTGCATTGGTGCGTAAGATGTGAACGGGAGAAGCGGCTAAGAAGGCGGCTGCGATGAGTCCCAGGCAAGATCCCACCCACTCGGGGCTTAAGTGATTTTTCGAAATTTTATCTGAGGCCTCTTGTCCTAAATCTCGACGAAGAATTTTTTGTAGCCCCAGCTTAACCAACAGATAGAGAGAAAGTATGCTGAGGGCCCCGAATACTTGAGATCCCCATAGCCATAATTTCCACGGAGCAAAGGGGCCGGTGACGGCGAGCACTCCGGTGAGAATATAGCACCCCTGCAATTCGAAGATGGGAACTTCTCCTACGATATAGGGATCAAATTTATTGAGGTATTGAGTGTCGACCAGCGCTTCGGTGCGAATGTGGTGGCGGTAAGGATCGGCATCCAAGAGTTTATCTGGATAGCGAAGTCCATTGACGAGTCGAACATTCAGAGAAAATAAAAAGAGAATGGATAACACCAAGAGGGTGAAAGTTTCCTTTCCCCAAGAATGAGAGTGATTGGGGTGAGAATTTTTAAGATCGGGTTTGAGGCGGTTGCGCCTTCTTCGAAGAATTTCAAAGAGGGACCCCAGAATTACGACACCGGCAAAAACGCCCCAGACGGTTTTTGCATTGAGAGGCAGGGAAAAAAGCCCCTGGGCCAGCAGAAAAAAGATTGTGTAGAAGGCAATGCCCGTCAGCGAAGCGAGTAGAACCTTGTCTACCCACGAGTGGACTTCTCGAACGGCTTTGGGAGCCAGGCGAAATAAGCTGAGTCCCGTCAGTGTGAAGAGCAAAACGACTTTAAGGTAAGGCAGTAAATGGCTCATAAATTTTTGAGAAGTTCTCCTCACTATTGCACTGGCTGAACTTTTCAATATTTTTCTTTGTACCCCTGAACAGGCGGTTCAATTGAGCTCTGAGCAGGCAGGCCTTAATGAGTGATGAGGATGAATTGATAAAGCTATTGACTGGCCTAAGGAACTTGAATAGAGCCCCACCATGTTGGACCGAATCAGCGAGTTAGCTCTCACCTTCGACGATGTCCTCCTCCAGCCTGGAAAAAGCGATGTCCTTCCCAAAGACTGTGATTTGACCACCCAGTTGACCCGGCAGATTCGTTTGAATTTGCCTTTGGTTTCGGCGGCCATGGATACGGTGACACGGGCGGAAACCGCCATTGTTTTGGCTCATAACGGGGGGATTGGCATCATTCATAAAAACCTTTCCCCTGAGCAGCAGGCCTTGGAGGTGCAAAAGGTCAAAAAGTCCGAATCGGGCATGATCTTAGATCCCATCACTCTCAAGCCCGGCGATAAGCTTTCTCACGCCATTCAAGTAATGCAGGCCCACAACATTTCGGGGGTTCCGATTACCCAAGGGAAAAAATTGGTGGGCATTCTCACGAATCGAGACATTCGTTTTGAAAAAAATTTGGAGCAGCCGGTTTCGGAGGTCATGACCCGTAAGGTAATTACGGTGAATGAAAAAGTAACCAGTGAAGAGGCCAAAGAAATTCTTCACAAGCATCGCATCGAAAAGTTGCTGGTCGTTGATACCGAGGGCAATCTCAAGGGCTTGATCACCATCAAAGATATTCAAAAAACTGAAAGTAATCCTAATGCCATTAAAGATTCTTTGGGGCGTCTTTTGGTGGGTGCCGCCGTTGGAGTTGGAAAAGACGGCTTGAGCCGGGCTGAGGCCCTGGTAGAAGCAGGCGTCGATGTTTTGGTCTTGGATACGGCCCATGGTCATTCTCAGGGGGTATTATTGACTGCCGCCGAATTAAAGAAAAAATTCCCCCATGTTTCCCTCATTGCGGGCAATGTGGCCACCGAAGAGGCCGTGGTCGATTTGGCTCAAGTTGGGGTAGATGCAGTTAAGGTCGGAGTTGGTCCGGGAAGCATTTGTACGACCCGGGTGGTGGCTGGAGTTGGAGTACCACAGCTTACGGCGG
>DALYDW010000007.1:13567-17408 GCA_031972915.1 bacterium
AAGTTCGATTTACCCATCATCAGCGATGGTGGAATCAAATACAGTGGGGACATTACCAAGGCCTTGGCCGCGGGTGCCTCTGCTGTCATGCTCGGAGGGCTCTTCGCTGGTACCGACGAGTCTCCTGGGGAGATGATTCTCTATCAGGGACGTAGCTATAAGGTTTACCGTGGCATGGGAAGCTTAGGCGCCATGATCTCGGGGAGTTCAGATCGGTACTTTCAGGAGGACCGCCGTGCTTCCGGTAAGTTTGTCCCAGAGGGAATTGAGGGAATGGTTCCAGCCCGCGGTCCTCTTACTGAGGTGATTTATCAGCTTATTGGAGGGCTTCGCTCGGGTATGGGATACACCGGGTGTCGGACCATTTCTGAATTGCAGACCTTGAGTCGTTTCGTGCGCATTACCGCTTCTGGGCTTAAAGAATCTCATGTTCACGATGTAATGGTCACTAAAGAAGCTCCCAATTATCGAACGGACAACTAGCGTTCTTTTGGCTCAATCTTGGCTGTGGTGGCTTCGAAACCTCGTGTGCTCCTTCGAGGTTTTCATCAACAATCAAAGCTTCTCGTTTTACAGAAGATAAAGACTCGATCATGGATAAAGTACTGATTTTGGATTTTGGTTCCCAATATACCCAGTTGATTGCCCGACGCACCCGAGAGCTGGGGGCCTATTCGGAGATTCATCCTTTTTCTTATTCCCTTGAGGCGATTCGACGTTTTAAACCCCAAGCCATTATTCTCTCGGGGGGGCCTTCTAGTGTTCACGATGACCAAGCTCCTTCGATCGACGCAGAAATTTTTAAATTGGGAGTCCCGGTTTTAGGGGTTTGTTATGGATTACAATTGATGAGTCATTTGCTGGGAGGAAGAGTGTTGCCCTCCGAAAAACGCGAGTACGGTCGGGCCCACCTTCGAATTAAAACATCCTCTCCTTTGCTTCGGGGTTTAAGCGATAACAGCCAGGTTTGGATGAGTCATGGCGATAGCGTCGAGCTACTGCCTGAGGGTTTCGAATGCGTTGGTGAAAGTGACAATTGTCCTTTTGCCGTTATCTCCTGTGAAGCCAAACAACTTTACGGTGTGCAGTTTCATCCCGAGGTGGTTCATAGCGAGGAGGGCACTCGGCTTTTAAGTAATTTTCTCTTCGACATTGCCAAGCTGAAAAACGATTGGAGCATGGCCCATTTTCTTACGGAGGCGAAGGAGAAAATCCGTCAGCAGGTTGGATCTTCGAAAGTGATTTGTGGTTTGAGTGGAGGGGTGGATTCCACAGTGACTGCCGTGCTTTTGCATGAGGCGATTGGAGATCAACTAGAATGCATCTTCATCGATAATGGCTTGTTGCGCCAAGACGAAGCGAAGAAGGTAGAGGCCAGTTTTCGTGACCAGTTTAAAATTAAACTCCACGCGGTAGATGCGACCTCTCAGTTTTTACGAGCCTTGCAAGGAGTCGTTGACCCCGAGTTGAAGCGTAAGACTATTGGTCGGGTTTTTATCGAAATCTTCGAAGCTGAGGCTAAAAAAATCGCCGGGGCTGAATTCTTAGCCCAAGGCACTTTGTATCCTGATGTCATCGAAAGTGTATCCTTTAAAGGCCCCTCGGCAACCATCAAGAGTCATCACAATGTGGGAGGATTGCCCGAAAAAATGGGGCTCAAATTGGTAGAACCGCTTCGTGAGCTTTTTAAAGACGAAGTGCGCGCCTTGGGCCAAGAATTGGGTATCCCAAAAAGTTTTACCCATCGTCAACCTTTCCCTGGACCGGGCTTGGCGGTGCGGATTTTAGGAGAAGTGACTCCAGAGGCTCTGGAAATACTTCGGGTTGCTGATGATATACTGATTTCAGAAATCAAGGCTGCCGATTGGTATTATCGGGTTTGGCAATCTTTCGCCGTGCTCTTACCCATCAAAACCGTGGGGGTGATGGGCGATGAGCGCACTTACGAGAATGTCTTGGCCGTTCGTTGCGTGACCAGTAGCGATGGGATGACTGCCGATTGGGTACCTCTGCCCAGCGAACTTCTGGCAAAGATTTCTAGTCGTATCATTAACGAGGTTCGAGGCATTAATCGAGTTGTCTACGACATTTCTTCGAAACCGCCGGCAACGATCGAATGGGAATAACCTCGGGAGAGGTAGAGCGGATCGCCTTGAAGAACTTTGTGCATTTACATGTGCACTCCCAATATAGTTTGTTGGAGAGTGCCATTACCCTCAAAGAACTGTGCTACGCCGTGCGCGATATGGAAATGCCCGGGGTGGCTTTGACGGATTCGTCTAATATGTTCGGAGCCTATGAGTTTCACGAAAAGGCCCGGGCAGCGGGGATTCGTCCGGTGTATGGAGCCGAGGTTTATTATCTCACCGAAGGGTCCTTAGAATCCCGTGATGCCAAGCGTAAGGATCATTTCTTGGCAAATCTGATCCTCTTGGTACAAAACCCCGAAGGTTATCGTAATCTTTGCACCTTGTTGTCTTTGGCCCACCTTAAGGGTTTCTATTACAAGCCCCGTCTCGATAAAGAAGTCCTAAGAAAGTACCAATCCGGTTTGATCGCCTTATCGGGAACTCTGCATGGTGAGATTCATCGTCGTTTATTACGTGATGAACCGCAAAAGGCTGAAGAAGCGGCCTTATTTCTTCAAGAAACTTTTCCAGAACGTTGTTATCTTGAAATTCAAGACCACAATCTTCCTCTGGAAAAAAAATTGCGAGAGCCCTTGTTGGCTATGGCGAGGAAACTCTCTTTGCCCTTGGTGGCAACCAACGATTGCAAGTATCTAAAGCGCGAACAACACACAGCCCAAACGGTTTTGACCTGCATTCAATCTGGAAGAACTCTACAGGAAGAAGAAGAGCGTGGCGAGACCCCTACTGACCAACGGTATTTCAAAACTCCCGAAGAAATGTCCGTGCTTTTTCAAGAAGTGGATGAGGCTCTAAACAATACCGTTAAGATATTCAACGAGTGTGATTTTGATTTTCAAGGAAAGGTTTATCACTTTCCTCAGTTTCAAGCTCCCGATGGCATGGTCTTGGACGATCTGCTACGTCACGATGTGGAGCGTGGTTTTCAAGAGTTATGGCCCCAAATTTTGGCGGGTCGTGAAGCTCAAGAAGCAGAACTCTTAGAGCAGTATCGACAGCGATTGGATCAGGAACTTTCCATCATTATTCAGATGGGTTTTCCCGGTTACTTTTTGATCGTGGCAGATTTTATTAATTTCGCCAAACAAAAGGGAATTCCTGTCGGCCCGGGACGCGGATCAGCGGCGGGTTCCTTAGTGGCCTATTGCCTAAAAATTACCGATTTAGATCCAATGCCTTACCACCTTTTGTTTGAGCGATTTCTTAATCCCGAGCGTATCAGTATGCCTGATATGGACATCGATTTTTGCATGAACGGTCGGGATGAGGTGATTCGCTATGTGGCCGAGAAGTATGGTCATGTGGCCCAGATCATCACCTTCGGAAAAATGAAGGCCAAGGCTGTGATCCGCGATGTGGGTAGGGTTTTGGATATGCCCTATGGTGAGGTAGATCGAATTGCCAAACTCATTCCAAATACTTTAAATATTACCCTCGAAGAAGCCCTAATTCAGGAACCGAGACTTAAAGATTTGGTTGATGAAAACTCGCAGGTTAATCGTTTGATGCAGATCGCCCGTTCGCTAGAGGGTTTAACCCGCCATGCATCTATGCACGCGGCAGGGGTGGTGATCGCCGATCGTCCTTTGACCTATTTCTGTCCGCTCTACAAAGGGCCCAATCAAGAAGTCATTACTCAGTTCGACATGAAGTCCGTCGAATCCATCGGTTTGGTAAAATTTGACTTCTTA
>DALYDW010000007.1:17444-25025 GCA_031972915.1 bacterium
GTTTGAAGACCCTCACGGTTTTAGATATTGCTTTAAAAATTATCAAAAAGACTCGAGGACTAAATCTTAAACTTTCGGGAATTTCTTTAGAAGATCACTCGGTATACGAGCAATTGTGTTCGGGAGATGGATTGGGGATTTTCCAACTCGAATCCAGTGGAATGCGGGATTTGTTGGTAAGACTCAAACCCAATTGTTTTGAAGATATTGTCGCCCTTGTCGCCTTGTATCGTCCAGGGCCCTTGGGTAGCGGCATGGTGGATGATTTCATCGATTGTAAACATGAGCGCAAGGCCATCGCTTACGAATTAGAAGCCCTCAGACCGATTTTGGCTCCGACTTATGGGGTCATTGTTTACCAAGAACAAGTAATGCAAATTGCCAGTGCTTTGGCTAATTTTACTTTAGGAGATGCCGATCTGTTGCGTCGGGCCATGGGAAAGAAAAAGCCCGAAGAAATGGCCCAACAAAAAGAAAAATTTATGAAGGGGGCTGCGGTTAATAAGATTCCTAAGGCCAAGGCGAATAAGATTTTTGATCTCATGGCCAAGTTCGCGGAATACGGTTTTAATAAATCTCATAGCGCGGCCTATGCGCTGGTTTCTTACTACACAGCGTACTTAAAAACTCATTATACCGTAGAGTATATGGCGAGTCTGTTGACCCATGAAATGGGTAACACCGATAAGATTCTCGTCTACATTCAAGATTGCCGAGAACACGGCATTGCAGTTTTGCCTCCTGACGTGAACAAAAGCTTTGAATATTTTTCGGTCGAGAATGAAAAATCGCTAAGATTTGGTTTGGCCGGTATCAAGGGAGTGGGAGATGCGGCCATTTCTTCCATCATCGAAGAGCGAGAAAAAGACGGGCTCTTTTCTTCTATCTTTGATTTTTGCTCTCGGGTTGACCTACGGCGGGTAAACAAAAAGGTCTTTGAATCCCTGATTAAGTGTGGAGCCTTTGACTCCCTCAACCCACGCCGAGCCTCTTTGATGGCCTATTTGGACAAGGCCATGGAGTGGGGGGCGCGGCGGCGTGAGGATTCTCGGATTGGTCAGAGAACGATGTTTGACTTGATGAGCGCAGAATCGGCGGTTCCTAAGCTGCCCGAGGTTTCTGAATGGCCCGAGGTAGAGAAGTGGGCCAAAGAAAAAGAAGCCTTGGGATTTTATATCACCGGACATCCATTAACGCGCTACCAAGAGCTTGTGCGCCGTTTGACAAGTTTTGATACTCAGAACTTGGAGGAGGCTCCAGACAAGTCAGAAGTGGCTTTATGCGGGATGGTAGCCGCGTTTAAAGAGATTCGTACCAAAAAAGGTAAACGAATGGCCTTTATCGATTTAGAAGACCTAAAAGGAAAAGTTGAAGTCGTGGTTTTTAACGATGTCTATGAGAAAGTGGCCAGTTTGTTTCAGTCTGACATTCCAATTTATGTCAAAGGCACGGTGGAGCAGGGGGAGGAAGGGCGCAAGATTCTAGCGAGTGATATTCAAGCCTTGGAGGAAGCTCAGCGCAGCAGAGCCAAGGCTGTGCATTTGAGGGTACAGCAAGACGCTGTTGGGGAACGTGGTTTGGAGCAATTGCGTGATATTTTGCATCGTCACCCGGGAAACTTGCCTACCTATCTGCATCTCTTTAATTCGCAACAAGAAGTCACTGTACTCGAAATGCCTCAAGAGTATCGAGTGACTCTCAATGGGGCCTTTGTCATCGAAATCACTCAGCTCTTGGGGTCCCAGGGTATTTTTCTGCCTTGACCGAAGAGTTCAAGGTTTCCCCTGGTTATTTTTTTTTAATATGCTAATTTTTTTAAGAATTCTCATCGTAAGGAAGGAGCATCCTTGTTCGAAAAGAAAGTTTTGCCCGAAAGGGTGGTTCTAGTTGGCATTCGTCCCTTTCGAGAAAGTCAGGAGAGCGCCAGCGAGTCTTTGTTTGAGTTAGAGCGCTTGGCTCATACCGCCGGCGCCATCGTGGTTACCGTTACCCAACAAGAAGTGAAGAAAATCGATTCAGCTACTTACGTGGGTAAGGGCAAGGTCGAGGAAATCGCCGATTTGGTGAAAAAGCACGCTCTCGATATGGTGATCTTCGACGAAGATCTCTCCCCTCGGCAAAATCGCAATTTACAAGAGGCTGTCTGTTGCAAGGTCGTGGACCGAACGGGATTGATTCTCGATATCTTCGCTCAGCATGCTACTTCTAGCGAAGGTAAACTTCAGGTGGAGTTGGCTCAGCATATTTATTTGATGCCACGCTTGGTGGGACAGTGGGGTCACTTTGGAAAACTGGGGGGTGGTATCGGAACCCGTGGACCTGGTGAAACCCAATTAGAAGTCGACCGTCGTCGGGCTCGGGAAAAAATACATCGCATTCGGCGTGAATTGCAGCGGGTAGAGCGCTCAAGAAACCTCCATCGGCAAAAACGAGAAGGAATTCCCCTGCCTACCGTGGCTTTGGTGGGCTATACAAACGCGGGAAAATCTTCTTTGATGAATTTAATTACCCAAGGGGAGGAAAGGGCGGAGGACAAGCTGTTTGCCACTTTGGATCCCAAGGTGCGGCGTTTTCGTTTGCCTTCTGGGCGTCAGGTTTTACTTTCGGATACGGTGGGATTTATTCGCAGATTACCTCATGCCCTGGTGGAGGCTTTCAAGGCCACCTTTGAAGAAGTACGGGCTGCTGATCTTCTTTTGCATGTGGTCGATATCAGTCATCCCATGTCAGCCCACCAACAGTCAGTTGTAGAAGGTGTTTTGCAAGAGCTCAATCTTGATAAAAAGCCTCTGCTAAAGGTTTATAACAAAGTCGATTTATTGGGTCCCTCGGCTTTGCATGGCCCAGGACTTCGTGTGAGCGCTCGTACGGGGTGGGGGCTAGATAAGCTTTTATTGGCGATTGAAGAGCAACTCTCTCATTCTTTTAAAACGCTTCGGTTAAAAATTCCCTATGGAGCAAGTAGCCATGTGAGTTGGATTTACCAAGTGGGCGAAGTTAAGTCCCGCAAGGATCTCGAAGATGGCATTCATATGAAGGTTTGCCTCAAGCCCGCTGACGAAGCGCGTCTCAGACGTTTAGAGAACATCAAAGTTAGAGTGATTTAATTTACGTTGAGAGCTCCTGGGAAAAAATTATTGCTTCCGATGGTTTTTCATCATGTCCCGACACTGGATGAGACAAATTCCCAATGCTCTGACTTTACTGAGGATGGGCCTTATTCCTTGGTTTACGGTTCTTTTTTTGCAAAAAAACTACACGATGGCGCTTGTTTTATTCACCTTGGCCGGTTTCACAGACTACTTTGATGGGGCTTTGGCGAGACGCTTGGGGTATAAAACTAAACTTGGAGCCCTATTGGATCCAGCGGCGGACAAGCTGCTCATGTTAGTAGCCTTTTTGGCCCTGTCTTGGGAGGGGTTTATTCCCGTGTGGCTCAGTGCTTTGGTGATTGGGAGGGATCTCTATATCATTTTGGGATATGGCTATTTGCGTTATCGCTACGGTACCTTCACGATAAGAGTGACTCGATTGAGTAAACGAAACACTTTTTTTCAGCTTCTTTTGATTTTCTTGGTCTTTGTGCAGGCCTTTTTACAACAAAAGCTCCCGAATTTTTTTTCCGCCTACGAAGTTGTTTTGGCGATGCTGCAGCACGGCCTGTTTTATCTTCTAACTTTACTGACCTTTTTGACGGGATTTCAGTATACTCGTATCGCCGGGGAGATTCGAAAACAGGTGAAAGATCATGGCGCTGCTCCTGTCTCCAAAACGTTTTAAGATTATTGTCAGTGATTTCCACTTGGGAAAAGGCATAAGCCTTGGTGATGGTTCTAGAAATTTACTTGAAGACTTTACCTCCGACCGTCAGTTCGTCGAGTTTCTCGAACACTACCTTTCGGGGGTTTATAAGCGTTCTGAAGTTGAACTGATCATTAACGGTGATTTTTTTAATTTCTTACAAATCGATTATCGAGATCAATTCACCGACATTATCACCGAGGCGGATTCCCTTCATAAGTTAATGAGTATTCTACGGGGACATCCCGAAATTTTTGCCAAGTTAGGCGAGTTTTCGCGTACGCCTCATCACTCGGTCATTTTCATTTTAGGTAATCACGATCCTGGATTGTTATGGGAAGGGGTACAAAAAGTGATTCGCACCGAATTGGGGGGTTCGGTTTTTTTTGAAATGGAGGCTTACGATCGTGAAGGGGTCTGGGTGGAGCACGGCAACCAGTATCTTGCAGATAATCGCTACGATGCGGAGCGCTATTTTTTAACGGAAGATCTTCCAGAGCCCATTATCAATTTGCCATTTGGCAGCTTTTTAGTCATTCATTATCTCAATCAAGTCAAAAAGGTCCGCCCTTACATCGATAAGGTTTATCCCTTTCACCTCTTGCTTCGTTGGTCTCTGATTCACGACACCTGGTTTACCCTTAAAAGCTTATTTAGACTGACCCTGTGGTTTTTTAGTTTTATTTTTAAGCCTAATCCAGCTCGCAAGATCGGATGGCGGCAGGTGTTGGGAATTCTCAAGGAGACGACGATTCATCCCAAGCTGCATCGGGAAGCGAAACGTCTTTTATTTTCTCGAGAAGATCTTGCAATTGTTGTTTTTGGCCATACCCATCAACACGCCTATCGCTACTATGGGCCGGGGAAAGAGTATTTTAACTCGGGAACCTGGAACGAACGTATTAGCTTGGACGTGGGGTCCTTAGGGCGGTTTCTCCGTTTAACCTTTGTTCAGATTGAGTTTGACAAACGAGGCGTTCCTCACGGAGCTTTAAAGGAATGGAAGGGCAAAACCAACGTAGTCGAGGACCTCGTTTTTTAAAAAACGGCTTGCAGTGGATTCCCTTGGGGAAGCGAGCTTATGGTCCTATTCTAGAGTATCAAGAACAGCTTCGTCGACAACGTCGAGAAGCACAAATTCCAGACACTTTATTGACCGTAGAACACGATCCCATCATCACCCAAGGGCGCAGGCCGGCGGAGGATGATTTGAGGGTCGAAAAACAGGAACTACGGCTTCAGGGACTCGATTTTGCCCAGGTCAACCGAGGCGGAAAACTTACCTATCATGGGCCCGGTCAACTTGTGGCCTATTTTATCGTTTCTCTTCAGGAACGGCGTTGGAGTATTCCGGACTTTGTGCATCGGGTTGAAGAAACGGCCCTGCAGACACTTGAAAACCTTGGGGTCCAAGCTGAACGTCGTAAGGGGTTTCCCGGACTTTGGATTCAAGAAAAAAAAATTGTTTCTGTCGGTCTATCAGTGGACCACGGCGTTTCAATGCATGGTTTGGCCCTTAATATCGATCCTAGTTTAAAACATTTTAATCTAATTGTGCCTTGTGGTTTGGCCCAATGTGAGATGACCTCGATTGCCGCCGAATTGGGACAGGCCCCAAAGTGGAGTGAGGTTGAAACGCTGTGGGTAGGCTGTGCCGAACAAATTTTGATTTGAGATTAAAAGATAGAAAGTTTTTCGAAGAGAGGTTTTAAAGACCTGAGCGCATGAACGATGTGGGTTATTCTTTTTTGTTGTCCCTTATTGATTGTCGATTGGTGTGAATCGAACAAAAAATTCCCCTAGGCCTCGTCGAGGCAAGACCTAGGGGAATGAACATAGAAGTCTTCAAAAGAAATTTTGAAAAACAAACAACAGACTCAGATCTACAGAGAGTCGGCAATAAGTTCGGCGATGTCTTTTGTTTGAACCTCCACCGCTTTGTCCCGCGCCGCGTCTGTAATCATGGTCATGCAAAAGGGACAGGCTGCCGCAATGGTTTGAGGCTTGGCTTCCTGCAAATCTTGCAGACGTTGGTGGTTGACTCGGTCGCCGATATGTTCTTCCATCCACATTCTGCCGCCACCGGCGCCGCAACATCGGCCAGTATTGCGGGATTTTTCTACGTCTTGATAGGAGACGCCAGGAATACTTTGAATAACCTGACGAGGCGAATCGTAAATGTTGTTATAGCGGCCTAAGTAACAAGAGTCGTGATAGGTGAGGGTCTCGTTGAGATTTTTCTTGGGCTTGATTTTTCCTTGCTCGATGAGTCCCTGAATAAAGTCGGCGTGATGCACCACCTCGAAATTACCTCCAAACTGAGGATATTCGTTTTTCAAGGTGTTGAAACAATGGGGACACTGGGCCAGTACTGTCTTGAATTTATAACGACCCAAGGTGTCGATGTTTTGTTTGGCCAGAGTCTGAAAGAGATACTCGTTACCGATTCTTCGTGCTGGATCCCCGGAACAAGTTTCCTCGGGGCCGAGAATAGCGAAATCAACGCCAGCCTCTTGAAGAATTTTTACCACCGCCGTGGATACCTTTTTATTTCGATCGTCAAAGCTACCGGCACAGCCTACCCAGTAGACGACGTCGACTTCGGGTTTTTCAACTAGGGTAGAGACACCTAGTCCTTGGGCCCAGTTAGCCCGTTCGTCAAAACCGATGCCCCAAGGATTTCCATTATTTTCGATATTGCGCAAAGTTGCCTGGGCCTCTGCGGGAAATTCACCGCGCATCAACACCAAGTTACGACGCATATCGACAATTTTTTGCACGTACTCAATGAAGACAGGACAGGCTTCCTCGCAGGCACGGCAAGTTGTACAACTCCAAAGAATCTCAGAATCAACTACTTCGGGAACGAGGGGCTTATCCAATACAAGTGCTTTTTCTTCGGCGGAGCCCTCGTTGATCGTTTGAGTGTTGGCGTAGAGATAATCCTTCAACTCCATGAGTAGAGCCTTGGGGTTGAGGGGTTTATTGCTATTGTAGGCAGGACATTCGGCCGTACAGCGTCCGCATTCGGTACAAGTGTACATATCCATGACGTCCTTCCAGGTGAACTCCTTGATTTTATCCACGCCGAAAGTCGTAAGATTTTCGTCTTCCAAATTGAGGGGACGCAGAGCCCCATAAGGCCGTAAGTTTCTCATGAACACGTTAGGCAGGGCCGTGATGATATGAAAATGCTTACCGTAGGGGAGGAAATTGAGAAACCCGAGGATCAAGGCCAAATGGACGAGGTAAGAGCCTCCGCTCACCCATTGAATGGTTTGTGGACTCCATCCCAAGGCCGTGATGAGCTTGGCCGTTGCAAAGCCAGCCGGTGCCCAGAGAGGGGCGATGGCCTCTTGGCCCAGGGCGATGCGGCCTCCATCAAAAAACCAATCGCTGACCATAAGTGACATGATGGTAAAAAGAATGACGATGCCTTCTAGGGAGAGAGAAATGCGGTTAGGTTTGGTGATTACACGACGCCCTAAGAAAAACAGGCAGCCGGCAAAGACTAGAATCGTGAAGATATCTTTGTTGAGGTTATAAAAATGGCCTAAGGCGCCCCCAAATCCTGGTAGATGAAAACTTGGGGAAAAACCCATGCCAAAGAGCATGATGGTGCGTAAGGAGATCACCATGAACCCCCAAAAGATAAAGGCGTGCCAGAGCCCAGCCCAAAAATCTTTAGGAGTACTCATCATGCGCTTTTGGCCAATGGCGAAGATCAATAGGCTTTTGATACGGTCGATGGGATTTTTCCATCGCTCGTCCTTTCCCTGG
>DALYDW010000008.1:0-15226 GCA_031972915.1 bacterium
AATTTTCCCGAACTCATAGGGGCGCTCTCCTCTTATGCCAATCGGTGGCTTGTTCATAGGCGTAGGCCGCGTGAAATAGTTTCTCTTCCTGGAAGGGACCCGCGATCAATTGCATTCCGATGGGCAGCGTGTTGTCGCTGAATCCACAGGGAAGGCTCATGCCAGGCAATCCGGCTAGATTGACGTTAATCGTGTAAATGTCGCTCAAATACATTTGCAAAGGGTCGTTCGTTTTCTCTCCCAATTTAAACGCCGGCGTTGGGCTTGTTGGGGTGAGCAGCACATCGACTTTTTTGAAGGCCTCTAAAAAGTCTCGTCGGATTAAGGTGCGCACCTTTTGTGCCTTTAAGTAATAGGCGTCGTAGTAACCCGCGCTAAGTACGTAGGTGCCCAGCATAATACGTCGTTTCACCTCGGCGCCGAAGCCGGCGCTTCGGGACATTTTGTAAACTTCCATCAAGGTTTTTGCATCAGGATGACGAAAACCGTAACGGATGCCATCGTAGCGGGCCAAGTTACTGGAAGCCTCGGCTGGTGCCAGAATGTAGTAGGTGGGTACGGCATACTCGGTATGGGGCAAAGAAACTTCTTCGATCGCGGCGCCCATGGATTCGTAGGTTTTTAAGGCAGCACGTACGGCTCGATCGACTTGAGGGGCTAGCCCTGAAAGAAAATATTCTTTGGGGATGCCGATTTTCATTCCTTTGATTTCTTGTTTGAGGGCCAGCGAATAATCGGGCACGGGTAAATTCATGGAAGTGGAGTCTCGTGGATCGTGTCCGGCAATGGCCTGCAAAAGCAGGGCTGAGTCTCGCACGTCTTGAGTCATGGGGCCGACCTGGTCGAGAGAAGAGGCGAAGGCGATAACTCCGTAGCGAGAAACTCGACCGTAGGTGGGTTTGATTCCTACGATTCCGGTGAGGGCAGCCGGTTGTCGGATGGAGCCTCCTGTATCGGTGCCTAAGGCCCCTAAGCAAAGTCGCGCAGCCACCGCAGCCGCCGACCCCCCACTGCTGCCTCCGGGGATGGTGTCTAGGTTCCAAGGGTTTCGAACTTTTTTGAAGTACGAAGTTTCATTGGATGACCCCATGGCGAATTCATCCATGTTGAGTTTTCCAGTGAGTACGTATTCTTGGGCGATTAATTTTTCGACAGCGGTGCCGTTGTAAGGAGGGATAAAATTCTCCAAAATTTTCGAGGCGCAAGTGGTGCGAATATCTTGGGTGATAAAGATGTCCTTCAGCCCGAGTGGAATGCCCGCCAAGAGTGGCAATTCGACGCCTTGGGATCTTTTTTGGTCGACGGCCTCAGCCTGACGAATAGCCAATTCGGGGGTGGGGGTAAGGTAGGTGCCCAGGGTGGCGTCGAGTTTTTCAATGCGTTTTAAAACTGACTGGGTGAGTTCGACGCTAGAAAGTTTTTTATTGCGCAGGGCTTCTGTGGCTTGGGCGATGGTCAATTCGAAAGGTTCCATGAAAAGGTCCTTGAGTTCTTGAGTGAAACGGAACGGGAACGAAGTGGGTCACAAGAGGGTCATTTAAATGACCCTGGGAACAACAAAAAAGTGATCTTCGCTTTGCGGGGCTTGTTGGAGCATTGCCTCGATGACCTCCGAGGGAATGACTTGATCTTCACGCATTGGAGTGGAGATTTCCACCCCATGTGCGGTGGCCTCGATAGAGGAGGTGTCGAGTTCGTTAAGTTTTTCCATGTAACCCAAAATGCCGTTGAGCTGTTCGGTGGCGGTGAGCAATTCGGACTCGTTAAAACTGAGTCGAGCCAGGTGGGCGATGGATTCTACGGTTTTTCGGTCAATCATGAGGGTGACTCCATAGATCGAGGAAGATTTAGAATTTAAAGATCCCCAATACACTGGAGATAAAGCCGCTCTCTTGACCGGCCAATTGTTCGAGTTCTCCGGCGTCTAGAAAAATACCACCACAGTTGGGACACTTTTCGATGTTCACTCCTTTGAAAAGAACGGAGTGCATTTCAAAACCACATTTGGCGCAGTGGTTATGGTGGAGCTCTTTCAGCTTCTCTAATTCTTCCGTGGCCATTTCTTGGCGAACTTTTTCTGCATAGGTTCGTTTCTTTTCGATCTCGATTTTTGCAAAATATTCTTCTTCTTCGTGGGAAGGTTTGGGGGTGCTGCTCATGCTGGCTCCTTTTATTGCTAAGTCGATGCCATCGTCCTCATATTGACTTTTCCCATGCGCTTCAAGATTTTTGCGAAGCCTTCCATGGAATTTCATTGCTTTGACGGGTTAAAAACCTAAGATGCCCGCCGTGGCGCTGCTTTTTTCCATTTATGCACTGTTTTTTGGTCTGTTGTTAGGTTCTTTTATCGGCTTGGCTGCCGTTCGGCTGCCACGTGGCGAATCCTTGTGGTTTCCCAGATCCCATTGTCGCCACTGCCAGCGAGTCTTGCCTTGGTACGATAATGTTCCCCTGTTGAGTTACCTCTTGGTGTTGAGGGGGCGTTGTCGGAGCTGTCACACCAAGATTTCTCCCCACTACGTTTTGGCCGAGGCACTGACATCCGTGGTAACCTTGCTGGCCTATTGGCAGATTACCCCTGTTTCGCGTTTTTTTCTCTATGAGTTTTGCTTCATCCTTCCTGTGCTCCTGCTGATCTTTATTGATTTGGACAGTTTGATCTTGCCGAACTTTATTACTCTTCCGGGGATTGCAATGGGATTGGGGGTGCGGGGCGCCGATGTTTATTTTTTTTCTCCCGCGGGGGGGGCAAAGATTGGCGAGACGCTAGTTTTGGGAGTGATGGGGGCCGTGTTGGGTTTTGCCAGTCTGGCGGCCCTCTCCCTGGGCTACCAACGATGGCGGGGGCGGGCGGGTCTAGGAATGGGAGATGCGAAGATGGCCGCCATGTTAGGAGCTTTTTTTGGAGCCAAGGCGATTTTTTTTATTTTTTTTCTCGCCTCTTGTTTCGGTTTACTCCTGGGAGGGCTGCTGCTAGCAACCCGACGGATTTCCCGAGAGACCCCTTTGCCCTTCGGGGCTTTTTTAGGGTTGGCTTCTTTGGCTTTTCTCCTCTATGGACCTGTACTGCTAGAGTCCTACCTTTTTTGGATTCGGCGTTTGATAGTTTGATTGTAAAATTATATTAATTTATATTAAATTATGTAATATTCGCGTTAATTTTTGAAATTAAAATAGAATTTCTTGAAAATTGAAGCGTTTTTCTCTAGTTTGTGTAGTTCAAGTGCGGGCCTTTCTAGGGGTTCACTTAGAGACAATAAGGTTGCAGCTATGACCAACAACGCGGCCAAGCCCAAGGGCGAAGGAACCAACAAAAACGTGAAAAATCACGTACAGAAAATTCGCGAGCAGCAGCTCATGAGCAAAGCGGAGCTGGCCCGTAAAGCTGGCTTGTCAGCTTTGACCATCGATCGTGTTGAGGGGGGGATGAGCTGCCGCATGGATACGAAGCGTAAGATTATTTTGGCCTTGGGTTATAAGCTCTCCGAGAAGGAAAAGGTTTTTCCCGAAGAGGAATAAGCCAGGGCTGTCTAGGGACCGGGGTGGGTCTTTTCTTGAGGCCATCTTCCTCGACAAGATCAAGAATTTTAAAGGGCATGGGTATCAGACTCCCGTGGGGTGCGCGGTGTCGATTTGTATAGGCACTCTTTTTTACGGAAGTCCTTCACTCTTTTGAGAATGGCTTTTGAAAAAAGCGTTTAGTCCATAAGGAATGCCATGATGGCTCACTCTCGTTTACGATATCTGACTTCAGGGGAATCTCACGGTCCCGGTCTTTATGCGATTTTGGAAGGGATGCCTTCGGGGCTTCCACTGAGCGAAGAGTTTGTCAATTTGCAGTTGGCTCGGCGTCAAGAGGGTTACGGTCGGGGCGGCCGCATGAAGATCGAAAAGGATCAGGTTAATTTCAAAGCTGGGGTTCGTCATGGCAAGACTCTTGGGTCTCCCATTGCCCTAGAAATCCTCAATCGGGATTGGCAAAACTGGGCCAATGAAATGTCCATTGCTCCCACTGAAAAACCGCTCAAGCGGGTTGTCACTCGACCCCGTCCTGGACATGCCGATTTAGTGGGGGGGCTTAAGTATCAATTTCGGGATTTGCGCAATGTCTTAGAGCGGGCCAGTGCTCGGGAAACTACGGCTCGGGTCGCGGTAGGCGCCGTTGCTCGCCGCTTTTTAGAAGAAGTGGGTGTAAAAATTGCGGGGCATGTTTTGGCTGTGGGGACGGTGTCGAGCGAACAACGCCCTCACGATGTAGAAGAAATTTTACGTCTCACCGAAGGGAGTCCGTTACGTTGTTTAGACAAGTCGGCCGAGGCCCGGATGGTCGCGCAAATCGATGAAGCGAAAAAACAAGGGGACTCCCTCGGGGGTATTTTCGAAGTTTACGTAGAAGGACTTGTTCCCGGTTTGGGTAGTTACGTTCATTGGGACCGAAAGTTAGATGGGCGTTTGGCCCAGGCTATTTTGAGTATTCAAGCCGTCAAGGGGATGGAAATCGGCGAAGGATATCGAAACGCTCTCAGTTTTGGCTCTCAAGTTCATGACTCCATTCTCTACGACAAAGATACGAAAGAATTTTCGCGTGGAGCTAATCGCGCCGGGGGTCTGGAAGGAAGCATGACCACGGGGCAACCTCTGATTGTGCGTGGTTTTCTGAAGCCTATTTCCACGCTGTATACTCCGCTGCAGACGGTAGATATCGATAGTAAAGAAATCCAGGAGGCGAGCGTGGAGCGTAGCGATACTTGTGCCATCTCTGCGGCTGCGGTCATTGGCGAGGCGGTGGTAGCCCTTACCTTGGCGGATGCTTACCTAGAAAAATTTGGCGGTGATAGTCTACAAGAGTTACAAAGAAACCTGTCTGGCTATCGTCAACAGCTAAAGTTTTATTAAAAAATTTTGATAAAAAATCAGGCTCGTTTTGAATGCGAGTCAAGTCGTTTTGTTTTAAGCAACTCTCGAATTTCCCGTGGCGATACTGGTGAGAAAATTTTATGTTCTCATGTTTTAGCCGTGGGTGCGGAGAGAGTTATGAAAAACTTTGAACGAAAATCCCTGACTAATGTTTTGTTATTTTCTTCGGTCAAGCAATCGACGCGCTTGGCTTTGCAGCACGGCGTAGACTGGAGCAAGCTGCCTCGGTTTCTTTTGGAGAATTTGGCGAGCGCTTGTCTGCTACCGGTTCATTGGATGGAGCGTCATTTGCTTCATGGTGCGGTGAGTCGGGTGGAAGATCCGGAGCCACTATTTATTTTGGGACATTGGCGTAGTGGAACGACCCATTTGCATAACCTTCTGAGTTTAGACGAACGATTTGCCTATTGTTCGAATTTTCAAGCTATTGTGCCTCGTGGCATGATGCTCTTGGACCGTGCTCGGGATCTTTTTCAATTTTTTCTCCCACCGACTCGAACTATCGACAATGTACCCTTAACGCCTGCTTCTCCGCAGGAAGAAGAATTCGCCTTGGCCCGAATGGGTAAGGAAAGTTACTACCACAGTTTTAATTTTCCCCAGGTGGGTGGTGATTTTTTCGATCGCTATGTTTTATTGAAGGGAATCGGTGCAGAGGAAATAGCGGCCTTGGAGTCTAACTATAAACTTCTCGTAAAAAAGCTCGCCTTTCAGGCGATGAAGGGCCGTGTTTTATTGAAGAATCCGGTCAATACGGCTCGACTTTTGTTTTTACGAAAAACCTTTCCTCGGGCAAAATTTATTTGCATCCATCGCAACCCCTATGAGTTGTACGAATCTACTCTCAACTTGCATCGCAAAGTCAGGGCGAGTTCATCATTTTCGGATTATTCTGAGGAGACGTTGCGCTCCGAGGTGTTGCGTCAGTATAGGCTGATGATGGAGGCTTTTTTTAAACAAAAAGAGCATTTTCCCGCCGAGCAGTTGATAGAAGTTCGTTACGAAGACTTAGTTAAAAATCCCCAGTCTGAGATTAAAAAAATCTACGATCGTTTTAATTTGGATCTTAATGAAAATTTTACGACTCGTTTGGAAAATTATTTAGACTCTATTCGTTCTTATCAAAAAAATCGTTTTTCCATGTCTCCTGAAACCATGAATTTGATTCAACAAGAATGGGGAGATTGGATTCAACGCTTGGGTTATGGACCCGTTTCTGGGACTGAAGTTTCTTGAGTTTTTGGAGTGTCAGGGCAAGGGCTCGCTATTCCCGTTGCATTCCGGATTTGAAATCCTTAAAACCCTCCCCCATGCATTTACCCGATAAAATTATTTTGGCTGGTTTTATGGCCACCGGAAAAACCTCGGTAGGGCGCATTTTGGCAGAGCGTCTGGGATATCCTTTTTTGGATACGGATGATTTGGTCGAGGAGTTGGCGAAAAAAAAGATTGTGAAGATCTTTTCGGAGGACGGCGAAACGGTGTTTCGTCAATGGGAGCAACAGGCCATCGATTTAGCCCTATCTCGGGACAAGGTGGTTTTGGCCGTGGGGGGCGGGGCGGTATGCTTTAAGAACAATCTGCAAAAATTGCAGAGAGCTGGGCAGTTGTTGTTGCTAACGGCTTCGGTCCCCACCCTTTTGAAGCGGGTTTGGGGACAGCCTGGGGTGCGTCCTTTGCTGGATACTCCCGAGCCCGAAGCCGAGGTGAGGAGCATTTTAGCTCAGCGCGACAAATATTATCGAAAAATTTCCTGGCATTTATCGACTGACAAGCTGAGTCCAGAACAACTTGCCGATCAAGTCATTAGTCAATTGCCTTTGCAACATGGGGCCTTACAACTTGATTTGGGTGAACGATCCTACCCCTTGTATTTTCAGCAGGGTGGTTTGGATGCTTTGCCTTTGCTGTTACAGCAGCACTGTCCTTCCGAGCGAATGGTCTTGGTGACTAACGATACTGTAGATCCGCTTTATGGCAGGGCGCTGGAGTCCGCTCTCAAGAAAGAGTTTCAGGTTAAAAAAATAGTGTTGCCCGATGGAGAGCGTTTCAAAACTCTCAAGACCGTTGCCGGTATTTACAAAGAATTGCTTGAGTTCAAGGTGGATCGAAAAACTCCTCTGTTGGCCTTGGGCGGAGGTGTATTGGGCGATTTGGTGGGATTTGCTGCTGCTTCTTATTTGCGAGGAGTGCCCTTTGTTCAAGTTCCGACTACCTTGTTGGCTCAGGTGGATTCGTCAGTGGGAGGAAAAACTGGCGTTGATTTACCCGAAGGGAAAAATTTGGTGGGGGCTTTTTATCAGCCTAAATTTGTCCTTGTAGATACGGCCTGCCTGGCTACTTTACCTAAAAGGCAATTGATGTGCGGTATGGCGGAGGTCATCAAATACGCAGCGATTTTTGACCGCAAATTATTTGGCCTGCTTGAAAAGAATATGTCTGAATTTTTAGCTCATCCCGACCAAAGTTTAGAACAGGTCGTTCGTGCCTGTTGTGAGTGGAAGGCTTGGGTGGTGGAACGGGATGAGTATGAAGTCTTGGGTTTGCGTAGTTTGTTGAATTTTGGCCATACTCTCGGTCATGCCATTGAGAGCCTGACGGGGTATAAAAAATACACTCATGGGGAGGCCATCTCCATGGGGATGGCCTTTGCGGCTAGGCGCTCCCAAGAAAAAACCGGCCTGGTATCCCAAGATGTCGAACGATTGCTCCACTTGATCAAGAGTGCGGGGCTTCCAATTCAGTGGCCAAGCTTTTCAAACAAACAGTGGAGCGAGGCTTTGGTGCAGGACAAAAAAAGAGTGTCGGGCCAAGTTAATTTTGTTTATTTAAAAGGCATCGGCGAGGCTGTGGCGATTTCGACCCCTTTGACCGATTTATTGAAGGTGTAGGTTCTTTCATGGCCTTTGAAATCGATCCCTTTTATCATACCGAAAGCATGGTTAGAATTTTACGTGAGCAGGGCTCTACTCAGCACGCTGCCGAGTTGGCTCGTAGCATTTTGGCAAAAGATCCTCATCATCAAGGGGTGCGCGCTCTTTTAGAACAGCTTGAAACCGAGGCTCGGGAGGCCTTCGAGAGGTTTCGACAGGCGGGGCGAGGTGAGGCTGTTTTGAGTTCTCCACCCCAAGGCACCAAGGTCTTGGGGGCTGATCTCGAAATTGTCGGCGAAAAAGTCGACGACTTATTGAAGCAAATTCAGGATTATCGAGAGACGCATGAAAAGTCCGAAGCTTAAAGTTTTAGTATTGCATGGTCCCAACCTCAATCTCTTGGGGGAGAGGGAGCCAGAGGTTTACGGTCATCAGACTTTGGCCGACATTGATGCGGCGTTGGCCTGTGTCGCCCAAGAAGAAGGGGTTGTTTTGACTTGTGTGCAATCCAATAGCGAGGGAGAGCTTGTCGACTGGGTGCAACGGGCTCGCAAGGATTTTTCAGGGATACTCATTAACCCCGCTGCCTACACCCATACTTCCGTGGCCTTGCGGGACGCCTTGGCGGCGGTAGGATTGCCGGTGGTCGAGGTGCATCTTTCAAACATTTACAAGCGTGAGGCCTTTCGTCATCACTCGTTTATTGCACCCGTGTCCGTAGGGCAAGTGTCGGGTTTTGGGGGATATAGCTACGTTTTGGGGCTTTATGGTTTATTAGAATCCATGGATTCTACCTTGACGGTTCACGCTCATGCTCACGACACAGAGGCCGTCAAAAAAAGTAAAAAACGATCGAGTCGCTAAAGGCTTGAGTGCCTTCGGGCACTTGGGGAGTTGGGATAGTGAAAAATAAGATTACTCATTTATTTTCGGGATTGCTGAAGCGCTCGGGGCCCGACGCGGAGTTAAAGGCCCTGATGGCCCAGTCAACTCAAGATCCCTCTGACCTTCGACTCAAATTGCAGATCGGTAAGCTCTTTTTTAAAAAGAAAGATGTGCAAAAGGGAATCGAGGTTTATCGCGATGTGGCTGAGCGTTATATCGAAGACAACTTTGTGTTGAAATCCATTGCCATCTACAAGGAGATTCTTAAATATTCGCCCGGTTCTGTGGAATTTAATGAAAAGCTGGGGGACCAATTTCATAAGATTGGAATGGGAGCCGATGCAGCTCAGCAGTACCAGATCGTCGTCCATCATCATCTAAGCCATCATCAAGCACAAGAGGCGGCCCGGGTTTGTGAAAAGCTCGTTCAGGCAGACCCCGAGAATTATCAGCATCGCATGAAGTTAGCTGAGATTCTGTTTAATTTGGGCAGAGAAGATGAATCGCTCCGAGAATACGAAAATTTGGCGAGAAAGTTACGCAAGGAAATGAGCAATGTCGAATTGCTTGCCGAGGTCTACGAGAAGATTTTATTGAAGCGCCCCAAAGAGATGGGATTACTTCGCGAGCTTTGTGTTTTTTATCTAAAATTGAAAAATCCTCAAAAGGCCTTGCGTAAAATTGAGCGTTATAAGTTAGAAAAAGACGAGCAGTTTAAGCCAATTTATCAAAAAGCTCTACAGCTCAAGGAAATGATTTCTAAGTCGGAGTCCAAGACTTAAAACTTCAGTTTCGGTTTTGGGAAACTCCTATCGTAGTCAACCAAGATAAAATTACATTCGATAATCTTATTCGTTGGCTTGTCGGGTGGATGTGTTTTTTTGGAGTCAGGTGTGAAGGTAAAGTCGATTAAAGGAATGGAAGATCTTTACGATCTACAGTCCCTACAGGTTTGGCGTTTGATCGAAAACAAAGCCGCTGGTGTTTTTGGGTCGGCGGGTTTTCAGGAGATTCGTACTCCCATTGTCGAGTCAGCCGATTTATTCGAACGCTCAGTTGGGGAGAGCACCGATATTGTCTCCAAGGAGATGTATACGCTCTTGGACCGAAATGGGCAGCGCTTGGCCTTGCGTCCCGAAGGCACCGCTTCTGTGGTGCGTGCCTTCATAGAGCACTTTACCTCCCACCAGATTCTCGAGGGACGTTTTTACTATTGTGGTCCCATGTTTCGCTACGAGCGTCCTCAGAAAGGACGTTATCGTCAGTTTCATCAAATTGGAGCCGAGTGGTTTGGGGTCGATCACCCCTTGGCCGATGCAGAGATGATTTTTTTAGTCGATCGTTTGCTGCGCGACTTAAAATTGCCGGGATTATTGTTGCGTCTGAATTCCCTGGGATCGCGTGAGTGTCGTCAGCGTTACCGTGAAGAACTGCAAAAATTTCTACAAGGGATTGAATCACGTTTTTCTGAAGAATTTCGTGAGAGGGTGAAAAAAAATCCTCTGCGTTGTTTGGATTCAAAAGATCCCGAGGTCATTGAGGCCTTAGAACAGGCCCCGTCCATTCAGGATTCCCTTTCAGCAGAAAGTCGAGAGCATTTTTCTCAAGTGTGTCGAGCCTTAGAGAACCGCGGGGTTCCCTTTAGGGTCGATCCCCGCATGGTGCGGGGGCTCGATTATTATGAAAAAACGGTGTTCGAATTTTCAGGATCCGGTTTGGGAGCTCAAAATGCCATTGCGGGTGGCGGTCGTTACAATGACTTGGTCGAAGACCTGGGGGGGCCTTCGGTGCCAGCCGTGGGGTTTGCACTTGGTATGGAACGGGTTGTTGACATTCTTCCCCGCGAACAACATGGTTTTGATTCTGACTTCAAAATTTATTTAGTTCCCTTGGATGAAGAGTCGGAATTTTTATTGTTCGATCGTTTGGCCCAGTTGCACTCTAGAGAATGGGTTGTGCAAATGGATTTGGCCGGTGGGTCCCTCAAAGCCAAGATGCGTCGGGCTTCTCGGTGGGGAGCTGATTGCGCGGTTTTATGTGGTCAACAAGAGCGAGAGCGTGGAATTGTCATTCTCAAAAATATGCGCACGGGTCATCAAGAAGAAGTCCCCATAGAACTGCTTCTGTCCAAGCTTGTTGAAAAACTTCCAACCAAACATTTTTCCCTTTATTGAGCGGTAATTTTTTTCAAGCGCCCCATATCAAATACCCAAAGAGCTAACTTCGTTTTGTTGGCTAGGTTCGGTATCGACCTGACTCCGATTTTCTTTTTCTGGATTGAGGTTGATGATCGTCTCAGAATCTTCCTCGGGTTCACTGAGTTTTTTTCCGGTTTGGTTTCCTAGAGGTGGATTGTTTGAAGTTTCAGAGGGGTTTGTCGGAGCTTCGGTATTTTCGTCGGTTTCGTTACGTTCTTCGTCTTGCAGAGAGGGATCATGGAGTAAAACATCTTCGGGGCTGGGGCTGGCGTTGGCCCGAGAGGGGGTGGGTACTTCCAGCTCTCTTTCTTTGAGTTCTTTTTCTTTGCTTGAATAGCTGGGAGAACTCGACGGGGTTCCAGAGGAATCGTTTGTTCCGTTGCTTGCGGTGATTTTGAGAGGGGCGCTGAATTCACTCGTATTGCGCTTTTCATCCCGAGCGAGAACAACTAACTGGGTTTGCCCCAAAACGAAGCCTTTGCTTTTGGTTACGATGGAAAAATGCTCCCCCTTATTATTTTTTCTGTCTTGTTCTTCGACGACCAAAAGTTTGATGTCGTTGCTTTGAGATCCCAACATATAGATTTGTAAGTTGGCTTGGGGAGAGGCAGTGCCTTCGATGACGAAATGGTCTCCGCTGGGTTCGATCTTACTGAGTGTGGGATTTTGTGTATTGTGGCTTCCCGGGTTGACTTTGATTGGACTTCCTCCGTTGCGAGCGAAACGATTGTAGGACACTTGATTATTGGCTCCAGAACGTGGGGCAAATAAAACTCCACCTTGAGGGTTGCCGAGCACTTCGTTGTACTCGATAAGGTTGTCGTTGGCATCGCTTTCTAGACGCACCCCGGCACCGCCATTGCTTTTGGGAGGGCTGTCTAAGTGAGAGAGCTGCGGGGAGATTTCAGGGATTTCATCGTGATAACCCAAGGTATTGTGTTCGATGCGGTTATGGTTACCTCTGAGTAAAATGCCTGCTCCAGGAAAACCAGTGACATGACAATTGCGCACGGTGTTGCCATGGCCGACAATCTTTAGCCCTGACTTTTCTTCTCCGGGATCCAGTGCGCTGTTGTCTTCGGGAGGAACCCACTCGATCAGGCCTCGCCCCTGGGAGGTTTGGCAATCTAGGGTGGTAAGAGAACCATCAATTTCAGGAAGCGGCCCTTTGCTGATTCGTACCCGACGCAAACTGGGATCGAAGACGATTTTTACCACAGCAAAAGGGTTTTGGGCTCGAATGCCGCTGGCCTGAATCAGGGCGGTGCGCAAGGTTCCCTGAAAAATACCGTCTCGCTCTCGGTTGACAACAAGGGTCTCCTCAGTAAAAAAATCTGCGTAGGGATTTTTTTGTGGGGGGGTGATGGTTTGGGATTCGGGGGCAGGGCTAGCTTCGCCGTGGGCTTGAGGCGCAATGACGCACAAGGCCGCTAGCACTGAAACGAGGAGCCCACACTGGACTCGAAAATGACGATGTCCTTCCCGCATACCAGGATCTTTATCGGTCGAGGGCTGAGGAGGTTGCTCTAAGTTTCTCAGGGTAAACCTCCATTATTCCTTAGTTTTTGCATTATCGATTATTTTTTCGAAGGGAGCTAGTCTTGACGAGAAAGGATCTTATCCAGCCTTTTGTTCTACGTTAGTGGTACTGGAGTTATTGGGATGGCGGCTACGGATCTTTTTTAAGAATTCATCGGCGAGGGCCTGGTAGTCTTGACTTCCTGTGCTCGAGGGATGGTTGTGAAAGACAGGAAGCCCCTCGAGTTGGGCTTTGTTGAGGGCCGTATTGATGTGGATACGAGACTTAAATACCTTACCTTGGAAGTAGTTTCGGATGTTATTTTCGACCACTTCGTTCATGGTCTTGTTGCGGTTGTCGACACGGGTAAACAATACTCCCAGCATACGAAGTCGTTTGTTAAGCCTATCGTTGACGGTCTCTAGGGTTTCGACCAAATCGTTGACTCCTTCGAAAGCCAGTACGGACATTTCGCAAGGGACTAAGCAAAAATCGGAGCAGACCAAGGCGTTGAGAGTGAGATTGCCTAGATTAGGGGGGCAATCGAACAGGATGATTTCAAAATGGGAGAGGGCGGGTTTAAGAATATCTCCTAAAATAAATTCTTTTCCGATCTTGGTGGAGAGCAAGCCTTCGGTTTCATAAAGTGCCTTATCTCCGGGTGTTAAATGAAAATTTTCCAACTCGGTGGGGACAATGCCTTCGAGGATATTGCCCCGTTTTTTGAGAAGTAGGGTGGATAATTGTGTGTATTCGACGCCATCGGGAATCAGGGCTCCAAGTGACTTTTCGACATGCCCTTGAGGGTCGAGGTCGACGACCAAAACTTTTTTGTTATGAAATTGAGCGAGAGCACAAGCCAGGTTGACAGCCGTGGTGGTTTTACCAACGCCACCTTTTTGAGAACATACGCTGACGAGGACGGCCCGATTTTTTTTGTTTGGGTCGGTGTCCGCGTCATTTTGCCCTTCTACGGTGAGCAACTCTTTGATTTTGTCAGTGAGTAGCGACATGTTTTGTGGTCTCCGTTTCGCCTATTGCTAAAAGCCCAGCCGAGATTTAAAGACCTTAAAAAGAAAAGAGATTTTTCCGCCTTTCTAGTGCAGTGCTCGACTGAATAGCAAGGAAGATTTTTTCTTGGTCAGTGGGATGTCGAAGTATTTCTATAAAGTTTTAGAGGATTGTCATGTCGTTGAGTCTTTATGTTCATGTGCCCTTTTGTGTGAGCAAATGTCATTACTGTGACTTTTATTCCTTAGCCGTTGGACGCAGTCCTTTTCCCGAGGCAGAGTTTGTTTGTGCGGTGGAACAGGAAGCCCAGCGTTGGGAGTCGCGTCTACCTTCAGCGCAATTTGAGACCTTAGTTTCCATTTACTTTGGTGGAGGAACCCCCTCCTTGCTTAGACCTGAGTCTTTCGCCCATTTGTTGAGTACAGCTCGGAACAGGTTTTTTTGGTCGAAGGAAACGGAACTTACTTTGGAGGCCAATCCAGCATCTGCTTTGGAAGAAAAATTACGAGCCTTTCGTCAAGCCGGGGTCAACCGATTGAGCATGGGTTTTCAAAGTCATGACGATGATTTGTTGAAGATTTTGGGGCGGGCTCATAGTGGAGCCGAAGCCTTAGAGAGTCTGGGAGCGGCTTTTAAGGTGGGTTTTGATCGAGTTAGTGTCGATCTTATGTACGGTCTACCTCATCAGAGCTTGGAAATCTTGAGAGGCACTTTACAACGCCTATCTGACTTTTCCTTAGGACATTTTTCTGCTTACGAGTTGATTTTAGAGGAGGGGACCCCCTTTTATTCTAGTTATCGGGAAGAGCTGCAGCCCTTGCCTCCCTTGGAAGTTTTGCTGGAGATGAGGCAAGCTGTTGAATCTTTCGCCTTAAGTCAAGGCTTGCATCGCTATGAAATTAGTAATTATGCCAAGCCGGGCTTAGAGTCTCGTCACAATCGCCACTACTGGAACTACGGAACTTATTTAGGTTGGGGGCCGGGGGCGGTTTCCTTATTGCGTTGGGACCAACTGAGTTTAGAATTTCGTCGAGAATGTTTGGCGAGTGCGGCAAAGGCAGAAAACGATATCTTCGCAGTTCGATGCAGTCAGCCGAGGGATCTCAAAAAATATTTGAAGTCTCCCGGGGAAATTGCTGCTGAGCAACTGGAGTTTATTTCCCGACCGATGGCGAAGGGTGAGTTTATGATAATGGGCTTGCGCAAAAGTGAAGGGATCACTTTTGCTGATTTTGAAAGGATTTTTGAAGAAAGATTTCCTCCTGAATTTGAAAAAATTCTTGAAAAGCAGTTTGGACAAGGCTTGCTGGAGGTAGATCATCGAGGAGGTCGCTTAACCCCTCGAGGCGTTTTGTTGGGGAATGAGGTTTTTCAGGATTATTTATTGGATTGAGCGGGATTGACAGCCTATTTAGGCATGGTTATCAGAGAGGACATGATGCAGAGCAAAGATAAAGTTGAACAACTTAAACAAAGTTTAAAAGCAAAACAAGAGGCCGATGCTCGTCGGGACGCCGCTCAAGGGGGCGATCTGTCTCCTGGACAAGAAGATCTTTATCGAAACAAGATTCAAGATCTAGAAAAGCAGTTGCTTCAATTGGAACAGTCTCTTCATGAAAGTCAGGAAAAAGCAAAAGAGGCCCAAGATCAGTATCTGCGCACTTATGCCGAGTTTGATAACTTTCGTAAGCGTAATGAAAAAGAAAAACAAAATTTGTTTCGCTATGGTCACGAAAATTTAGCGAAAGAACTACTCCCTGTATTGGACAGTTTGGAAAAGGCCGTGGAGTCGGCCCACCGTAGTCCTGAAATGGGGGCCTTGC
>DALYDW010000008.1:15236-24499 GCA_031972915.1 bacterium
GGAAAAATTCGGGATCACTCCTTTGGACGCTGCGGGACATCCTTTCGATCCGAATTATCATGAGGCGGTGGCCCATCTAGAAAGCCCTCATCACCAGCCCCATACGGTTTTGGAGGAGTACCGAAAGGGCTATCGAGTGCATGAGCGCTTGTTGCGTCCGGCCATGGTGACGGTTTCTAAGGCTCCTGCAGAATCCGCTGAAGATTCTCAACGTTCTTAGTTTCTACCGAAATACCACGAGAAGTCAGATTTTTAGCGGTGCGGGGAGGTCTCGTGGATCTCGCTTATTTTGATCTCCGGAAAGGTCCGTTGTTTTGTCTTTAAATTGTGAAGGCACTTACACAAAAACATTTGGATCGTTTGGGGCTGACGGATACAGCCGGGATGGAGGACATCAAGTCCGCCTTTAAGCGCTTGGCCTTTCAATATCATCCAGACCGCAATCCACATAATGTTTGGGCCGAAGAAAAATTTCGCGAGGTTTTGGAGTCTTATTCCTATTTATCCGGAAACCAAGAAGCCTTAAAGGCCTTGCACGGAGCCCCGCGGGATGGTTCCGTTGCCGCAGAGGCCACGCAGGATATCTTTAAAATTCTTTTTGAAATGGACGCCAAGCCGCTGGGGTTGGTGACGGCGCATCTTCATCACAGGCTTTTTCTGAACTTAGAAGAGGCCTTTCTTGGTGGGGATAAAAAAATCCAGATTGAGCGTTACGATTTATGTCCCGAATGTCTAGGGGCCGCCATTGCTCCTGGGGCCAAGACCTTCACCTGCACTTATTGTTTTGGCGAGGGGTATCTCGAGACAGAAAGTGCTCGGGGTCCCCACGAATGCCCCAAGTGCAATGGCCGTGGTTTTTTAAGCTCCTCGGGTTGTGTGGCTTGTCGTGCTCGTGGACGCATTCTTAAAAAAATTAAGTTGAAGATTACAATTCCGGTTCGAGCCCAACAAAGACAAAGATGGGTGGTTTCCGGAGAAGGACACGAATACGAATTTGGCAAAAGAGGTGATCTTCATTTGGAGATTCAGCTCAATCCCCATGCCCGTTTTACATTTGACGGAAAAGATATAATGTGTGAAATCACCGTCGAGTTGGGAGATGCTGCCCTCGGGGGCGAGGTTCGGGTCCCCACTTTAGCGGGGTTTCGAAAACTTTCGCTTCCTCCCGGGACACAATCCGGTCAGGTTCATGTGCTTAAAGGTTATGGCTTGGGTGGAGATCAACTGATCAGGGTGTGGGTAAAAACCCCCAAGGCGTTTCATGAGCGTGAGCGCCGCATTCTTCGAGGCTGGAGCTCGGCAGAAGGAAAAAAATCTCCACAGTGGTGGGTTCGTTTAAAGCAGTGGCTTTGGTGAAGACACACGGGGCAGATCAAAAATTTCAATCCTCTTTCAATCTAAGGTGATTTTTCTTCATGAGGTTATCCTTTCGCTACGTCACCCGAATTTCTTTTCTACTTCTTCTGATTTTTTCTTTTAGTCGCTGTGGACTTTTAGAAAAAGGACCCGCTCAGGTCAAATATCCCAACTCCGTAAACTCGGAGATGCAGGCCGACTACGATCGAGCCGAAAAGAGCTTTCAAGATAAAAATTACGTGGTGGCCTCTCGAGAGTATCAGGCCTATTTGCAAAAATGGCCCTATAACCGTTTAAGTGATGAAGCCGAGTTTCGCTTAGGACAGATGCAGATTCTCAAGCAAGACTACGTGGGGGCAACTCAAACTTTTGAGGCCTTAGCCAAAAAAACTCCAGATCCCTCGGTGGCTTCGCGTTCTTGGAATAAGGCGGGAATTTCCCAGTATCGTTTAAACAACAGTGCTCAGGCCTTGTCGCTGTTTCAAAAGGTAGAAGGTCAGTATTTGAGTGATCACGATAAGGTGAAGATGGGGGGCTTGGCCCTTGAGTACCTCAATCGTAACGCTTCGGCCACTTTAGAGACTAAGGCCTATTACTACGCTTTGTTGATGGATTCTTACCAGGCCATGGACGATGTTACGTTAAAAAAACGTTACGGCAACGAGGCGCCCCCAAGAAAACAAGTCGAAACTCAAATTTCCGTTTGGGCTAAGGCTCCTGCAGCTCCCAACCAAATCGATCCGCGGTTTTTTACTTATCAGCCAGGAGTGAGTGGATCTTACGTTTACTACAAATTGGGAATGACCTACTACCAGGCGGGTAATGAAAATAAAGCGGCTCCTTTTTTACATGAGTTGGTGAGCCGTTACCCCAACACAGCCTATGCTCAAGAGGCCAGACCCATTTTACAAAAGATTGGCTACGAGGGAAAAAAAGAAAAAAAAGCTAAGAAGGGAAAAGAGGCTCCTCTTTTGAAAGTAGGAGTTATTCTACCCTTGACGGGTAAGTACGAATTATTCGGTCGTAGCGTGCTCAACGGTATCGAGTGCGCGAGCGGTACCAAGCCCGGGTGTACGGCCAAGGGCAATGTGCAGATTTTCTTTCGTGACGATGGGGGAACTCCAACTAAGGCGGTGCAGGCGGTAGAAGAATTGGTCTTGCAAGAGAAGGTTCATGTTATTGTCGGCCCACTGTCTTCGGCCTCTGCCTTGGCCGCCGCACAAAAAGCTCAGCAGCTTGGCGTAGTGATGATCAGCTTGGCTCAGAAAGAGGGCATTCCTGAAGTCGGCTCCCATGTCTTTCGTTTCAGTTTGACTCCCGAACAACAAACCAAGGCCCTTTTAACGGTGGCCGGTAAGTATCGTGGCAAAAAATCCCTGGGGATTTTTTATCCAGCGACTACCTACGGTAAGGTCTTTGTAGAAAAATTTCGTGAGCTGGCTCCTACCTATGAAACCGAGGTGGTAGCTGCTCAGTCTTACAAGGACAGCCGTAAGGCCGAAAACGAATTGCGTCAGCTTAAACTTAGTATAAGCAAGGCCTCACCTGAGATTCCTTTGGGCTTTAATGCCTTGGTCATTCCCGATAGCTACACGGCAGTTTTAAATTTACTTCCTCAACTCAAGAGTTTGGGTATCGAGTCGGTGTTGCTTTTGGGCACCAATGCTTGGAACGATCCGCAATTGGCCTCTCGTTCCAATGGGCAATTGGGGGGATCCGTCTTTCTCGATATTTATTTTAAGGAATCTCAAAATCCACGAGTCCGAAGCTTTGTGCAAGAATACCAAACAGCTTTTGGGCAACAACCAGCCACCTTAGAAGCCATGGGTTACGATACCATCGGTTTTTTGGGTAAGGTGGCGTCTGGTAAAAAAACTCTGAGACCGGAAGAATTCCGAGAAGCCCTCATGACTACCAACGGTTACGAAGGTGTGACGGGCTTGCAGGCTTTTACCTCTCATCGTGAGGCTCAGGTTCGGCCCTATTTGCTCACGGTGGAAGGCGACCAAATTAAAGAAGTAGAAAAATAGTTTAAGAAGGGCCGTGTATTTTTGCGGTTCTTCACTTTTTTATGCCTCCTAGTCTTTCTCAACTGGGTGAGTTTGGGCTTTCGCAAAGACTCGTAAGTCTTTTGCCTGCTTTGCCGAAGCGACGTTGGCCCGTGGGTGTGGGAGATGACACCTCGGTCTTACGCTTACGGCCCGACCATTTTCAATTATTCACGCAAGATTTGCTTTTTGAGGGGGTGCATTTTCCATCGCCTCGTTCTGCTGATTTTTTCGCGTTGGGCTGGAAAAGCTTGGCGGTGAATTTAAGCGATATCGCCGCCATGGGAGGAATTCCGCAAGAAGCTGTGGTGGGACTGGGTATTCCCGCGATGGCGAAGACAGCCGACTTGGAGAGTTTTTATCGGGGGCTTGCGGCTTGTGCGAAAAGATTTCATTGTCCCGTAGTGGGGGGAGACACCAATCGTTCGCGACAGGGGTGGGTTTTTAGTATTGCTATGACAGGTTTTTCTCCGCGAATGCCCCTCTTGCGGTGTGGAGCCAAGGCCGGGGATACCTTGTGGGTGACAGGAACTTTGGGTGCGGCCGCTTTAGGTTGGGAAGCACGAAAAAAACAAAAACGCGGCAAGTCTTGGGGGACTTTTATTCAGCGCCACGCTATGCCCGAGCCCCGTTTGTCTTGGGGGCAACAACTTCGTGAATCGGGTTTTTTAAGTGCCATGATGGATGTGAGTGATGGACTTGCGGGTGACTTGCGGCACTTGGCCGAGCGTTCTTCCGTGGGTTTTGAGATAGAATTAACGGCTCTTCCCCAGGAGCCAGAATTTTCTCGTGCCTGTGCCACCTTGCATTTAAATCACTTGGAGCTGCTTTTGGGGGGAGGAGAGGACTACGAGCTTTTGTTTACGGTGGCTCGTGAGAAGCACGATGCCTTTTGCGCTTGGCTACAGTGCACAAAAATAAAGGCCACGCCCATCGGTGATGCCCGGAGAGGACGTGGCCTGAAATTTTCTGAACACCGCAAAGTTTTGAAGAATATTCCTTCGGGGTTTAGGCATTTTTAGCAAGCACCTTACAAGCTTACAAAGAGGGCGAAGTACTGTTTTATTAGGAGCTAGTTACTTCTAAGAAATGCTGTAGGCTGTGAATAGCAACGCCCCTTGCTTCTTTTAAAGTTTGCCCCAGATGTGTCTTAAACTTATCAGCTGCTGCTGCTGATAAAGAAGGAGCCATTTTTTCCATAAGTGTTTCGGTATGAATGACTGCTCTAAGTCCTTTCATATACTGCCCCATTGCAGCATCTTTAACTTGGTCTTGTGCTTTGTTTTTAGCTTTTTCATCAACGCAAGTTACACCCAGGTAATGTTTTAGGCCGTCTACAACAGTGTCCTTTGTCTCTCCGACATACTGTTTAATTTCACCTAATATCACGGATCTTTTTACAAGAATTGTTAGCGCTTCGGACAGCTCATTGGGTTGGAGTATTGGCGACAATGAGCTGCTGAATCTGTCTCTGGCAGCGGCGGCCAGGGGGCCTAAGAGAGTTCTTGAGAAACCAATAGGGTTGATTTCCGAGGATATTAATTTCTTGATTAAGTCTAGTTTTTCTTGAGTTATGGGCTTGACAATATCCTTGTCCTTTAGCGCCTCAGAATTTTCGGGCATTTCGAGAACGCCAGCATCTTGATAAGGAAGCCAGGTATAAGGATCCAGCGCCGCTGCTTGGGTGTTGTCTTTAGTCACTATATGGTAGGCCTTGGGGCTATCGTAGCTGTTGCCATTATCTCCTTCGTATACATCAAATTCCCTTACGAGGGTGGGTAACCCGTTTGGTTCCACCAGGCAGATTTTTTCAGAAACTCGTTTTTGATCTGGAGGAGGAGTGGTATCCCTGGTGGTTTTGAGTAACGACTTTGCAACGTCAAACTGAGCTGGATGGTTTCTGCTGTCAATGCACGTGGATGGCATAAAAATCTCCTTGCTCACTCGTAGAGCAATAGGTGTGCCAACTGACATTTTTTTAAGTGCTGAGAAAATCAAAGTTTTTTGTCTTTTTCTTAAAAATACAGACAAAACTGGGGGTGGGACCCCTCATTTTTATTTTAATATCGAGTGTTTTAGTCTCCATTTTTCACTTTATGGGAAGGTGTAAGTGGCAATAGTAAAGTCAAAGTGATATGGGCTTTGCTGGAGGAAAGGGCTCTTGCCAAGCATGTTTAATTCTCCTTTTTCGATTCCACTTGTGCCCGAGACAAAGCTTGTTTCCCCTCCCTGTACCCACTACGGGTTATGCGGTGGTTGCCAGATGCAGCACGTCGACTACGAGCGGCAGTTGCAAGCCAAGGGAGATTGGTTACGAGCCTTGTTTGCGGACTGCTTGTCCCCCGCGCAGATTCTCAATCCTTTGCCTTCTCCCAACGTTTGGCATTACCGCAGGCGCATTCAGGTAAAGGTGGGGCCTGGTGGAGGTGTGGGATATTTTGAAACGGGCTCCCATCGCGTTGTGCCGGTGGAGTCTTGCAGTATCGCAGAAGAGGCCTTAAACGAAGCTTTGCCGCAAGTGCGCACGATGGCCAAAGAGGCGTGGCAGGATCCCCGCCGTCCCGCACTTTTAGCTTACGAGATGACTGTGCAGGAAGATGGTGCTGTCGAGATTGTCCGGCAGGGCGAGGAAAGAACTTTTTTGCAAGTAAACGAAGGGGCCAACGCTTTGTTGAAGAATGAGTTGAGGCGTAGTTTGGCCACGCTCAAGCCTCAAAGTGTCTTGGAACTCTTTGCTGGCAGCGGCAATCTTACTTTGGACTTGGCCCAGGGTATTTCCCGATGGTGCGCAGTAGAAAATCATGCCGAGGCGGTTCTGCAGGGAAGGCAAAAGACCCAGGCTCGGGCCCTTTCCGTAGAGTGGATCTGTGGAGAGTCGGGCAAAGAGCTTAATCACATCTTAAGAAAAAGAGAAAAATGGGAGGGGGTGTTGTTGGATCCACCCCGTGGAGGGGCTCCTCATTGCATGGTGCCGCTTGTCAAATTGCGTCCTGCCTGGATTCTCTACGTTTCATGTCATCCACCTTCTTTGCGTCGTGACACCCTCAAACTTACGCAACAAGGTTATCGTTTACGGGCCTTGCAAGGCTTTGATTTTTTTCCTCACACGATCCATTTGGAAACAGTCGCTTGGTTTGAACGCGTTTGACGCATCTCGTCTACCATAGAGACAATGCCAGTTTGAGATTTGTGGCTGAGCCTTTGTTGCGTCATTTCGACATTTGGCACTCTCTTACGTCCAGGTCGAGCTCCGTGCTACACTGTTTCCGTGTTCCATGAAGTTAGTGAAAAAAGATCTTTGTTTCGCTCGGGGGGAGACCCCTACGGATTCCACCGGGTTTTGGAGCCTTGCGGGGTTTTGCCTCAAGCAGCCCTTCGCCTGGAAACGAGTTTGCCGATTTTTTCTAATGAGATGTTGTTGAAGGTGGATTGTCTCAACTTAGACTCGGCTTCGTTTCGTCAATTGCGGGAATCCAGCGAAAATCGGGCGGCACGGGTTGCTGAGCAGGTGAGAGAAATTGTGGCCGTTCGGGGAAAAATGCAAAACCCCGTAACGGGGTCTGGGGGTATGCTCATTGGAAAAATTGCTCAGCGAGGTCCGGAATTTCCCGGTGAGGGGAGCTTGGGCACTTCTGTGGCCACCTTGGTCAGTCTCACTCTGACCCCGCTGCACCTGGAAAAAATACTCGAGGTAGATATGCAACGGGGCCAGATATGGGTGGAGGGATACGGGGTATTGTTTGCTTCGAGCTTATTTACGGCCATGCCCGAAGATTTTAGCCAGGCGGCTGCCTTGGAAATTTTGGATGTGTGTGGTGCGCCTGCTCAATTGCAGCGTTGGGCCAAACCGGGAGATCGGGTTTTGGTGTTGGGCCTAGGTCGTGCAGGTTTATTGACAGGTGCGTGGCTTAAACAGTGGGGGCGAGCCCGAGAAGTCTGGGGGTGTGATGTCAGCGAGTTGGGGGTGCTTCGGGCTCAATCCATGAATTTTTTTCACCAAGTATTTTGTGCCGATGCTCGTGAACCACAGAGTTTTTTTCAAAACTTGATTCGGAGAAAGATCGATACTTTCGATTTAGTGTTGAATACCTGCAACGGGCCGGACACGGAAGCGGCGGCTCTTCTCGCGGTTGCTCCTCAGGGGCGAGCCTTGTATTTCAATATGGCTACGGATTTTGCTCGAGTGGTGTTGGGGGCCGAGGGTTTGGGCAAGGCGGCTCATTTAGTGATGGGGCAGGGATACCTACCTGGTCATGTGGAGGTGGCCTTAAATTTGGTTAGGGAGTTTCCACAATTGCGGGCATTTTTCTCGGTGGAAAAGAGTCCGAGTCGCTCGGAGGCTTGAAAAAACTCTTTGGGGAGGAAACTATGCGTCTACCCTATAGAAACAATCAAGATCCGCTTTATTATCAAAACTTCCTGCCATGGCGTTCTGTGCCGAGGGAGCAGTGGGACGACTGGAAGTGGCAGCTGCAGAACACGATCAAAAGCGCAGAGCAGCTCATGGAAATTTTGCCACTGAGTTTGGCGGAGCAGGAGTCTTTCGGTGAAACCCTTGCCAAGTATAAGTTCGCCGTTCCTCCCTACTATCTTTCACTGATCGATGTGAACAATACGAATTGTCCGATTCGTTTGCAGTGTATTCCCACAAGACAGGAGTTGATCGTGGCTTCGGAGGATCGACCCGATCCTTTGGCCGAAGATGCCGATATGGCAGTGCCCAATGTTGTGCATCGTTATCCCGATCGGGTGTTGGTGACGATCAATTCTTCGTGTTCCATGTACTGTCGTTTTTGCACACGAAGACGTTTTGTTTTGGATAAGGCAGGGCACAAAGAACGTAATGAGTTGGATTTAATCGTGGATTATATCGAGTCCCATCGGGAAATTCGCGATGTGATCGTTTCGGGAGGAGATGCCTTGATGATGGGAGAAGCCATGTTGACGGAGATCTTCAGCCGACTTCGGGCTATTTCTCATGTGGAGATTTTACGCATTGCCAGCAAGATTCCTTGTGTGCTGCCCATGCGCATTACCCCAGAACTCATCAAGGCGCTCAAAATCTTTAAGCCCTTGTATTTTATGACCCATTTCAATCATCCCTACGAGATAAGTCCTGAGGCAAAAACCGCTTGCGACCGTATTGTAGAGGGTGGTATCCCGATGATGAACCAGACGGTTTTGTTGCGGGGTATCAATAGTGATGTGGTGATTATGAAAAAGCTCATGCAAGAGCTTTTGACCGTCCGGGTGAAGCCCTACTACATTTATCAGTGTGACTTAAGCGAAGGTATTGGTCACTTTCGGGCTCCTGTAGAAAAAGGAGTAGAAATTCTCGAGTCGCTTCGAGGTCACACCAGTGGATTGGCGGTTCCCGAGTTCGTTGTTGACGCTCCGGGAGGAGGGGGAAAGATCCCCGTGGGCCCGCAGTACTTAATCAGCCAATCCGAAAAAAAAGTCGTTTTACGCAATTATCAGGGCGAACTTTATAGTTACCCGCAACCGGAGAAAACAAATTGTAAATGCAGCACCGCTCAGGCGGTGGAGGAGGCCCAAGGGCATCGGGAAGAACAGGGTCCGGCCCGATTGCTCCACGAAACAGGGGACTCCCTTCTGCCCCAGGAATTTTTCTGGAGGCACTGAACGACAGAACACACACGGAAGGCTTGAGTTCGAAAGTTTTTGGATTTGTTTTGAGGCTCTTAGTGACTCCGTCGAAATCGCAGAGTTAGGAATGCATCGGCCATAAGCTTGATTCCCCTTCGATTGAGAGATCCACTGAGTTTCCAGATTCGTCCCAAGCTCTTCCCTAAAATTGGCATCAAAGGCTGTTATGTCCAAAATTGGTTTGGATCGGGA
>DALYDW010000009.1:0-221 GCA_031972915.1 bacterium
ACATTCAGTGGAACCACATCGTTGGGGGCAGGCAAAGGAAACGGCACCAATGTTTCGAAATCTGTCGACATGTATTGATCGTACACGTCAGCCACAGGGACTCCAAAGGCCCCGTAGGCCGCACCTAAAACTTGAAAATTGGCGATTTCCATCAACTCCTGGGACTGCAGAGCTAGCGCCTGCCCTTCGGGACCCAACAACCATGCAGCCAAAAAGATATT
>DALYDW010000009.1:231-17835 GCA_031972915.1 bacterium
AAAGCGGTGAGACAGGCCTCGTCCACCACACCCGTTTCGATATTGATACAATCCGATTGAAAAAGATCGTTGGCTCCCAAATCGATGGTAACCAGGGCAATCTTACCTAGATTGGCCTGAATAAAATCGACAGCCTCTTGAAACTGAGTGCCCGCCGAGTATTCGCAAATACCACCTTCGATAAAGGTCGTAGTACTTTCTCCCGGACAGCCCATCTTCACTAATTCTAAGTTGGGATACTGTTGCTGCAAGCGAGCAAAAAGTTGGTCAGCGTAACCTTCGTCGGTCTCGATGCTTTCTCCGGTGGCAGGGTCAGCCTGAATTCCTGCCGCCAAAGAATCTCCCAAGGACAAGTAGATAACGCGGGGCCCTTGCAAGCCTCCGCTACAGGCAGAAACCCCAACCAGCATGGCTAAGGCAAAACACAACCGAACCCAACAAGAACCCGACTTTCGTCTCTCCTGCATGGCGACCTCCCTCCATAAGGCTCTGGATGTCCAACCAGGCCCACAATGGCTAACAAAAGAAAATTATTTACTAATTTTTCGATTGTACTTGCTGAGGCCCCAAAGGAGCAAATTGAATATGCGGAATTGCTCAGGTTTTTTTTAAAACCCAAACACCACACTCTGCTCCCTTGGGGATCCAGCCGGGATGAAGAACGGTTTTTTTTAATAATATTAGATGGTTAAAGCGTAGAATTAGCCATCTTGTCATTATAACGAGCGCGACACTCTTCAATGGTCCGTAACGCCGCGTTCTGACAATCCCAACCTTCGACGGTTACTTTTTTATGTTCCAAATCTTTGTATACGGAGAAAAAGTGATCGATCTCTCGCAAAATATGAGGGGGCACTTGGCTCAACTCATAGAGGTGGTTCCATTGAGGATCTTTCAGTGGCACACAAAGAATTTTTTGATCGGGCCCCTTCTCATCACGCATATTGAACAAACCGATGGGACGCGCTTCAATCAAACAACCGGGGAAAGTAGGCTCCCACAACAACACCAAGGCATCTAGGCAATCGCCGTCTTCGGCCAAGGTTCCAGGAATGTAGCCGTAATCGGCGGGGTAATGCATGGAAGAAAACAGCATGCGGTCTAAGCGAAACACCTTTCGCTCTTCGTCATATTCGTACTTATTTCGAGATCCCGAGGGAATTTCAACAAACACCTCAACGGTGGGTAACGACTCCATAGTTTTCCTTTCTTAACTGATTCGATTTCGGCCCACTCTCGGGGCAAGCTGCTTAATAAAAACCTCTAGCTCAATTCAAGGTCCTGCCCGCATCCCCCCTTGAGACAAAACTTGGTATCTTGCAAAAAAAACGGCTAACATTCTCCGTTATGGAAAACACCTCCGCCGCTTCGGCTAAAAAAAGCTTTTGGCAACGGCCTAAATTTTGGCTTTGGCTGGTACTCTTCGGGGTCGTCCTCACCTTGATCTTTCAGAACGTGGGGCCCGTCCAAGTAAAAATCCTGTTTTGGTCCACTCCCCCCATCCCCATGCTCCTATTGATTTTAGTGGCTATGGCGCTGGGCAGTGCCTTGACCTGGTGGTTCTCGCGTGAGTTTCGACAAAGCCGGCGCAAAGACTACCGGGGCGAGGCCTAGGCCGACCCGCCCCAATCTGCAAGCTTAGATTCAATTTTTTCCCGGAAAATCGAGGAAAATGGAGCTTTGGTGTCTAAAGCCCACACTTTTATTGAAATAATCTGAAGTTAACCGAAGCGCTACCCGAACCAAGCACAACTCACACAAAATAATCCGGCTTAACCGTTTGATTTTAATATAATTTTAATTAACCAACTCATTAAAACAGTTGGCATGGCATTTGGATATAACATCAAACGGGAGTTTAGTCCCCTTGGGTGGCTTCTAAACTCTTGGCATCAACCTTAGACAAAACGAACCTATTGAGACTCTTATGGGTGACCCTATCCAGCCTAAACTTGATCTTAGCCCCCCGAGACGACAAGATCCCCGACCGGAAATTGAAATTTCTTCCCCCGGCTTGGCCGCTTTAGAACGCCAAGCCGTCGAGGGACCGAAGACGAAAACTCGTCATCGACCCAAAAAAGAACCTAAAACTCCAGGGGCTCTCGCCAAGCGCAATGCCGATGCCTACGCAGCCACCCGCTCTCTTGGAACGGTGTTTACGGCCTTATTTCTCGGGGCAGGAGCAGGAGCGATCTATACCGGAATCAAATGGGGAACCGCGCTGGGCAAAGTCACGCTCTCCCAACAAGCCTCCAAGGGGGCCGATCAATTTTTCGATTCGAGCGGCAACCTCACTGACGCGGCCAAAGACATCCCCTTTTCTCCGCTCACCACTTTGCTCAACAACATCTCCGAAAAAGCTCAATCAGAAAACAAAGACATTCAAGACGTCTTAGATGGGGTAGAAGACAAAGCGCGAGACGAAGAAAAAGTATGGCGACAAAAAAGTGTCGCCTTAGGCGTTGCCTCGGGAGTGGGTGTGCTGGGAATGATGATATTTTTTACTGCCGCCCCCATTATCCGCCATCGGGGCAATGTGCTGTTTGACGGCGACTCAGTGAAACGCCATAAAAACGGAAAGCCGACTTCTGAAGTTCGATTCTCTCCGAGTTTTGATCTCACTGGAGCCAGCGCGAACCTAGCGATACGCTTTTAGTCGGCTGCGCTGCGCATTGAATATAAGACCTAAAGCCCCCTTCCCCAAAATGGGAACTCCGTTTCCTTGCCTCATCTCAGCGAGGTTTCGACTTGCTCGAAAATCTGTTAGGCGACCCCTATGGATGTTCCATGCCTTAGCGCGCGTCATTTAACTGTAAAACGCGAGAATACAATTTTAGAAGATTTCAATTGGACCGTTCATAACCACGAACATTGGGTCATTTTAGGTCCGAACGGCGCAGGGAAAACGTCTTTGCTAATGACACTGAGCGCTTATCTTCCCATCACCTCCGGGTCTTTTGAAATTCTCGGCAAGGTTTACGGACAAAGCGATTGGCGTGAACTACGAAAAAAAATTGGGATCGTCAGTCACCGACTAGAAGAACGCATCCTTTTGGACGAGCCTGCATGGCAAGTTGTGCTCAGCGGCAAAAGCGCCATGCTCAACCACTGGGGCCCCATCGAGACACCCTCCCGCGACCGAGCCTTCGAAATCTTAGACCAACTGAATTGTTCGTCCTTGGCAACGCGTTCCTGGGGTCATCTGTCGCAAGGCGAACGCCAAAAAGTTTTTATCGGACGTGCTTTGATGGCAGAGTTTCGTTTGCTCTTTTTGGACGAACCCTGTGCGGGCCTCGACCCCGTGGCCCGCGAAGATTTCTTAGCTCTTTTGGAGAACTTGATCTCATACAATACGCTTCCTTTGAACTTAGTGCTCATCACCCATCATGTCGAAGAAATCACCCCTGGATTCACCCATGTGCTGTTAATGAAGCAAGGTAAGGGACTCGCCAGCGGTCCCAAGGCTTCGATTCTTGAAACCACACTACTAGAACAAGCCTACGGAGCGCGCTTCCATCTGGAACAGGTTGGGGGAAGATACTGGTCGCGAGTGGAAGGTCCTAGTTCTTTTCACCGCCCTTAGCTTGACAAATCAACGCTAAACTTTCTATCCCCTGCCCCCGTAAAGTGATCCAAATTTGTGGAAGGAGAGCAGCTCGTGTCCCTATTTAAAAAATCCTGGTTCCGATATTTTAGTTTAGGTTCCTTACTTTTAAGCGGATTAGCTTGGGCTCCTCAAAGTCAAGCCAGCACCGAGGCCCGCCAATTTCAACTCAATGGCGGCGCCGGACTTTTTTTAGGAACCGATGGTTTGGGCACAGCTTTCGATGTCTCTTTAGAACCAGAATTCTTCTTCACCGAGCACAATACGCTTTCGCTACGCATGGACTTTACTGTCGGTGAAACCGACTCCTTTCATATCGGAGGGCGTTGGCGTTATTACTTCGATTTGCCCAGTCCCAAGGTAAATCTCTACGTTGGCTTAGGCATCGGCGCTTTGATTAATTTTCATGGAAGCAACTTTGGTGAGGCCGCCCTACCCGTGTTTGGCTGGCAATACGATATCGGCGAACATTTTAAGGTTGGCTCCGAAGTTTCTCTCAACATCCTCTTTAACGACAACAATATGGCTTTTGCCTCACGTTTGATGCCCGTGGTTGTCAAATGGGCCTTTTAATCCAAAGCACCCATGCTTTGGTGAGCGCTTAAAAATTTTCTCCGAAGGGCGCGGCCTCATTTAAAGAGGTGGGTGGGCCCGGAACAGCGAAGGCAGCTGGGTCACTTTGAAACCCCACGTAAGGGGATCCATTGTCGTAACCTGGTCCTCGTGGAACCCCCTCAAAACCGATATTACCCCGCCGCGTGCCCTGAAAACCCGGACCGGTCGCGGTCCCCTCAAACCCGGGGCCCCGTGCTGTACCGTTAAAACCCGGACCGACGGCCGCACCGTTAAATCCAGGGCCGATTTGAGCCTCGGTCGATAAGGCCACTAAAAAAAATCCCAACCCCAGGATCCAGACCCTACCCCAATACTTGGTCGAAATTTTCATAAGTCTATCCTCTCTCAATTTTCTTCATTGTTAAACCCCTAGAGCTTAAAGCCCAGACGAGAGATTCTCAAGGCAACGCAAAAACATCACTCGAGAAATGCTCTATCTACTTTGATTTTACAAGCTTTTGAAGCCTCCCAGCATTTTACTTCGAGACAAAAAGATACCTCCGGAATCCCACCACTGCCCCCTCAGTCGACTTGTTTTTTTAGCCACCCCTCGCCCTTCTTAAAAATCTCGCTGTATAATGGAGAAAATCAAAAGGAGTGGGCTTATGGGAAAATCGCTTTTAGGACTTCTCCTGTTTTTTTTCTTTTTTACTTTCTTCTCAGGTGGGGCTGTTGTTCCAAGCTATTCACAAAGTGAGGATCTCGCACCTAGTGCCTGCGACATGGCCGTGGACGCCTATCAAAAAAATCGTCAAAGCTTCATCAATACGACACGTGATTGCTTGGCAGAAGCGGGCAGCGGGCCAAGCGCCTCTTTGGAGGATTGTCCCTCAGTAGATCGAGAGGCCTTCATCTCATTGATTCGAGAAGGCGAAATCTTGAGAAAAGAACTTTGTCTCAACTGCGGTGGTTGGCCTGAGGACCGTTTGGGCCCAGGCAATTGCGAGACCCGTTAGGCAATTTTTTCTAGCACCGCAAAATATACCGGTCCCCAAGCCCCCTGTTGGTCGGGGAGAATTTGCCAACCCCATGTGCTGGCCTCGCCCAAGTCCCAGGAGGATCTCACGATCCGCGCCTCGTCGGAAACTCGTTCGAGAAAAGCTGCAATCACTGCGTCGTTTTCATGAACGGAAATAGAACATGTGGAATAAACCAAACGCCCCCCCGGTCGCAGAGTTTTCCATGCGGAGGCCAAAAGCGCCCCTTGGCGACGGCTGAGCTGTTGAGTTCGGGCAGGGCTCCATTTTTTTAACTCGGCCGGTTTGTGTAAGAGATGCCTCTCTCCAGAACAAGGCGCATCCAACAATACTTTGTCAAAACTTTCGGGATAACGTTTGCCGAGTTTACGACCATCGGATCCCAGCAACACCATTTTACTTTGCAAACTAAATGGCAAATATTCCCGCAATACCTTTTTTAAACGAGCACGTCGAGCCGCCGAAAGTTCGTTCAAACACCACTGGGGAGCTTCGGGAGTTCCCTCGATTAGCAAAAGAGATTTTCCTCCTGGAGCCGCACACATATCGAGCACCTCATCTTGGTTTTGAAGCTCCAAGGCCAACACTGGATATACAGACGCCAGGTCCATAGGATAAAAAGGACGCAAACATCCTTGGATTTTAGGAAGAGGAATTTTTTCCCACAAAGGCACCAAAGTGAAGGGGGCCAAAAGCAACTGGGAAAACTCCGATGAAAAGAAGGTTTCCAGAGAACCTTCGTACCAAGGATTGAGATGAGCCGCGTATCGCGATGTCTTAAGCAAAGCATTTTTAAGCTCTGCCCAACGCTCGCCCCACATCGTCTGATAGAAATTCTCAAAATCCAAAAGCTTCATTCTCCCACTTCGGAGGCGCCCACAGAAAAGTATTGCGCTTGAGGATGATGAAAGACCAAAGCCGAAACACTCGCCTCCGGTTCCATCATCATTCCCTCGGTTAAAATGACTCCGATGGCCTCGGGGTGCAAAAGTTTCCAGAGAACTTCTTGATCGTCCAAATTGGGGCAGGCCGGATATCCGAAGGAATAACGCTTACCGCGATATTTAGCTTGAAAACGTTCCATAGAAGTCATGGTGGGAAGATCTGGAAATCCCCACATATTGCGCAAACGAGCATGGAGATATTCGGCATAGGCCTCGGCGGTTTCCAAAGCTAAGGCTTGTAAGGCGTGCGATTTTAGAAATTCCCCCTGCTGCTTCCACTGTTCGGCGCGCTCTCTTATTTCCTTTCCTGCCGTAGTGACAAACAAAGCGAGGTTATCGCTCCAAACTTGGGGCCGCACATAATCGGCTAAACATAATCCGCCCAATTTCTTTTGCCGTGGGAACACCCACTGGGCCAAGGGGGTAGAGCATCCCGGCTTGGAAACGAAAATCGTATTACCCTCCGAATAGGCGGAAAAAAATTCATAAAGCGCCTTGGGTCGCAACCACGCCTTGCAATCTTTTTTTAGATCTTCCACCGTTTCCCAAACTTCTAGAGCCTTCAGACCCGCATCTTCTTTTCGGAGTTCTTCCCAACACTCTTCTTGCAAAAGCTTAACCCATTTTCCCTTAAGTCCAAGATGGCGACCGTAGAGCATCAGAGGATTTAGGTAGGCCCAGATTTGTTCTAGGGGAGTGTTGGTCACCGCGTGACGCTCAAAGTCGGGGGGCTCGGGCGACTGATTCAAAACTTGAACCTCGGGAGAGCGCTGCGTCGATTCGAACCCAGTGCTTTGTGGGGAAACACGTTGTTCACCCTGATAATTTCTCTGTCGATCAGACACCTGTTTTTTGAGTTCGGTAAAACGCTCTCCCTCTTGGATCTGTTTAGCCAACTCCAAGCCTGCCATGGCATCGTTGGCGTAAGTCACAAAACCCTTGTAGGCAGGGGCGATTTTTCCATCGGTAAACTTTTGCGAAAGCGCCGCTCCCCCCACCAGGATGGGCTTTCGAATACCGTGACGGCTGAGATCCTCAGCAGTAACCACCATCTGCTGAGCTGATTTCACCAACAAACCCGATAACCCCACGATATCTGGATCATGTTCTTCGATGGCCTGAATCAATTGTTCGGGAGGAATTTTGATTCCCAAATTGACAACCGTAAAACCATTATTAGACAAAATGATATCGACAAGATTTTTTCCGATGTCGTGCACATCCCCTTTAACGGTGGCCAAAAGCACCTTGCCACGACTCGCGGTTTCCGATTTTTCCATGTGGGGTTCCAAATGAGAAACCGCTGCCTTCATAGCCTCGGCCGATTGCAAGACCTCCGCCACAATCAACTCATTTTTATTAAAGAGCCGCCCCACTTCGTCCATACCCGCCATGAGGGGACCGTTGATGATTTCCAGAGGCTTGGACTCTTGCAACTTCAAGTCTAAATCTTCGTAGAGCCCATCCTTGCTGCCTTCCAAGATATAAGCGGCCAATCTTTGATCTAAGCTCAATGCAGACTTTTTCTGCTCCACCCGACGAACGGCCTGACGAAAATAATTAGCGAAGGCGGCGATGGGATCTTCGCCACGGTTCCACAAGAGATCGTCTGCCAATTTTTTTTCATGTTCGGGAATATTCGGATAACGCTCTAACTTCTCCGTGTTAACCAAGGCCATATCCAAGCCCGCCTCCACACAGTGGTGAAGAAAAACCGAATTCAACACCTCGCGGCCCGCCGGGGGTAAACCGAAGGAAACGTTGGATACTCCCAATACCGTTTTACATTGTGGCATGGCCTGCTTGATGAGTCGAATTCCCTCGATGGTTTCAACGCCCGAGCCCTTGTACTGCTCATCGCCAGTGCCCACAGGAAATACCAAGGCATCAAAATAAATATCTTGGGGAGCGACACCGTATTGGTTCACCAACAAATCGTAACACCGTTGGGCAATAGCTAATTTTCGTTCCCGACTCACACCCATACCTTGAATCTTATCTTCATCGATAGTGCCTACCACCAGGGCGGCTCCATATTGCTTGGCCAAGGGAACGATTTTTTCGAAACGCTCCTCACCCTCTTCTAGGTTAATGGAATTGATGATGGCCTTACCTTGGCAGTAAGTCAGGGCCATTTCTACAACCCGTTCATCGGTACTGTCGATCATCAGAGGAACTTTCACCTTCTGAATGACGCGTTTGAGAAATTCCTCCATATCCTCGTATTCGTCCTGATCGGGATTAGCGAGGCAGACATCGATAATCTGGGCACCATTTTTAACTTGGGCACGGGCCACTTCGCTGGCCTCTTCAAATTTTTTTTCGACGATCCATTCTTTAAATTTTCGGGAACCAATAACGTTGCTGCGTTCCCCCACCAAAACGGGACGCTTTTCATCAGTAATTTCTAAATAATCGATTCCTGAAAGAGTAGAGACTGAAAGTCGCTGCGGCCGCCTCGGTTGAATTTCTTGAGCCAATTCGCTCAGGGCTCGAATATGATCGGGAGTCGTGCCACAACACCCCCCCAAAAGATTGACCCACGAAGCCTCACCAAACCGGCGCAATACGCGCGCTAGCATTGCTGGTGTTTCTAAATAGCGCCCCTCCTCATCGGGCAAACCTGCGTTGGGTACGCAAGCAACCGGCCACGGAGCCATAGCAGACAAAGTTCGCAAATGATCGGTCATGAATTCGGGACCGGTGGCACAATTCATGCCCACATAAAGCAAGTCTTCATGCTCTAGAGACGTCACCAGAGCCTCTACCCCTTGCCCAGCCAGCATGGTACCCATGGCCTCGATAGTGACAGAGACAGCCACAGAAATTTTTTCTTCGACCTCACTAAGAAAGTCATGAATCCCCAGAAGAGCCGCCTTAATATTGCGGGTATCTTGACAGGTCTCCACCAAAAAATAATCGACGCCCCCCTCATAAAGACCACGAGCTTGCTCCGCAAAATTTTTCCTCAATTCTTCAAAGGTCACGCCCCCAGTCACGGTAATAGCCTTGGTGGTGGGGCCGATGGACCCCGCGACAAAACGCGGTCGTTCGGGAGTAGAAAAGCGGTCGGCTGCCTCTCGGGCCAAGCGGGCCGCAACCCGATTGATCTCCAAAGCTCGAGAGCCCAGAGCGTATTCATCAAGCACCAAAGCCGTAGCGCCAAAGGTGTTAGTCTCTACAATGTCGGCCCCGGCCTGCAAATAGGCCTCGTGAATAGAGCGAATCACTTCGGGTCGCGTAAGCACCAGATACTCGTTACAGCCCTCCCACTCGGCCCCGCCGAAATCTTCCACGGTCAAATTAGCCTGCTGAATCATAGTGCCCATGGCCCCATCCAAAACCAATACACGATTTTGTAGAGCGGTTCTGAGGGTCTCTTGGCGTTTTTTTCGAATCGAATCGGTCGTCATGATCGTCTCTTTACATTTATATCGAAGAGGTTAGGACGAGGCTCTTCGCACCCTTACGATTAAAAATCTATGGGAATTCGCAGCATAGGAGGTAGAGGTGCTTCGAAAATCTTAGTGATTTTAGGAATATCCGAACAGGCTGACAAATTTCAGATCTCGAGACCTTCAGGAGGATAATAGAATAGATTGCTTCACTTTGCCATCTGACCCTCTGCCTTACTTTTTCAGAGGCTGCCAAAGACTTTCAGGAATGGGGCTTAGGGTGTATTTTTGGTAAAGAGCCTCCACGAAAGCAATTTTTTCCAAACCCTCTGCTTGGCGTTTTTTTTCGATATTTTCCTCTAAACGAACAAACTGTTTTCCTCCGTCGATTTTCCAAATTCCACCTGCTTTGATGAAAGGAAAAGTATCGGGCAAAACAGTGCCACGCGTTTTAATCTTAAGCTCGGCCGTATCCCCGTTTACTTCGGCAATAAACTCGAAATCTTGTTTATTTTGATAAACCAAGTTTAAAGCCTTCTTGGAATTCCAGCCCTGATTGTAGCTATGTCGCAACCACTCATGACCCCCCATCTGGGCCACCTTGGGATCATCGGCAATACGCTTACGAATCAAAATAACATTGAATAATTGGTAGGTGGGGCGTTTTAGCAGTTCTTCTCGAGGCAAACCCTTCGCCTCGTTCAATCTCTGATCCCAATAAGACATCGAACTTTCGGAAAATAATTGAACTACCTTATCGCCCTGAGATTGGGTCGCGGCTTCCAGATAATTAATGAATACCTGCTTGACGTCGTCGGCATCTCCAGCATGAGCTGTGGCAAGACAAAGCAATGCAAACATCAGACTTAAGAAATAACACTTTGTTTTTTTCATTTTTTATTTTCTCCTGCCATTTGGCAGACCTTGAGATTTCCGTTCACTGTTAATTGCTCAAGCCAGGGCCCCCTCTCATAGCGTCCCATGTCGCGCCATTCTTTTTTCAAACATCCAAAGAATCGTGCACCCCCGCCCTCGATTTTGTAATAAATTGAAAAAACTCTTTTCTTACACATGAAAATATTTTTAATTTTCAAATATTTAAAATTGGAGATGGAGAGCGGATAAAGTCTTGATCAAATCATCAGGGCGGGTTCTAGCGTATTTCTTGTAATCCAGCTCTGAGTTCCAGTACTTTTCTCCAAACTCCCTTCGACTCTTGAGAGGTGCGGGTTCCCAAACCACAGGCCGGAGTCAGCAGACTTTCTCGAAAAAATATCTCTCCCTCCTCTCCGAAAGCTTGCATAAATTTTCTTTTATAGTCTCTGGGTGGCCAAACGGACATTCCTGAAGTGGATACACAACCCAGAGCAAAACGCCCACCTTGCTTCAACCATCGCGACCAAAACTGCTGGTCGGCCATGATTGACTTCCAAGCCAAGCGAACATCGAAAGAAAAATAATCAAAGACAAAATTAAAGAGGCCAGGAAAGGGCCCCGGCGCGCAAGAATGAAGACCACAAAGGGCTCCTGATTGTTGGATGAAAGAAAACAACTCAGCGAGAACTTTTCCAATTGGAGAAAAATCAATACCAGTCCCTCCCAAGCCTAACACCGGTTCGTCTAAAAAAATTATTGGCTGAATTGATAAATTTTGCAGAGTAATTAACTGCCCTTGAATTTTTTTTCTCAAATTTCTGATCACCTCCCAAAACCTCGGTGTATTTCCCCAAACTCGATACAAGGTAACAGGCCCCACGATCTGTAACTTGACACATCGTGGGAGACGGCGACGACAATAGTCTAAAAAAGTCGTCCAAGCCGCCTCGGGTGTTTCGGGATTCCAGGACTGTAAAATATCTTCGCCAGCCCCATAACTTCGAACGCAAAGAGACTCAGGAGATTCAACTTCAAAACAACGAGACGCTGCGTCTAGATTTGAAAGAAAATACCCCCGAGGAAAAGTAGGAAGATAGGGGATATCCAAAGTGAAAATCTCATTGAGGGCCTGCTCCAAAATCATGGGGGGCAAGCTGCCGACTCCCGTTACGGCAAAAGAGGGAAAACTCCGTTTCTGTGAAAAATCCTCCACGGGCTATTCCTTGACTTTGTCACCAACAACCATAAAGGTGCCGTCTCATGATGGCCATTTTTGCGAAACGTCGGCGCCTTGCCAAGTGGCTCGGTGGCCTCTTGGCCACCTTGTTTCTCTTACTGCTCGCCCTCTACTATCTGGTGCAGTCCCCGGCCTTTTTACGTTTCGCCATCCACCAACTTAACAAGGCAATTCAAGGAAATATCTCCTACAGCACCTTCGTTCTCAATCTGAGACAGCGCAATCTCGAAATTAGGGATCTAGCCTACCGCAACACCTCGGGTGAAGTCATCGTTGCGCTAAAAAGTCTGGATATGAAATTTCAACTTCCCGAGGCTATGCGGGGAGACTTGGCCATCAAATCTCTTCAAGTAGAAGGCCTCACCCTCGATCTCAGCAAAGCGCCTCCCTCGCGAGGGCCATCCACTTGGCGAACCGCTCTGCGACTTATTCTGAGACGGGTCTCCATGAGGGACAGCACCATGCAGGCGGTTCAGATCAAGCTACGCAATGGAGATTATTTTTTCTTCGATGCCATCAATCTCACCCTAACTTCGCAACAAAATAGCGCCCAAAGTTTTGAAGCCAAGGTGAGCCGAAGCACACTAGCTCCCGGAGATTTAAAAATCGACACGGGCCCCTTAGAACTCAAAACCAAAATTCAAATTCCTTTGGTGCAAGACTTTACTTTTTTCGTCAGCGAAGCTGAAGGCTCTCTCAATCTTCAAGAAATTAAGATCGGAGAATTACCCCCCAGCAGTTTGGTGGCCCCCTTTAAAATCAGTGGCGACACACTATCGCTCCAAGGGGGAAAATTTTTACACCCCGCCGGCAACCTGAACATTGATCTGGATTATATCCCCAAGGATTCGAGCGCCAAGCTACAACTCTCCACCGAAACACCGATCGCCTTCAGCGCCATTCCTAAAGTTTCCAAAGAATTGGCAGAAACCTTCGGACAGTTTGCCTTTCAGCTTAAAACCAACCTCTCGGGACTTAAACTCAAAGAACTCTCAGGAAAAATCGACTTAGCGGCTCAGGTATTCGGCAACCAGGTCAATCCCGAAACTCCCGAGCAAAAGTTACAACTGAAGGGAAATTTTCGCCAAGGCGTCCTCGGCGTACAGGAACTTAACATTCAAAACGCCAAGACCCAACTTCAGGCCAAGGGCAGCGTCGACTTACCTCAACAAAAAATGGATCTACAGGTCAGTCTGAAAGACTTCGACCTACTGAGTCTGATCGAAGCCCTCAGCGATCTGGAGTTGGGAGGCTATGTGGATGCTACGGGTAACGTGCGAGGAAGCTTCCGCAATCCCGAGATGGTTTTTAACACCCAAGGAAAACAATTGAGCTACGCCTTTTTGCAATTTGGCAATAACAACGGGGTCTTCAAAATCGCCAACGGCGACCTAAGCTACGAAGGCACGACTCCCCCAGGGTCCGATTACGAAGGAAAAGTCAGCGTTCTCACTCAGAGAATTTTCCAAAAGACCCGCCAGACCTCTTTAAAATCACAATTTTCACGGTTGCCCGTGGAGGCCTTGTTAGAAAACCCCGACCTCACAGGAAGGCTCACTGGCACCTTCGATCTCGACGACACCAGTGACAATCCTCCCACCGCCAAAACAGAGGTAAAAATCGAAGATTTCGTTGCCTATGACTTTCACCTAGGTCTCACCGAAGCCCAAGGCAACATGAGCCAGCGGCAATTCATCGTCAATAGTCTCAAATACCAGCCTCCCCAACAGGAGGTCTTGCAAGCCCCTGGACCGATCCGGTTTCAATTCGACGAACGCGGTGTCAAACTCAATGGCAGCGTCATGAACGGCGTCTCGGTCGAGGGTCGCTACGCCTACGCCGGTCCCCCCATTTTCTTTATCGATGTACAAGCCCAAGACGCCGATTTGCGTCCCGTGCTGGCGGCTCTGCAATTACCTACCCAAGAGGCACGTGCCGACGGAGACATCCAAATGAAACTCGGGGTTAGAAATCAACCTTCGGCCATCGACATTCGATTAAAGCGTCTGATTTTTCCCCTTGAAGAAGGCGCCGTGAGTAACGATGGTCCCATCGAAGTCTCCATTCGCCCGCCCAAAATTTCTTTTGACCGGGTCCAATTACAGGCGGAAGGACAGACCCTGGCGCTCAAGGGAAATTATATTTTTAATGGGCCTATCGATTTAAGTCTGACCGGAAATTTGAATCTAGAATTACTCTCTCTGTTTCCCCAGTATTTTCGTAATGGTGATGGGTTCGCTAAGGTGGATTTAAAATTGAAAGGCACTCTGAAAGATCCCAAACCCAGCGGCGAACTCACCTTTCAAGAGGCCGCCTTAACCTTGAGGCCACTTCGCGGCACCGTGGAAAATCTTTCCGGCGCCCTGCGCCTCACCGGCAACGAATTGGTCTTCGACCAATTCAAAGGCACCATGCGCGAAGGCGATATCATACTCAACGGCAAGATCGATCTGGATGGACTTAAGCCCCAAAAATACGATTTAGAAATCGAGACTCGAGAAGTCGTGATCGGCGATCCCGGGGTTTACAAAATGACCTTTAGTGGCGACTTCACCCTCAAAGGACCTCAAGACAAGGCCATCCTGTCAGGCAACCTGGATATCAACGAAGGGATTTACTCACGCGACTTCAACATCACCCAATTTATCATTCGCCCCCAAGAAAAATCCCTCAAAGAAGAACCCAGTCCCTTTTTAAAAAATATTTTTTTAGACCTCAGCATTCGTTCACCAGGAGAACTAAGCATTCGCAATAACATTGCCGACATGTACTTTAACGCCGACTTGCAAGTAAAAGGCTCCGCCTTCGCCCCCAAGATTGACGGTGCCCTCGAAGTCATCGGTGGCGACTTTCACTATCTCACCGTCGACTTCACGGGTGCCCGGGGCATGATCGACTTTCGTGATCCCGAAAAAGGTCCCTACGTGGATGTCTCGGTGCAAAAACAATACGAGAGCTCCATTCAATCCACTAGCGTGATCGTCCACGTCCAAGGTTTTACCGACAATCTCAAGGTGGACTTCTCCAGCAGCCCTCCCTTGAGTCGACGCGACATTTTGGCCCTCGCTTTCACGGGCCGACTTCCGGGACAATCGACCACCAACGTGGGTGGGGCTCTAGCCACCTCCGTACTCGCCGGACAAATCCCTGGCTAAACAAGCTAAACTGGATATCTTTCGTCTAGAGGCCACCGACCCTTCTCAGACCGAAGCCCTCACCCGACTGGTGGTGGGCAAGCGTCTCACCGATCGGCTGAGTCTGGAGTTCACCACCGCCTTGGGATTCGACCAACCCCAACAAGGTGTGCAAATGGAATACTTGTTATGGGACAACGTCTTGCTTAAAGGAACCCAGCTAACTAACGGCCAATTCTTTTTTAACCTGGCCTTTCGTTTTGAGCTGAGATGAGGATAAGCCCGAAAGGATCTGCTCGTTTCCCCGATATGACCCGAGAAACAGCACGTAAATCACCTTGAAACCGCGTCTAAAAAAAATCATCTTGCTGGGATGCTTGCTTTACGTGCTGCCCTATCCCCGTTTTCTCCAAGCTGCGGAAGCCCTGCCACAAGCTACGGCCGCACCTGCATCTGAAAATGCCTCTCCCGAAGCCTCTGCAGAGCCCGAAGAAATTCTGGGGGTCATTCGAAAAATCAATTTTCAGGGAGTGCAATCTAAACCTTTAGACGCGGTGGCCGATGTCGCTATCTTAAAAGTGGGCGATACCCTTACCCGTAGTAAATTAGAAAATTCCATCAACGACCTGAGAAAATGGGGTATCTTTTCCCAGGTGGAAGTTTTGGTGACCTACGAAAACGGGCAGGTCGAACTCACCTACGAATTGGTGGAAGGCTATATCATCCGAGACGTCTATCTCAGCGGGAACTATCCGATTTTGAAAACTCGCGTCCAACGAACGCTCTTTCTTAATCCGGGACAAATCTACGATCCCACCAAACTGCCCGACCAAATCGATCGCCTCGACAAACTCTACGAAGAAAACGGCTATTTCGGCACTACCGTATTAGCTGTGGAAGACTACGACGAGACCAACCATACGGTTACCCTCTACTTCAAAATCGAAAAAGGCATGACCTTTCGTTTGAGAAATTACGATATCGAAGGCAACAGCGCACTCTATCCAAAAAGAATTCGCACTATTATTTTTACCTATTCTCACTACAAGCCCAAGACGATCAAAAAAGACCTTAAAAAAATTGAATCCCTCTATAACCGCAAAGGATTTGTACGAGCTAAGGTGCGACTGGCCAATGAAACCTACGACTACGATGCTCGCAAAGTGGATTTAAAAGTTTTAATTCAACAGGGCCCGCGCATTGAGGTGTTTTTCAAAGGCAACCGTCATTTCATGAATCGTACTCTGAAAAAAAATATCACCCTCTATGAGGACGGCGATTTTGACGATTTCGAACTCGAAGCCAGCAAGAAAAAACTCACATCCTTTTACCAACGCAACGGTTTTGAAAACGCCAAGGTCGAGTTTCAGCGGGAAAAAATAAGCCCAGACCTTTACCACATCACTTTCACAATAGAGGAAGGACCCCAGAGACAGGTCAAGGCCATCGAGTTTGAGGGCAACGAGAACGTCAAAGACTCGACCCTTCACGATCTACTTTCTACGAAGAAAAACTCCATCGGCGATAGTGGCTATTATTTACAAGCTCTCTTCGAACAAGATCTCACTGCATTAGAATCGTATTATCACGATGAAGGCTACCTCAACATGGAGGTAAAGAACTGGGATAAAACCTATAGTCCGCTGGGAGACAAGGTCACCTTAACCGTGCATCTCGATGAAGGTCCCAGAGCCGAAACCCAAGCCGTGCTGTTCAAGGATCTACCAGAAGATCTCGAGCCCGGAGTTCGGGAAAGTCTCACGATGAAACCCGGAACGGTCTACAGCCCCTCGCGCATGGCCACCGACATTCAAAATATTATCATTCACCTCACCAACCGAGGCTACCCCTATACTGAGGTCTCCCATAAAGTGGAGGAACTCCAGCCCAATCGATATCAAATCACCTACACCGTAAAACCCGGCAAGAAAGTCTCTCTAGGGCGAATTCTGTTTGTGGGTAATGCGCTCACAAAAGAATCCGTATTGCGTCGCAATCTTCGGGTCAAAGAAGGAGACGCCTTTTCCGCCCTTAAAATTTTAGAATCGGAGATTAACCTGCGCGGTTTGGGCATCTTCGAATCGGTCCATATCGAAACCTTGGGGCTCACCAGCCACCTCGACAAAGTCAATCTGGTGGTCCGAGTCCAAGAAAAACGCACCAACACCATCGATCTAGAAGCGGGCTACTACACGGATTTGGGTTTTAGCGGACAGGTAGTCTTCAATAAGCTCAACGTAGCGGGAACTGGAAAAAACTTCCTTGTTTCGGCCCAAGGGGGGCAAGAAGTCAATCGCCTCCAACTCAATTGGATCGACAACCGCTTTCGCGGAACAGGCTTACAACTCATTGTGGGATTATTTGGAGGACGCGAATATCGGCCCTTTTTTACTTCCACCAACGTGGGGGGATTCACGTCCGTCTCCAAAGGCCTCGGCCGAAATATTCGAGCCTTCGGTCGAATCAACTTGGAATATGTGGATAACAACGACACGGACACCGTGTTTGAAAAACTCAACCCCACTTATGACCCCAACCAACGCACCCGCTTCGTCACCACAGTGGGGGTGATTCGAGACACACGAGACAGTTTTGGAGATCCCCGACGCGGACTTTTTCTCAATGGACAAGTCCAGCTGACCAACCAGCTCATCCAAATCGGTGGAAACTACACCACCCTACAAGCCAACATCGGATATTGGTATTCCCCTATGCGGCGCTTCACCATCGCCAACGCCTTGAGGGTGGCGCAAATCATCGCGCTTCCTGGAGGCACCATTATTCCAGCCGACCAACGGCTTTATTTAGGGGGCGATGATACG
>DALYDW010000009.1:17906-19476 GCA_031972915.1 bacterium
CACAACCCTACGCCATGCCGCCGGTCCGGGCTTACGTTACACCACACCGGTGGGCCCCATCCGTTTGGACTACGGGTTTGTTCTGGATCCCCAACCAGGAGACGCCTCCGACCAACGACTTCATTTCTCGTTCGGGTATTTTTTCTAGATTTTGATTCTGGTCTTCGCCAAAAAAGGAAGAAAGCCTATAAAATTACTCTGGGATAGAGGGCACCACGAAATAAAACTCCACGATGTTAAAACGAATTCGGTCTCCATCTTGAAGCGGTCGGGGAAAACGTGCGCCGCTTTCGAGACGTTCATCGTTGAGATAGGTGCCATTTTTACTATTGAGGTCTTGAAGAAAAAAACCATCGCTTTCGCGAAAAATTGCCGCATGGGTTCGCGAAATATATCCATCTTTGATCACTAAATTGGCCAAGGTCTCATCACGTCCAACCAAAAGAGGATCCGTGCCACGCAAAATAAGCGGGACCTCCAATTGTTTACGGACTAAACGTGGCAAAGACAAGGCCTCGGTCACCGACATAGAGCCCGGGCCTGCGTGGAGCTTAATCTTAGAAGTCAATTCACCTAACATGTTACTACTTGCGATAAGTTCTGAAGGCAATTGACCCATAAACTCCCCCTTTTTCCCAAACGGGCTCATTTAATGTGCCAAAAGACCTAAAAATTGTAAAGGTTTTGGTCCCCGGAGCTGCTCCTACCCTAATGGTGCCATGCGTCAAGCCAAAGTTCGGAAAAAACCCCTTGAGAAGATCTCAAGGGGTTTTGGACTTTACCTACCTACTCGAAAACTTAGATTTTAAGAACGATATCTACGCTTCCACGGCAATAAAGCAAATAAAGCGAGCCAAAAGAGTCCATCAGACGAAACCGAAGCACCCAAACCACCCAGGCTACAAGCGGTGCTGGTAGCATCTTCGCTACTGGCCGTAATACCATCGTCGTTAATCGTCGGATTAACGTCACAAGCATCTCCTTTAGAATCCTCGTCTTGATTAGCCTGATCTCCATTGCTGATCATTGGACAATTATCCGCCGAATTGACAATACCATCCTGGTCGGTATCGGCCGCAGGATTTTCTGGATCACAGAAATCACCAACCCCATCACCATCACTGTCACTTTGGTCGGGATTGCTTAGAGTCAGACAGTTGTCGGAAGCATCGGGGGCACCATCTCCATCGGTATCTGCATCGCCGTCTCCGGGCCCCACCAAGCATTCGTTATTGGCATCACAAGGACAGGGATCATTGCCATCTTGAATCGTGTCCCCATCGGAATCAGCATTGGCGGCGTTTAAACACTCTTGAGCCGCTTCATCAAGATTGGGCAAACCATCGCCGTCTTGATCGTCGTCACAAACGTCACCAAGAGTATCTCCATCGAGATTCTCTTGTTGAGGATTGGCAACCAAAGGACAGTTGTCGGTTCCGTCTCCCATACCATCACCGTCGGTGTCTACTTCTGGGGGGGAATCGTTAGGATCACACGCCGAGCCCTCGCCATCGCCATCTTGGTCTTGTTGATCGGGATTAGGCACCTGCGGGCAATTGTCTTCTTCGTT
>DALYDW010000009.1:19486-23510 GCA_031972915.1 bacterium
ACAGATCGCCAACATGGTCTTGATCGGTGTCTTTTTGATCGGGATTGGCCGAATATAAAATAGCCTCGGTTCCACAGTAATCGAGATTGGGCTTACAGTTGTCGAGAAGAATGGCGTAGCCACCCACGGGACCCGGATGATTTGCGCCCCCCAACATAACATCGGGAGCACCATCGTTGTCTTGGTCGTTGTCGCAAACGTCGCCCTTAGCGTCTAAGTCACAGTCTGCCTGATTAGAATTGGCACAACCCGTGCCAAAGCAACCATGGGAGGGATTTGCCGGCGAACAATTATCGATATCGTCGGCGACACCGTCTCCATCGGCATCGGAAACGTTGTTAAGTTGGCAAGCGTCGCTACAAACTCCGGAAGGCCCATTATTTTCGCCTTCGTCACATTCTTCTTGGCCCTCGACAACCCCATCACCGCACTCAGAAGTGGGGTTACCTGACTCGTCCAACAACGAAATAAGTTCAAACTTGTTGTACTTTCCCAAGTCGCAAATGACCGCCCCGTCGGACTTGGATTTACCCAATAATTTAGGTTGCCGGGTCTGAACCGAATATTTCTTGTGAAGCTGGGCGTCGGCATTGATTGTAATCGCACAGGCATCGTCGTCGAGACCCGTGGTATCGATCACGACATCCCCATCGTAATCGGAAGCATCGATTGAAAAATAATAACCATCCTTACACAAGGGATGGTTGATGGGGTGCTCATTCTCGTGTCCCACTTGATTGGGCAAAAGCTCAAGCCCGCAATTTTTATCTTTGGGATTATCGATATGAAGGGGCTTGGTGAGTTTAATGCGAATGGAACTTGCGTTTTTGCCACGAAAGCGGATCTTCTCCGAGCAGGACTGCCCCTCGGTTTTATTGAATCCATTTTCGATATCGCGACGCAAGGTCCCGTAACTGCCGTCGTCCCCCCCTTTGGAAACATCACAGTAAGTGTTGTCCTGAGCGGCAAAGCTCGTAGCTGAGGCGGACAACATAAAAACCGCCGCCAAGGCGGATTGAGATAAACAACGGCGTAGCGACATAAGGGCAATCCTCCGATAAACCAGGCGCTTTCAAGCCGGGCCTGACTACTACAAGCTCCCGAAAATAAACACCTAATTGTGCTTATCGGTATGAGCTTTTTAAGGTTGCTATCCAATCGGCCTCTTATTTTTTCTATTTTTCTTCCTTGGAAATTTTCCCTCATCGGCCTTAAAAGACTGAAGCCCCCAAGGACGGCGGGGAGGGCTATCTTGCCTTTCCTGTAACATTATGAGGTTGAAATTATGGGCCTTTTATCTTGGCTGGCCGTGCTTAGTTTGTTTTTTTATCTGATACCCTTCGCCCGACTCGTCAGTCGGCCCCTCAGGGCCGTTATGGCCGAACAAGAAAAAAACCGGACCTTTCCCTACCCTCCTTGGTTGGTCAAGTTAGGCCGATGGGAATACCTCGGGGGCCCTTTGCGAGATCGAGTCATTACCTTTTTGCTCCTCGGTACTGTGCTTTATTATTGGTTCACCGAAAGCCCCTTGAGCGTCGACACTTTGATTGCCTCCCCCTTCATCGTTACCTACGCCCTTTTGGCCATCGTCGCCATTGCCTACCGGGATAGCGTGCGGATGAAACTCACAGAATTGGCTCGAACCCAGTCTAATATCCATCCAGAAGACTTTTTTAATCTCTACTACGCCCTGCTTTCTCCCTGGCCTCCACCTTTCCCCGAATCGGGGTTTCGCAAGGTCGACTTCAATGACGCCGACTACCGCTCGGGAGAAAAGCCAATTCTCACCTTTTGGCCCTTGTTAGATTCGGTCTGGATGACCAACACCCTAGCCCGACTTGCCATCATGGCCTTTAAACGAGTGGGGCCCACCTATGGGCGAGACGCCTTCGATGGTCTAGCCCGGCTCTGGGGATCGGCGGCCGCACGCAACCTCAAGGCCCGACTCCATACCCTGGGAAGCGAAAACCTCCCTCCACTGGAGGGCAAAACACTCTTGTTGTTCAACCACAAATCGGTATTGGATTTCGCCTTCAACTTCTTTGCCCTGGGCTCCATCACTAAAAAAATGAAGGATCCAAACCCCGGAGATCCCCCCGGATCCGGGACTCGTCACCTGCGCCCACGCTTTATCGCCGCCCGAGATCATTTTATTGATAACCCCTTCATTTACTCTTGGGTATCGGTGGGAAAGTGCATTGAAAATGCCGGCATGATTTTCATCAATCGCAAAAAGGGCAAGGGATGGGCCGCCATGGCGGAGGCCGCCAAAAAACTCGTGGACTCCGATGTGGAGATTGCCGTCTACCCCCAAGGCACCCGAGCCTTCTCACTCAAATCTCCCACAGGAGAACGACTCGACGCCGGTTACTACACCACCTTCAGTAAAAAAACTTGGGATCTGCCTCTCGGCCATCTCAAACCCGGTACCGCCCATTTAATCTTGGATACTCTTCATCTGTTGCAGGAACGAGGAGAAGACCACCTCAATATCTTGGTAGTGGGAATGTCGGGTACCGGAAGCACCTGGGCGAAAAAGTCTTTTCAAATCCAAACCGAAACCGAAGTGGAATACAAAATAGCTCCACTCTGGGTATTGCCTACCCAATGGGCCCAAGGCATCCGCCGACCAGAAGGCCCCGAAGCCACCTCGCCCGAAGAACGCCTGTATCTGCAACGCATCGAAGAACTCCAAATCACCCTCAACCAAAAGTTGCTCGAGGCCACCGACTGGCATCGCCAACTGCGAAAGCGTGTCTCTGATCAAATGGCTTATCTGCGTTTTTCTTCCGAAGAGATTGCATCTCTCGACCGATTCTTGCAGGAGCGCGACCTCCAGGGGGATAGCATGCCGTTTATCTTAGTGGATCGAATCCTTTCTTTAAAACCCAACCTTTGGGAACGCTTTCTCCGCTTGCTCTACAAACTGAAAGACGACCGTCAAGACAACCCAGCCTGGCGCGCCCTATTGCAGGAAGTCTCCGAACGACTCTTGTCTCGCTAAACAACCCCCAGCTCAAACCCATTTTCTACTTTGGGACTTCCTTCATAGGTCAGGCTCCTTTAAGCTTGAGAAATCATGTCTCGAAAAACTACAGCCCTTTTTTCCATCACCACTGGACCTCGCCTCAGAGAAAAAGTTTTTTTTCGAGTATCCCATCCTCTGATTCCCACGCTCATTTTTTCTATCTCGGCATGGGGCTTGATCCGCTTTGCTCAACACATCCAGCCCCTATCGTTCTGGAAGACACTAGGACTTGTGGGTACAGGCCTCATCCTCTGGACATTGATCGAATACCTGTTGCACCGTTTTGTCTTTCATTGGACCCAAGTCGCCGAACCCTGGCGTAGTCTTTTTAGCGGCTTACATATGGCTCACCATCGCGATCCCCAGGAAAGGTCGCTGATCATCGCCCCCCCTTTAGTGAGCTTGTTAATTTCTCTACTTTTCTACGGACTCTGTTTCGCCATTACCTGGAATATGGCGTTCTCGGCACTACTCGTAGCCGGAATTCAAATCGCCTACATCTACTACGAGTGGGTCCATTACGGTGTTCACGAATTTCAAGCTCGTACCCCGTGGACTCGTTATCAAAAACGCTACCACCTGACCCATCACAGCAAAAAACCCAAAGAGGTCTTTGGAGTCACTGTTCCCTTTTGGGACTGGGTGTTCGGCACTCGACTGTAATTTCCGTTGCAAGAAAAAAGCTCCGCTGATACTTAGGGCCCGACGAATTCCAGGTATCCATCCTCATTTTTCTCGTTTCGCGGTATGTGAAATCTATTTTTTTTAGTTCGCCTTAGGCGTAGTGGTCGTTGTTCGACTTAAAAGGAGACCTGGATGCAAAACTCGCTTTCGTGGAAACAAGTTCTACTCACCCTGCTGATGATTCTGTTTTATTGTTCAGTCCCAACAACGCTTCGGGCAGGAGACATCCGACACACCTTTGGTGGAACAGATCTCAACAGTTTCTACATCGACGACCGTGGTGGATCCGTTAACAACGGCGGCTCGAACAAT
>DALYDW010000010.1:0-22012 GCA_031972915.1 bacterium
TCCCGGGCGGGAAACGGTCTGCTGCTCGTCGGCCTTGTGGATGCTGGAGCGGGCTTACTGGTCGCCGATAACTACGAGAGCGGCTTGCAGTCCCGGGTGGCAGACTACGCTTACGCCAGTGATGATCGAGAGAATAAGCAATTGTTCGATCAAGAGTTATGGGGCCGGGCCTGTTTTTGGCGTTTCACACTTGCTCTACGCAAAGGGTTTCGTCTGATTGCTCCCAGCATGATGGAGGGGGCCGTTTCTTACTCAAACCCCGAAATCGTGGCTCAGTTACGACAAGAAGACCGCGAGACCTGCATCAAGGTCAAGCAGGCGCTGCAAGGCGCTTTTCTAGAATTGGCTCGAGTTCATGGAGAAGACTCCTCATGGGATCTTAGCTTTCTGAGCGCCCGAGCTGATACGGGCGCTTGGGTTTGGGCTCCGCTATTACGACAAGCGATGGCGACCGACTCGGATGGGCAAGCGTTAGCGGCTGTTCAGCGAACTAGCGGTTTAAGTCCCAAGGCCTTTGAGGCCAAGCTAAAACAATTTTTGTTGCAGGATTTTCAAGAGGCCCTTGCCGCACTTTACGCCATTGAACTTCCCGTCAACGATTGGGTGCGCCAGTACTTTCACGCCGACGGTGCTTTAAAATCGGGATACGAAGTCGAGTTTTTGCAAAATGTGTTGGGGCCTCAAGAACAGTGGCCAAAACAAATTCGAGAGGCCCTACACGGATTGCAGCTTCAACGCCAATCCGAGATTAAAGCTATGACCCATCCCGAACTAGCCCACGCTCACGGTTTGTAAGCCAGGGGTCGCGGTTGGGTTTTGTCTCGTCCATTTGGATTTTTGTGAAAATCCTTCGTAATAGGCGACTACTTGACCAACTTGTAGCCAACTCGAAATAAATAAACACAAAATAAAAAACTACTGAGAGCAAAGGCTCCCAGAATGCCCCAGGTGAGTTGCCACGATAAATCGCTCACACCCAATACGGCGTGCCGAAGTGCGTCGACGATATAAAAAATTGGGTTGAATAAACTTACCTTGCGCCAAAAAGGAGGCAGCATCTCGATGGAATAAAATACGCCCCCCAAGTAGACGAAGGGAGTGATGACAAAATTGGTAAAGGTGGCGATGTTATCCCAGCCTTCCGACCAAAGGGCGGATATAATTCCCAACGAGGAGAAGAAGATCGAAGATAGACTCAATACCAAAAAAACAGCGGGCCAGTTTTGTACGGGTAAATTTACCATGGGAATGGAAATTAATAAGGGAAGCACGCCGGTGAGTATGCCGCGAAGCCAACCTCCTAAAATGAACGACGCCACCAGTTGAAAGTTGGACAAGGGGGCAGCGACCAGATTTTCGATGGAGTAATCCATGCGAGCCATAAACAAACTGGTCGAGGTGTTAGCGTAGGAATTAGTGATGTTGCCCATGGCCGCGAGCCCAGGAAGAATGTAGAGAATATAAGGCAAGCCTTCGATTTCTCGGATGCGCGAACCCAACGAGAAGCCAAAAATCAAAATAAATAAAAGGGTTGTTACGATGGGCGGAAATAAAGTCTGTCGTGATAGTCTTAAAAACCGATAACACTCCCGAATTACCAAGGTAAAAAAAGCGGTACGACTTTTCATGACAAACGGTTTCCTGTCGAAGGTTGAGGAGGGGTGGCATCGTCGGCTTCGTTAAGGGTGGAATCTTGTTCGACTGCTTCGAGGGTTTTTCCTGTGACTTTGAGAAACACTTCTTCCAAGTTGCCTCGACGGACCTGGACCTCTTTGAGACGGCGTCCAGGGCGTGACAAAATCACCGACAAAATTTTTTCTAAGGTGACTCCCAGGCTTTGGGTTTCGGCGTGAAGTTCTTGTCCCGACAAACGAATCTCGGGCATATCCCGAAATTCGTCGGCGTTTAGGGTTCCTTCTAAGGTGAGGTGGATTTGTGAACGGCAATATTTTTCCACCAAATTTTGCGGCGACCCCAACTCTAAAATTTTGCCATGATTGATGATGCCCACTCGCTCGCAAAGTGCCTCTGCCTCGTCGATATAGTGGGTCGTCAATAGAATGGTGGTCCCATCACGATTGAGGTCTTTTAAGTATTTCCACAGCTCGTGACGTTGTCCTACGTCGACGCCAGCCGTGGGCTCGTCTAGAATTAAGAGCCTGGGCTTACTCATCATGGCACGGGCTACCAAAAGGCGTTTTTGCATGCCTCCACTCAAACGAAAAAATTGCTCGGAGGCTTTTTCAACCAAACCAAATTGTTCCAAAAGTTGTTGAGCCCGGCTTGTAGATTCTTGTTTCGATAATCCGTAAAAGCCTCCTTGAAACTCTAGGGTGCGTCTTAAGTTGAAGAATCGCTCTACGTTAACTTCTTGCGGAGAGAATCCCATTTCCATTTTGGCTGACAGTGGATCGGCTTGCACCGAGTGTCCAAACACCTGAACTTCGCCTGAACTGGGGCGGGCTAAGCCTACAATGCAGTGGATCAATGTGGATTTTCCTGCCCCGTTGGGTCCCAGTAGTCCAAAAAATTCCCCTTGGGGAATTTCTAGGTCGATGCCTTGCAGCGCGGTCAAAGAGCCGTAATTTTTTTTAGCCGCAACGATAGAAACAGCGGAGGGTAGCTGGATGCTCATGGACGGTTCTCCCGTTTATCGGCGGTGAATTTTTGTGAGAGATCTGCGTCGTAACTTAACTCGCTGCCGTTCCAGGCGTAAACCTGTAGGGTCCATTGGTAACCCTCGTAGGCCTTCAATTCGTCTAAGATACCGCTTTCAAAAACCAACAGGAGTTTTCCTCCCTGGTAGAGATGTCGTAGACTTCGGCTGTGGCTTTGGGTGGTTCCGGTGACAAAGGCGGCGGGCATGCGTTTTCCACTTGCGTGATGGAGAGGAGCCCATTGCATCTTGCCGTTTCGTTCCATGAGATAGGCACTCACCTTGCGATTATCGTCCTTGAGAAAAAGTTGAGCAAAAAAGAATTTTGCTCCGTTGGCACTCAAAGGTTTGCTGTCGATTTGCGGCAATCCCTCGAGTTGCTTCAAATTAAGTTTTCCCAGGGCCGCCGTTAAATCATCAAAGGCAAGTTCTTGGGCTTCGTATTTTTTCCCGTTCCAATTTAAAAAGCGTAGACCCGGATGCGTATTGGTCAAACCTTGAGGATCGGGAGTTTTACCTTCGATTTTTTTGGCGTAACCGAGAATAGCCGATTTTTCTTTGTTGACCGGTATGGCGAGCAGATTGTCTTCGAAGGCGTCCTCGGGAAGAAACCGGGCGGCGTTGTTAAAGTCCCACTTTTCTACCAGGCTGGGTTCGCTACCCGCTTGGGGAGTTGGCGGGGGCGGTGACTGTGTTTTAGAGTTGGCAGAAACTGTCGGAGTGGTGGGTGGTTCAGCCTTAGGATAGGCCAGAAAATGGTGCAGTACCTTGTAGGCTGCGAGTGCGAGCAGGGCGACTAAGACCCACTGCCACCAAGGAGGATTGTGGTGTTTCCTTTTTTTTCTTGTGCGGGTGTTTTTGCGTCTTGCCATGGAGACATTCCTCTTCCACCTCCTGGTTCACTAGCAAAGGAAATTCGTATTGCCAAGGAAGGCGAAGTTTTGGCCTTGGGTTGTACAATCTCCCTATCGGCGATGATGTCTGCTATGGTTGAAGAAGCAGGGGGTGGAGTACCTTGAGGGCCGCCTGGGTCATAACTTGATACCCCTTGTAGGCGGGATGGGCTTCGTCTTCAAAAAAACTTGAAAGACGCTGTTTGTTTTTATCGAGGAAGGGACTGTAAAAATCAATGAGAGCTAGTTTGTTTTCTTTGGTGTAACGCTTAAGCCAAGTACGAAACTTGACGAGTTGTTTTTCGTAGGGTTCTTCGCCAACGGGAGGGGGTAGGGCTAGGATTGGCGTGATGTTTTCGGCCCGGACTCGTTCGATGAACTTGATAATCTGTGCCTGCATGGCCTTGAGATCGACCCCTTGGTAGACATCGTTGGTGCCCCCCATCAAAATGCAAAACTCCGGATGAAAATCGAGAACGTCGATGTTCAATCTTTTGAGCATATGGGCCAAGGTGTCTCCATTAACACCTTGGTTGAGGATGGGAAACTTGAGAGTTTTGGAACTGAGTTCTACCCAAGAAAGAGGTTTTCCAAAGGGATAGCCGTAAGTGAGAGAATCTCCCAGAGCGATGATGCGGTAAATCGGCATGGGCGGCATTATGCGAAACCCATTTTGTGCTGGCAACGATTTACTGCAGGGTAGCGCGTGGACGAAAACGACAAAAACATGAAATTATTTTCCGAGTAAATGGGTGAAGGTTAGCAGGGGCCAACCGCGTTTTTTGGCTTCGTGCGCCAGATGTTTATCGGCGTTGACGGGGCGTGGATGCCCGACAGCGGCAAGTAGGGGAAGATCGGAGTAACCATCGGCGTAGTAGCGGCAGTCTTGAAGCGAGACTTGTTTTTCTTTTGCGTAGTGTTGGGCTACCATGAGTTTGCCTGCATCATAACACAAAGGCTCTTGGATTTCTTTTTGAAGAATGCCTTTCAAAATCACAGGTCCGTTGCTGAAAGAAATCTCGGCATTTAAAAAAGTTTCTAAATGTCGAATCAGCATGGTGGGGCCAGAAGATAATAGGGCGACGGTAAAGCCCTGTTCTTGGCAATGTCGAACTTCTTCGAGTCCCTCGGTATAGAGCAAAGGTTTAACGTCGCGTTCGAAGACCCGATGACCAATTGCCATAATGTGGTCGATATGGGTTCCGGCCATGTCTCCCAAGGCCAGACGGTACATCATTCGTACGTCGACTTTTTTGAAGAGTCGCCCCCAAGTTTTGTAAAACAGCGCCTGGACAATTCGTCGTTTGTGAATGATTCCTTCTCGCATTAACTCAAGGGTGGTGTAGTAACCGGTAAAGCCGTCACAGAGCGTTTTGTCTACGTCAAAAAAGGCGATGGGTTTGGGGGTCATGCCATGTCCTCGAGGATAAATCGTGCTGCTTGATGTCCGCTGAGCACTGCACTTTCGATGGTGGCGGGAAGTGCGGTATTAATCCAGTCGCCGGCCAGATACAAACCAGGCCAGGGGCTTCTTCCCGAAGGGCGCAGCGCATCGAGGCCGACTCTGCCACTGAAAGTTGCCTCGTATTCTTTAATTACCTGGGCGTGAACCGGTTTTTGTTGGCGAAGCTGTGGGTAGAGTCTTTGAAGTTCTTCGTGAGCCATGGCGACGAGAGACGCCTTGTCGAGTTTGGCTACCGGGTAGGCGCCGCTGACTACCAGGCTTAAGTAGCTGTTTTCGGCTTCTCCCAGGATTTTTGCCTTGTTAAAAATCCAATGGATGGGACGATCCACTAGGCCGACGAAGGCTTGAGGAGCCCGAAAATTTTCGTACCATAAATTGAGAGACACGATGGGGGCGGGTAAGAATTTTTTTCGATGGGGAGCCAGGCCTTGCAGAGCGAGGTCGCTGTTTTCGAGAATTTTATCGAGAGCTGTGGGAGTGATCGCTAAGAGCAAGCGGTCGGTTTCGAAGCTTTGACCTGTGTGGGTGTTGACGCGCCAACGCTTAGAATTTTTTTCGAGGGAAAGAATTTGGGTCTGAAAATGAAGGTTAGCTCCCTGTGCTTCGAGGAGACGGCGGGCGGGGTCGGTGTAGAGTTCGTTGAATCCCACTCGGGGAATCACCAAGGCGGAGTCGGCGCGTTTGCCAAGAAGACCACGTTGTAACACCTCTCGAAATAATTGGGCGCTTGCTTGGTTTAAGGGTTCGTTGAGGGTGGCGATGGTGAGAGGTTCCCAAAAAACTTCGATGGCATTTTGGGTTTGTCGGGTTTGTTTTAAAACCTCTTGCATCGAAATCTCATCGAGAGATTTTTCTTTGGGAGAAAATTTTTTAAAGAACTGAATCAGTCGCAACATTCCCCACTTGTCACCCCAGTTGAGGCCTGTGCAGCGCCATAATCCCAGGGCCAAATGCAAAGGGGCGGGTAGTGGGGGACAACTCAGTTGAAAAAAATTATCGTCGCCTCGGCTGTAGTGAATTTGGAGGTTGTTTTGAAATTGCAGACCATCGAGGGTGCCCAGGCTACGTAAAAAATCGAAGGTTTCGTGATAAGCCCCCATTAAAAGATGTTGTCCATTGTCCACGATGGCCTGGGTGTGGTGCTCGCGAAAACTGTAGGCCCTGCCTCCCAAAAAGGGACGCTTCTCCAATAAGCATAGGGAGACTCCCGCTTGGGCGAGGCGGACAGCTGCGGATAGGCCCGCAAAGCCCCCTCCTACGATCAATACTTCGGTTTTTTTTGTCTCAGGATGCACGGCCTGTCCTTAACAAAGGGATCTTTGCAAGGCCAGGTGGAATTTTATTAAAAAAAACCTCCTGAGTTTCGGGAATTTTCATTCGTATTCCGGTACTCAGGAGGTTTTTTGTGACAAAGGTGGAAAAATTTTAGAGATGTTCTCCGGTATGCTGGTGCACAGCATGCGAGAGATTTTCCAAGACCCTTTCTTGCTGTTCTTGCTGTTCTTCTGGGCTTTGAGTTTTGAACTCCACGCCGTCGAATAAGCTATCGTATTTAATTCCCCACACCAATTCGGCGAGATCACCGTCGTGAAAGTGCAAAGGATGGTCAATGACGCTGCCGTTTTCTTGAGTGCGAAAGGAGCCTTTCAAGACCAAGGCGCCGGAGGCGCTGAAGGTGAAGGGCTCGGTTTCGCCGTCTTTTTCCCAATAACCTTCGATAAGAAAAATGTCCTCGATTTCGGCGGAGGGAGTGTCATCCACCGCATCGTGGTTTTCATCGCCGTGAAATTTGCTTGCGTGTTCATGCCCTTCTTCTGTTCCCAGGGTAAGTTCGTACTGACAATAGGCTCGTTTGGGGATGATCTGTGTGGTTAAAAGTTTGGCGACGAGATCTTCGCCGAGCAGATCGTGGGTGGCGTGTAGATCCACGGTGCTGTCTAATCCGGCGACACAAGAGGGATCTTCTCCGTTAGATACAAGCTTTAGTTGGTGAAAGTGAATCAGGGCTTGATGCAATTCGATGGCATAACCCAGATCGTTTTCGATCCATTTGCTGCCTTCGTCGCTGAGTTCGAGGGCATCACCGTTTTGCAGATGTTGTACGGCCATTACCTGGAGTGCACCGGTTTCTGATCCGCTGGTGTTAAGAAAATCTTCAGAAAGGTTGGAGCCGCCGCAAGCCGGGAATACCAGGCCGAGGCAACTTAAAAGGATGAGTTTTTTGATCATGGATTTCATGTGGGTCTCCTAAAAGACGTAGCCAAGGTTAAAGGTAAATCCCCCAAGGACATCGCTTAACAAGCCTGTAGCGAAGCGATCGAAGGAAATGCCTGATTTAAATTCGAGGGTGTTGAACATGGAGAGGCGGCCCAGTAAGGCCGCTTCCCAATGTTCAGAGAGAGAAAGTAATAAGCCGGATACGGCAAAGGCCTGGCTGGATCCATTAACGAAGGTGTCGCTGGCAAACAGGGTATTGCCTTGTAGGGCTGCCAAAAGGTTGAGAGGCAGAGCGCCACGGACGAGGGGGATTTGTAGCCCCACCTCGTAACTAAGCGCTGGATTTTGCGCTGCCCCCAACTCGACGGTTTTACTGAGGGTTGTGAAAAGCTGAAGTCGGTCGAAGCTTTTGTTAAAGGTGAGGTAGGGCACGAGTCCTACCACTCCAGCTCCTACGCTTTCTGTATCGCTACCGGTTGGAAAGGTGACATCCATGCCCAGGTCCAAGCTCATGCGTTGTTGAGGTGAGCGCCATACTTGCCCCTTTAAGAGCAAGGCCACGTCTCCCAAGCGAGTGTTGTCGGGTAAAAAATTTTCCCGAACGGTCCATATGGGGATTCTTCCGCCGACGCTGAAACGAGAATTAAAGGCGTAGGCCCCTTCGACTTGATTGAGGATCAGCCAGCCCATGCCGTCATTGAGGACATTGGTGGAAAAATTATAAAAGGCATAGGTTCGAGGGGGATTGAAACGGCCGCCGATGGATTGCTGTAATCCGGTAACGGCCCCGCCACCACCACCGTGATGCGCTAGGCCCCATCCAGGCCAAATTAGGCCAATCCAAAGTAGGGTCCAAAAAAATTTTCGAATGTGCATCGAGATGCGACGAGCGATTTCGTCGCCCTCCTGTTGTCAAAATTGTCCGAGGGAAAACCAAATCGTCTCAAAACCATGAGAGCGATGGGGCCGGTCGGAGCATAGGGAGTCTTGCGCGGTTGAGACCCCAAAGGGTCTCCCACCTCGCTTAGGACGCGTCAGGGGGATTGGGTTTGGGCGGAGGGCTTTCGCACGCGAGGGTCCAAGGGCTGGACACTGGCAGAGATTGGATGCCCCATTCGGTGCCCGTGAGAGGGATGTCGCGCATTTCTTGGGGAATTACAAAGGGGTCGCTATGAAAACTGAGGATTTTAGCCTGCTGTTGGCGGCTGCATTGGGCGGAGACCCATTGCTCCTCGGAGGAAGGTTGGGGAGCAGAAGCTTGGGATTGGCTCATGACAGCGCTTGGCGGTGACTTTGATTTGCGTTTGAGGGCGCAACCATGAACACATTTTCGTCCAGAACGATTGCAAGAACATTGGGCGTGGACAGCCTCCCCATGGCTGAGGGCATAGGCGAAGGGGTAACCCTGGCCTAAAGAAATTAGGCCGAAAAATAAGAGTACCAGCCATTTGTTTTGCATCGACTTCACAACGGCCAGTGCCCTAGTCGGTTTTGAGAAAAAATCAAGGCCTAAGCGGGCATTTTTTAGAAAAGAGTATTGGGCTTAAATTAAGGCGTGGTTTTTGGGGTTGGGCTCGTAAGATCAGGGGGATGGAAATGGAATTTTGAAAAAAGGCCGGCTTATGCTTAGGAGATTTTTATGGAAAAGCATTTCTACCTGTTGCGCCATGCCATCGCACTTGCTCCGGAAGTTTCTTTGGTTGCGGAGGAGGAGCGCCCCCTGACTCCCGAAGGGCGCAAAAAAATGCACAAAGCCGCCTTAGGGATGAGGCGTTTGGAGATAGTGCCCGAATTAATTTTGAGTTCGCCTTTGGTGCGAGCCTTCCAAACCGCCGAAATTGCCCAGCAAATTTTGGCGCCGGGCCTCAGTATTGAAGTTGAAACCGAGCTGAGGCCTGGCGGCAACCTTCGTGCGCTTCTCAAAAAACTCGGGCGGCGGTCCGAAGAAAAAATCCTTTGCGTTGGTCACGAGCCCGCTATGAGTTATTGGGCTCAGGATCTTCTGGGATGTGGAAGGGGGGCGTCCATACGGATGCAAAAGGCCGCACTATGCCACTTGCTTCTGGATTTTTCTGCGGTTCCTCCGGCTGTAGAGCTGCAGGCGCTTTATCCTCCGAGGGCTCTGCGGCGCCTGGCAGACTAAAAGACCGTTCGAGTCTTTTTAATTGTTCGGCTACTTGGGTGCTTGAGAGCAGGCGGGGAGTGGGGGGCTCGATTTCGCTACCTCCCAGCGATCCCAAGGGAACCACGTTTCCAGAATTATTCTTCATGGTTTTTTCGATACGAGTGCGTAGGTCATTTTGAATCTCTTCCACGCTTCGACGTGCGTCCAAAACCTCAAAGCCATGGCTTTCGGCCATGGTGTCGTAGGCTTCGATCATTTTCTTTTGATACTTTTTGAAGCTATCGAAAATATTGTCGGCGAGATGCAGATCCATTCCCGATTCCCAATAGTCCATTCCACCCGATTCGATGACTCGGGGAATAAGGTTGTCTACGTCGATTCTCATGTAGCAAACCAAATGGGGAATGGGGGCGAATCCATAAACTTCTTGAATCCATTCCATGCCAGGGTCTCGCACTGAGTCGCGGGCGAAGGCTGTGTAGACATAGCGGTCGGCAATGACGATGAATCCCGAACGTAGGGCTGGAAGAATATCGTTTTCGAGGCGATCGGCGAAATCGGTCGCATAAAGTAGGCTGAAGGTGAGGCGATCGAGCATGGTGCCGCTTTTGGCGTATTCGATGGCCTTGCTCATCAATCGACTGCGCGTCCAACCGGTGACGACCACCCCGTAACCCCGCACTTTAAGCCATTGCACTAGGAGTTCAATTTGAGTGGAGCGTCCCACACCGTCGGTTCCTTCGATGGCGATGAGCTTACCTTTGCATTCGTTATTCTTCAGGTAAGGCAAACCTTCGCCAAAAAACTTTATTTCGTCTGGCATAGTTTCTCCTTTTAGTACCGAAGGCTTTGAGTTCTTCGGAGACGATGGATCGCACCATATTTTGTTGTCGCTGAATTTCTTGGGTTCCGTCCATCATGATGAGGCCGTATTCCTGCACCATGCGATCGTACTCTTTTACAATCATGCCCTGAAAAATCTGAAAGGATTCGCGAGGGTCGGAAGACAGTCCCAGGTCCATGCCGGCTTCATAGTACTTGAGCTTCGGACGGCCCGAGAGAATCCGGTCGATGCCCACTTGTAGCGGTACCCGGAAATAAAAAGAGAGGTCGGGCTTGATGGCAAAGCCGTAGAGCTTGCGCACCCACGTCGGATGAACTCCTCGGGCCACATCTCGGGCAAAGGCTGTAAAAACATAGCGATCTGCTAGAACGATCATGCCAGCTTTGAGCGGTGGCAAAATTTGATAATTGAGGCGATCGGCAAAATCGGTGGCGTGCAATAAACTGAAGGTGGTGGGGGTGAGATTTTTCTTTTTTTTCCCCTCTTTGGTGGTTTGTTTTACTAATTGGGAGCTATTCCATTCGGTAAAAAATACCGGATAGCCCTGAGCTTCAAGCCAACTGTAGAGCAAACGAATTTGAGTGGATTTTCCTGAACCATCAACGCCTTCGACAATAATCAATTTGCCGGGCAATGCGTGGGGTTTTTCAAACATAGGGCGAACCTGCCTTTTGGTTTTGTCGATTCGGCTAGAGAGCGCGAATTTTTCCTAAAGGACTCACCTTGCTTTTAAGTGCCACTCGATTTTTTCGAACCAAGGGCTGTGTTTTAAACAGGATGGGTCTTCTTAAAAGTTTTTTGAGTGCCTTGCAACGATGTTGAGCCTCCCAAACTTCGTACTCCGAATCATGATGTGTGCCCAGGTGGATGACCATTTTGTCGCGATAACTGCGGATCTTTAATTTTTCTACGACGCTGAAATGGCTTCGGTCCAAGGCGTCGGCCACTTTGAGTATGGCCGAAAGCCATTTGATGCGGCGTTGGACGGCCTTGGCCAAGGAGGCGTAGGGCAATTCGTTTTTTTTGGGAGAGGCTCGCCGATGGTAGAGGGCCAATTGGGCCATAAGGTCGATTTCTTCCTCAGAGAACCCGTTTATGGCGCTGTTTTTGATGAGGTAATAGGAATGGTGGTGATGCTTTTCGTAGCCAATCATATAGCCTATGTCGTGAAGTAAAGCGCCGTATTCGAGCAACTCGCGATCTAAGGAGGTGAGTCGATGGAAGCTTTGGGTACGATCGAAGAGGGCCAGGGCCAGGCGTGCGACTTGTTCTCCGTGGGCCCTATCGAAATTGCATTTTTGCGCCAAGCGAAGCACGCTACGACGGCGGACGTCGGGAATTTCGGCTTCGATGCGGATCTTGCGGTGGTTTTTGCTGATGAAGTGGTAGACCATCCCTTCACGAATGGCCTTGTCACACAAGGTGATCTGGTCAATTTTTAACCCCCTCATGAGGGTGTAAACCAGAGAGGCTCCGCTTAAAATTAGGTTGTTGCGTACGGGATCTAGCCCCCGCATTTCTGTGCGTGATTCCTCCGAGGAGTTTTGCAATCGTTCATAGATTTTTTTGAGGTCTTCGAGGGAAAACGAGGCTTGTCTTGTCAGAGCCCTGGCTTGTGGGTTTTTAGAAAAATAAATCATGCTCGCCAGAGTGGTCAGGGTTCCCGAGGTGCCAATGGCATGGGTAAAGCCAAGATCGAGAATGTTGCGCCAAGTCTCCTGAGCTTTGCGTTCAATAAATTTTTCCATCCTGCTGTAGGACTTTTTATTTTCTTTCTGTAAAAATTTACTCCGTAGTCGAGCGACTCCGAGTTTTAGGCTATCTTGAAAAAGAACTTTTTCGGGGGTGACTAATATCAGTTCGACGCTTCCGCCCCCAATGTCGATAATCAGAGAGTTTTCCGAAGGAAGCTTCATGGAGTTTTTGACCCCCAGATAAATTAATCGACCTTCTTCTTCCCCCGTGATGACACGAACTTTGATGCGAGTGTCTTTGAGAATTCTTTGAAGAAATTCTCCTCCGTTGTGTGCTTCGCGCACGGCAGAGGTGGCCACCGCGACGATTTTTTGCGCGCCCTTTGATTCAGCCAGATATTGAAATTTTTTGAGAGTTTCGAGGCCTAATTCCATGAGGTCTTCGCTCAACTCTCCCGAAGTGAAGGTGGAATCTCCAAGCCGGATCATTTCTTTTTCTCTTCCCAAAACTTCGAAGGTGAAGTTGGCGAAGATTTCCACCACCATCATGTGGACAGAATTGGAGCCGATGTCGATGACTGCGATCTTCAAAGAGGAGCCCCCTTGATGAGGGATTCTATCTGGGGAATCCGCTCTTTTTGAAACAGTTTCATTTTGTATTGCAGGTCTGTTTCGAGGGTCTGTAACAAGGTTTGGTAAGGAATGATGAGCTTCTGTTTTTGTATTTTTTTTCTAATTTTTTTATCCAATAAAAAATCATACAGGCTGTGTCGATCGTTGAGGGCGCCTAATGCATCTTGGAGTTTTTTTAGCCCGTGAGTGCGCTCAGTGTTCCCTGTGGGCAGGCACTCTTCTTGGAGTTCTAAAAGATAACGCCAGCGCTTCAGTGCAATCCTGACTTCGTGCAGGGAAATAAAGCTTTGTCGTTTTTGATAATCAACCCAGCGGCGGTGAAGGCGTTTTAGGGTATCTTTTTCTTGTTGTTGTAGGGCTGAGTAAAAGTCGGCAGGCGAACAGTGTGCCATGGCTTCTTTTAAAGTTTCTGGATGCAGATGTTTGGATAAAGCGTGTTCTGCCCATTTTTCTAGCAGATGATGGTGGGCTTTGCGTTGTTTTTTGAGTTTTTGATCCAGGTAGTTTTGTAAAGTTACGAAATCTGGTGTCGAACTCGTTTCGTAGGAGCTGCATAATTTTTTTAGATCGTTTCGATAGACATCCAGGCTACGCAGCTCGCCCAGTTTTCGTGTTAGATTTTTGAGGATTTTTAAGGAAGCGGTGAAAAGCGATGGGGCCATGCCACAGAGCACCTCGAACGAGGCCCGATTGCGGCGAGACAAAACTCGAAGCTGATGAACTTTTTTGGGGCTAAGCCTGAATGGTGCAGATCCAAGATCGGCCTTGAGTTGCCGACATTGCTTGAGTGTAAGGCGTGTTAAAGTAATTAGTTGGGGAGGCTGCTCCGGAGGGCGGCGGTTTCGAACACGGGAGGCATGTCGAGAGGATTCCAGCATGGGTTCGTCTTAACTTGAATAAGCGAGGCAAAGCCTATGCCCTTAAGCGTGCCTGAAAGCAAGGTCGCTATTGTGACATTTTTTAGGGCCAACTAGATTGGGCCCGCCTTCAGCGTACCACAATAAGCACTACGTCTTCGCCGACTTCCACCAGTTGAATGGTGTAGCCACTAAGATCGACTAAAACTGGAGAGGTTGGCTTGCGATGATTTTTTGAGGTGAGGATGATTTCTTCTTCACCGCCACCCTTGATGCTGACTTTAAATCGCATACCGATTTCGCCTTCTCCTTCGCAGGAGTAGCCATCCTTACAGAGTGTGTTGATGAATTCGGTGGAGCGTAATTTAAGCGTGGCCTTACCGTTTTCTTTGAGTGTCGCTGTTTGGGAGACACCCATTAAAAAACGCTGGTCACGGCTGATTTGAATCTCATCGGTGCTCAGATTTTCTACGGCAGAAACATTGCGTCCTGTGACCTTGACTTGGGTGGCGGTGAAGGTTCCGGGGCCGCTGCTACGTCCTTCAACCTCTACCTGGTCGCCTTCTTTGAGGGCTTGTAGATTTTTTCCGCCCTCGGGGGTGTCGAACTGAGTTTTGGAATTGACATACACTCGGGTGAGGGGGGGGATGTCCAGGCCGAAGCTACGGCTGCCTTCGTAGTTGATGTTACGTACCACCCCTTGCAGGCTCTCCGCTTGCGCCGGGGTGGCACCGAACAGGGTCAAGATAGAAGCGAGAAAGAAGAGATGTCGAATAGGATTTTTCATGGAGGATCTTTCAAAGTTTGAAAAAATCTTATGTTGTAAATTTTATCGTGAAATTGGACAGCTAGTTTTCTCTGCCAGTCGAAGTCGCTAGGGCTTGAGGAAAGGCCCTAGTTATATTCCGTGTTGGGTTTGAAGTTGAAAAACAGGGCGTCGGAGTTCCTGGAAAAGAAGATAGCGAACCTGGAAGGATCGTTTCAACCACCCCGACGCCCTTTCCGGATTCTGACAAAGCCCGAGAAAAAAGGCCAGCCCAAGAATTTTTTTATCAAGTGTAGCTGTCCTGTCATTAGCTAACAGGATTTTTGCACCCTGTTGTGGTGAAGCCCCACCAGGGCTGAAGTCGTCTGTCCATGAAATCCGTTTTTCTTACACGGCGAGCTCGCTCCCCTTGGATAAGCCTGTCATCTGCAATTAAAGATACGTGGGGGCAAGGACATCAGGGGTTGAGGTCTAGACGAAGTACTTGGCTGCCTCCCCCCAAGGAGACCCCGTAGAGCAAGTCGTCCCGTGGATTTTTATGGAGACCCGTTAGACCCCCTTGGCTTCCGATGGACTGGTCGTCGGTGACATCTTCGTAGACGTTCATCGTGAGGGCACGGAGAAAGGCGTCATAGAAATCGGTGTAGAGCAGGCGATGATTGAGATGGCCGCCGTATTTCTGGCCTGAATAAAAGTTAAGCACTACGATGGCTTTGGGGCCGATCGAATTAAATTCTGGATCGAAATTGGAGTCATCGTGGGCATAACCGTGAATCGGGTCGACGAAACCCGCTTGAGTTGGTGAACATGGGCCTTCACATTGGGGCCAGCCGTAGTTTTCGCCGGGGTAGTAGACACAGTTGATTTCCTCAAAGGCACCGGCGCCCACATCGCCGATAAAGAGGTCACCTTGAGCGTCCACCACGAGAGAAAAAGGATTTCGTAGGCCCATTGAGTAAACACTAGGGCTGAGGATGCTGACTCCGTTTTCTGGATCGTTGGGCAGGGAAAATCCACCGGTGCCTGGGGTGCGGTTGGGAACGATACGGTGGATCTTGCCGAGGGGGCTGTCAGGATCTTGCGCGAGGTCGGCTGTGCCTCCATCTCCAACGCCGATGGCTAATTCGTCGTCGGTCATAAACATCATGGAGCCGCCATTGTGATTATCATTGCCCGCAGGATCTTTAGGAAAATCCAAGATGAGCTGGGCATCCTCTAGTTGGAAAGAGTTGCCTGGGACATCTACCGCAACTGTGTGGCGTTCTACTAGGTTGCGATCGGGAACGTCGTTGGGGTCGGTGTAATAAAGATAAATGTAATGGTGACTTGCCTCATCGTAGCGGGGATCCGCCACCACGTTGAGGAGGCCGCGCTCACCTTCGTTGAGTACAGCGATGGAAACAGCCTCACCAACCGGAGCAAAATTTTCATCGAGGTAATAAACAAAACCGCTTTTGGTGATGGCGATGGATTGACCGTTTTGCCCGGGTAAAAATTCTAGGTCGATGAGATCGGAAGCGATTTCACTGCCCACAGGATTGAAAGAGAAAGAAATATCTTCGGGAAGGGGAGCAGGAGTGGCGCTGGGGTTTGGGGTGGCACTGGGGTTGGGATCCGGATCGGGATTGGTTTGTGAGTTAGAACCACAACCCACCGCTGCGAGGCAAAGAAAAAGGGTGAGGCTCAAAAGGGTGATTTTTTTGCGAAGAAACGATCGGGAGGTCATAACCATGAAAACCTTATGCTTGGATTGGGAAGTGTGCGACCACAGAGCGCGGAGGAGTCGTCGAAGAGAATCTTTTTAAGGCTTTGCGGTTTGGGGCCAATCTAAGGGGCGGAAGATTTTTTGGCAAGTTGAGCTTCTCAGAAAAAGGTGTTTTGCCCCATGGAGACTGAAAGGAAACCGCTGGAATGGATTTCAAATCCTTACAAGAAAATTTACGGCATCGACTTGTGCTTTGGTACCGCCAGCATCGGCGCGACTTGCCTTGGAGAAATACTCGAGACCCCTATGCCATTTGGGTGAGTGAGGTGATGTTGCAGCAAACTCAGGTGGCGACGGTTATTCCCTATTACGAGAATTTTTTACAAAAATTTCCAACCTTGCGACATTTGGCGGAGGCCCCGGAAGAACAAGTTTTGGCGGCTTGGGCAGGTTTGGGGTACTACCGCCGTGCCCGCCTCCTGCAAGCCGGAGCTCAGCAGGTTTTGAAGCTCTGGCAGGGGAAAATTCCCGAAGGTCGGGAGCAGCTCAAGAGCTTGCCTGGCATCGGGGATTATACGGCCGGGGCCCTAGCCTCCATTGCTTTTGGACATCCCGAACCCTTAGTGGATGGTAATGTCATGCGGGTATTTTCTCGACTCTTTGCCTTGCGAGGGCACCCCAAATCTCCCTTGTTGTTTCAGGAAGTGTGGCGACGGGCCCAAAACTTGGTGCCAGATAAATCTCCTGGGGATTTCAATCAGGCTTTGATGGAATTGGGCGCCACTGTATGTCGCCCTCGGGTGCCCGCTTGTGAGCGATGTCCAGTACGGGAGTTTTGTGAAGCTTGGCGTCAGGGGGCGCCCGAGTCCTACCCCGAGGCCGCGCCTCCTCCCAAGCAGCTCCGACTCGACCGGGTGGTCGCGGTGGTGCAGCGGGGAGAAAATATTTTATTGGTAAAAAGAAAAAATCCTCGTTGGTTTCAGGGAATGTGGGAGCTGCCACACTCGTATTGTGATCCCGGTGCCGCCGAGGCGAGCTTGCTACAGGGCTTTTTGAGCGAGGCTCTTGGTTTGAGTTTGACGGCGGTGCGGGCGCTGCCGCCCACTCGTCATGGTATTACCCACCATCGCATTACTTCTTACGCGTGGCAGGGGCAGGCCCGGGGTAAGATCCGGCTGGGGGGTGCCTTCGAAGAGGGAGGATTTTTCCCCTCGGATCGCCTATCCAACTTGGCCCTCGCTGCTTTCGACCGAAAAGTACTTGCGGCAGGTGGGCTCTTCTCCTAACCTTAGGTCAGAATCGTCACATCCGAACTTCCGGGTAGTGGGGAATAAGAGGAAATTCAAAGGGGAGTTCGTTATGAATGACAAAAGTATCCGAGCCGGCGGCGTGATTCAGCAGTATCAATCTTTGCTCTATCCAGAAAAAAACCAAGGTTCTCGCCCCATCGCCTCTCAACCTGTTTCGCAAGAGCGGGAGAAATCGAGTTTTGTGGGGGCAGAGGCGTCTGCATCCCGGTCCGCCCAAGTTAAAGTGCCCGCCTACCAAGTGCACGGCGTGTTTCGCCGTTGGAGTTAGGGATTGGGTGATTTAAAGCGCTTTGTCTAGTAATGAAAGCCGCTGCGTCTGAGGTGCACCATGGGTTGCCCCTCTTCTTCGGCGCCAGCGTGGACGACTTCTCCTACAAAAATTTGATGGTCGCCGGCCTCGTAATGGTGTCGCACCTCGCACTCCAAAAAACACAGAGAATTTTTCAAGATGGGAAGGCCAGAGGCTCCGGTTTCGATGGCGATGCCTTGGAAGGGGTTTTCTCCGGGTTTGAATCCTCTTCCGAAGTGGGCCAACATGTCTTTTTGTCCGGTATGTAAGATGTTGAGAGTGAATTTGCCCGCTAATTTCAGATTGGTTTCGACGCTACGCCCCTTTTTCATCGCCACCATGACCATGGGGGGATCGAAGGAGCATTGTTGAAACCAGGAGGCCAACATGGCGCTGCTTTCGTCGTCTTGGCGAGAGGTTAGGATGGCGACACCACTGACGATGCGACTTAGGCTTTTTCCGATGCGTTCACGAATTTCTGTTTCGGACATGGCAATTCCCTTTTTAAATCCGATGACTTTAGCAAGAAAGGCGTTGGCAACATGGCACTGGCTTTGGAGGGAAGCAAAGAAAAATTTCCGTTCGGGAGATTCCTTAGTCCTCAGGTTGACCCACGGGAGTGCCCATTATATAGGGCCATATGTCTTCGTCGTGGCAGTCTCTTTTCAATGTCGAATTAGACCTCAAAGCTCAATATCACGAGGTGGAATGCTCGGTGGGTTTGGCCGATCTCCATAGGGAAGAGCTTTATCTATGCTCTGGGCCAGAGGCGCTAAAATTTCTAAATAGCTACAACTCACAAGATATTTTGAAAATTCCCGAGGGAGGGCTGGCGCTGGGAACTTTTCAAACCCAAAAGGGAAAGCTCGTCAGTGATGTTGTTTTGCTGAGATTTTCCGAGGGAGTGGGTATGTTTTTCCCCCCTGCTTATGGAGCCAAGGTCTTCGAGCACTTGGCTGTTTTTTTACAGTTCGCCGACTGCCAATGGGAAAATATTTCCGAGCGATGGGTACATCTTGCTTTAATCGGTCCATTGGCCAGTCGGGTCCTTGAGGTTTTTGGTGGAGTCGCCCACGAAACTCGACTCAATCGAGTCGAGTTTTCTGATGCGGAAATTATGTTTTTCCCGACAGAGCGTTTGGGGCGTCCTGCTTGGGAATTGCTTTTGCCCGCTGCCCACGCGGAGCGTTTGATCCGGGCCTATCTCAAGCCCGAGGTGCCGGTATTGAGCGCGGAGTTGCTGGAGGTCCTTCGGGTGGAGGCGGGTTATCCGCGCATGGGCGTCGATATGAACGAAAGCCATCTGGTGGCCGAGGTTGGGCTAGATCGACGAGCCACAAGTTTCACCAAAGGATGCTATCTGGGCCAAGAGACCACGGCTCGTGTTAACAGCCAGGGAAGGATTAATCGAAAATTATTGGCCTTGCGTTTCAATCGACCGCTGGCAGTTTCTTTGCCCTGTCCCTTGTTGAAGCAGGGCCAAGAGGTGGGGCAGGTGACTTCTTGTATCGAAGTCCCGACCGATTCGAGAATTCTTGCTTTGGCCATGGTGAAGACCGCAGCACTAGAGTCCGATTTGCCGTTTCAGGTTTTGCAGGCCGGTCAAGTCGCGGAGGGGGTGTTGTTATGATTGAACCTCTTGGGGTTTCCTATCCTATCGATGAGATTCTCCAAAAGAAGCCTTGGACCGTGCCGGATGCCTTTCGCTATTGCGTGCGATTGGCTCGCAACCACTACGAAAATTTTCCGGTGGGTTCTTTGCTGATTCCAAAGTCTTTGAGACCCCATGTGTGTGCGCTCTATGCCTTTGCGCGTCGCGCCGACGACATAGCCGATGAAGACTTTCCCGAGGCAGAGCGTTTGCCTGCCTTAAAAGCCTGGGGAGAATTGTTAGAAAAATGTCAGCGCGGTCGTGTGAATCATCCGGTGTTTGTGGCATTAAAGGAGACGCTTCGCGAATTTAATTTGCCCGTACAGTTGCTGCACGATCTGCTAACGGCTTTTAAGATGGATGTGGTGACTCAACGTCATGGCAGTTTCGAAGATCTTCTGCATTACTGTAAGCATTCCGCTAATCCTGTGGGACGCTTGGTCTTGCATTTATTTGGTTACCGTGAAGAAAGCCTCATGGTGTTGAGCGATAGCATTTGCACGTCTTTGCAGTTGGCCAATTTTTGGCAAGATGTCTCCGTAGATTTAGACAAGGGGCGCATTTATCTTCCCCAAGAGGATATGGCCCGCTTCTCTTATACCGAAGCCCAACTCATGGCCCGCGAGTGCACTCCAGCATTTCGGGATTTAATGCGCTTTCAGGTGGATCGAAGCGCTCAAGGTTTTTTGCAAGGGGCCGAATTGGTAAGGTATCTGACGGGCCGCTTGCGTTTGGAGATCAAGTGTACCCTTTTGGGGGGGCTGGGGGTCTTAGAAAAAATTCGCGAACTCAACTACGACACTCTATCTCGTCGACCTCATTTTCAGGGCAAAGATAAGGCTCGGATTTTTTTTCAGGCTTTGTTTAATTTTCATCGGGCCCTTCGTCCGAAAGGGGTGTTGTCTTTTAATTCCGAAACTCCGACAGGTGAGGAGAAATCGGCCTCATGAACCCCGGCATTGTAGCATCTCCTTCTTCATTAGATCCCCAACAAGTGACGGCCAAGAGTCAGAGTAATTTCGCCGTGTCGTTTTGGTTTTTATCCAAGGAACGTCGCCAGGCCTTAATCCACTTTTACGCCTTAAGTCGTGTTATCGACGATGCTGTAGACGAACATCAAGGTGCGGAAGCCGAGCAGGCCTTGGCATATTGGAAGCGAGAGGTTGACCTTTGTTATTCAGGAACTCCGACGCACCCGATTACCCAAGCGATGCAACACACTGTTCAATGTTATGGTATTCCGCGAAAGTATTTGGATTTATTGATCGAAGGTTGTGAGCAAGATCTGCATCCTAGAACGATCGAGACCTTCGACGATCTCTACCAGTATTGTTATCGGGTGGCTGGGGTCATTGGCTTGACTTGTATGAAGATTTTCGGCGTCGAAGGAACTGAGGCCGAGCAAGCTGCAGAAGAACTGGGAATTGCTTTGCAATTGACCAATATTCTTCGTGATGTCGCTTCCGATGCTCGTCGTGGCAGATTGTATCTGCCCATGGAAGATTTACGGCGTTATCGTCTGAGCGTTGCAGAGGTGGGCCATGGGCCGTTGACGCCTCGATTGAAGATCTTATTAAAATTGATGGCGGATCGGGCCGAGCTTTATTTTGACCGTGCCTTTACTCGCATGGCTACCTTGCCGCGGCGTCCTTTGCGTGCAGCCTGGTTGATGGGCAAGGTTTATAAAGCTATTCTTCAAAAAATTCGCCAGCGCGATTACGAAATTTACTCAGGAAAAATTAAACTTTCCAAGTTAGAGAAATGGCGCATTGTAGGTCGGGAGTTGTTGCGACGTGGCTAATGGCCTTGGATTGGGTCGTGGGCCAGGCGGATTCTTTTTTAAGGGATGCCCGGAAAATTTTCGACAAATTTGATTTTAAGATCAGGGAAATTTTCGACGAACTTGACCTTCAACTCTGGAAACCCCTCTTCGGCCATCCACTCGCCGCAGGCATCGGGGGAGTATTCCACCCATTTTACCTTGAGATCGGGAAAGTTATTCACGACTTGAACTGTGATATCGGGGAAGTTTTCGACGATTTTAACTTTCCCGTACAGGCGCTTTCCTTTGAAGTTACAGGTTTCTACTTTACCGGCTTGGACCTCGGGACAGAGTGCGATGAGGCATAGCAGGGAAAGAAAAAGGGTGTGCCGAGTTATGAAGTTTTTTGAGTTGCGTTGCATTGGGCTCAGCTTTTCGTCGGAGAATGGCTGGCGATTTCATAGCATAGACCGCCCAGGGATAAATAAAAATTTCCCAAGCTGTCTTGTTGAATTTGCCGAGTGATTTCCCAATAGGATTTTCGATTGAAGCGGGCGGTAAAAGCACCGTTACGAACTTTACAGTAGAGTACGTTGTTCATTCCTACCCATAGAGTACGAGGATCCAAAATTTCTCGATAATCGCCAGGAAAGCATAATTCGATCTGTTGTGGATGTACGGAGAGGTTTTGAATGACATAGGGTACGTCTTCCACGGTGACGTGGTTGATTTCTCCCATGCAGAGCACTTGAAAAGAACCATCGTGAAGTATCTCCAAGTGCTTCATGAAAAATTTCAAAGTGACAGGGTCACTGATTTCGCTATTTTCGATCCATAGGTGGCCTTCGGAGTCTATTTTGTAATCGTAGTGGTGTTGTGGAACTGTGAAGTCCATTCCTGCCCCCTTTTCCTAATCTACGATTTGCGGTAAGGCTAAGCAAGCGGCTCGCTTGGAGTTGGAGATAAAACAGGAGTGAAATCCGTGGCGTTTGATTCGGTCCCCTCCCTCGTAGAGGGGCAAGATTATTACTGGGAAGAAGGCTGGATGGTCTTAACCGAGGCCTACCTTAAACGGCGAGGCTATTGTTGCCGGCAGCGTTGTCGTCATTGTCCTTATGGTTGCGGACCTTCAGTAGACGCAACAC
>DALYDW010000010.1:22028-23487 GCA_031972915.1 bacterium
AGCCCCCCAATTAGTAGTCCCACAAAAATGATGCTGAACAAATTAAAGTAGCGTTCGATATAATTCTTGATGTCGGCCCCCCAAAAGTAAAACAGGCCCGCCACCATAAAAAATCGCCCAGCGCGGCCCAAGATGGATGCCAACATAAAAGTTCTAAAATTGATATTGAAGGCCCCCGAGGCCACGGTGAAAACTTTGTAGGGAATCGGGGTAAATCCGGCGATGGCAATGGCCCAGGCATCGTATCGATTGAAAAGATGCTCCACCTTTAAAACGGTTTCTTGTTTGATAAAGCGATGCATCAACGGTTGGCCACCGTATTTACCCAGCAGGTAGCCAAACACGGCCCCTATTAAAGATCCCAAGGTGCAGAGTAAGGCGAAAAAGAAGGATCCTGCGGGGTTAGCTACGGCCATGGCCATGAGCAGGATGTCAGGGGGGAGGGGGAAAAATACCGATTCGGCAATGGCGATCAAAAATAAGGCCCACTCAGCTTGAGGAGTTGCGGCCCAGGCTAGGGTCCATTGGTATAGGCTATGAATCATGGCTGGCGTCTAATCATGGAGCCTAAAAAAGTCCACTGGCATTCTGGACAAGAAGTGGGCTTTTCGAGGGGGCTTGGGTTTACGGGCGAGAACTCGTGGGCTCAGTTTCAAAAATGGGGAGATAGGCTCCGTAACCTTCTTCGATCAAGCTTTCTTTGGGAATGAAACGCAAGGAGGCTGAGTTGATGCAATAGCGTAAACCTGTTGGACCAGGTCCATCGGGAAACAGGTGGCCCAGGTGGGAATTTCCCTGCTTACTTCTAACTTCGGTACGTACCATGAAGTGCTTTGTGTCTTCTCGTGTGGTGATATTTGCTGGATCCACGGGTTTGGTAAAGCTTGGCCAACCGGTGCCGGAATCAAATTTATCTTTCGAGCTGAATAAGACCTCTCCTGAAACTACATCCACGTAGATGCCTTCCTGTTTGTTATTCCAATAAGCGTTTTGGAAAGGAGCCTCTGTACCGTCTTCCTGAGTAACGTGGTATTGCAGGGGGGTGAGTTTTTTCATGGTTTCAGTGTCGATTTTTTTGGTGTCGGCCATGGCGATTTCCTTTTTACCCGGATGCGGTGGATTTATGCCGAGAAGTAGCCCTAACCCTAGGGCGAAGGCGATCCAAATTTTTTTTTGACGAGAGAGCTTCATTTTTCATACTACGATGACGAGTACGTTTTGGTTTTTCTGTTTGAGTTAGGTTCCTCATGTCAGAGTTTCATTCTGCCTTGAATCCTTCGAAAAATCCGAGAGCTAAAAAAAAATTGGGATCAAAATTGAAATGTAGGAGCTGCTGTTTCGAGGCGATTTCACGGCCTTATCTATCACTCAGAATCATCTATTATCTTCAATGGGTTGGTCTTACAGTCGTGTTTGGGGCATGAGCCATGTTGTTATGTCTCCAAGTGGGAAAGGGTGA